>JAJRQN010000125.1 GCA_024280235.1 Bacteroidota bacterium | reverse complement strand
ATTGCCATGTTATTTTAACTTTTTTGTTTTGCAACACTAAAATAGGTGATAAAATAACACGGTCAAATGCTGTGTAAATAACTTTTGCACAGCCATTTGACCTTTTTGTTAATAACTTACTTGCAGATTTAAGGGTAGATAAGATCAAAAATATGATGTTAAGTGCCGTAGGTACGAAATGTTGAGCCGTATTTAAATATAAAAACAACCATTTTAACAGATAACAAATAACGACGGTACCGCCGGAAAGAAAAACAACACATAAAGATGAAAAGTGAAATACTTATCGTTGACGATAACAAAAGCGTTCTCACGGCACTTGAAATGTTACTGCAATCCCAATTTGACAGGATTTATGCACTTAGAAATCCAAACAGCCTGATTTCTACTCTGCATAAAAACAGTATAGATGTTGTGTTGCTCGACATGAATTTTAAAGCCGGCATCAATACCGGAAATGAAGGGCTGTATTGGCTGCGCCGGATTTTAGACTACGATCCGTTGATAAGCGTGGTTATGATTACCGCCTACGGCGACATTGAGCTGGCTGTAAAAGCAGTAAAAGAAGGCGCCTTTGATTTTATTTTAAAACCATGGGATAATAGTAAGTTAACCAGTACATTACATGCGTCTCTGAAACTCCGGAAAAGCAATCTTGAAACAGCCTCGTTGCGCCAAAGCAACAACAGCCTGAAACAAGAGCTTAATCCCGTTACTCAAAAACTTATCGGGCAATCGGGTGTCATGAAACGGGTGATGGAAATGGTAAAAAAAGTAGCGGTTACCGATGCCAATATTCTTATAACCGGTGAGAATGGTACAGGTAAAGAACTCATTGCCCGCGAAATACACAGTCGCTCAAAAAGAAATAAAGAACTAATGGTGAGTGTTGATATGGGAGCCATTAGTGAAACGCTGTTTGAAAGTGAACTTTTCGGACACACGAAAGGCTCATTTACGGATGCGCACGAAGACCGTGTCGGGAAATTTCAACTGGCCAATAAAGGGACGCTCTTTCTTGATGAAATTGGAAACTTGCCTTTGTCGCTTCAGGCAAAAGTGCTTTCGGTTTTGCAAAACAGAATTATCACACGACTTGGGAGCAACACGCCGGTCTCCATTGATATCCGGCTGATTTCTGCCACGAACAGAGATTTGAAGGCTATGGTTGCCGCTGGCCTTTTTCGTCAGGATTTGCTCTACCGCATTAACACCATAACCATCGAATTGCCACCATTGAGAGAACGGGGAAACGATATACTGCTTTTGGCCGGATTTTATCTGAATAAGTACATGAAAAAATATGAAAAATACGGTCTTAAAATCAGCCGGCAGGCCATGCAAAAACTCCTGAAATACAGTTGGCCTGGGAATGTCAGAGAGCTACAACATTCTGTTGAAAAGGCGGTTATCCTTGCCGAAGGTAAAATCCTCGATGAAGATAGTTTTACAATAAGCGACAGAATCTACGATCACGACAGTCTTCCGGTTAAAACCATTGAGGAAATGGAGCGTGATATGATTCGTGTTTACGTTAAAAAGGAAAAAGGTAATATGAGTGCTGTAGCGAAGAAACTGGGGATTACACGGCAGACGCTATATAATAAATTGAAAAAATATGGGATTTAAAGGTGAGATTTGGAGATTTGAAGAAGTGGGAATGTGAAAATGTGAAAATGAGATAATGTGCTAATTAGCGAAATTTATGGATAGTAGCTTTTTTGACAAGGTCAAAATCCTTCATTATCTTAATTTCTTAATGGTTTTAAAAAGGTATAAGAAACTTTGTTCTAAGGTTTTAACTAAAAAATTACGCAATGGCATACAAACATTTTTACAAAGCAATTTTATTCAGGTTGGCTATTATCATCCTGCTTGCCGGAGTAACGACATTTTTGTATTTCGTAAGACAAAACTATCCGCTGAGCATTGTTTCCGGTCTGTTGCTGACAGGAGCGGCAGTCAATATTATCCGCTATTTCAACCGCTTAAATAAATGGATATCCTTCTTTTTACTCGGTATTGAAAATGAAGATACAACGCTCAAAATTCCTTCAAAGTCAGGCAATAAAGCCATTAATGATGTTTATAAGGGGATGAACCGGCTCAATGAACTATTCAGACAAACCAAAACAGAAATTAATACCCGTGAACATTATTTCCGCCTTGTTATAAACCAATCTTCTACCGGCCTTTTTTCGGTAAACGAAAAAGGAAGAGTGATAAATATCAATCCGGTAGCGGTAAAGCTTGTCAATCTTAACGAATATCATCATATCAATACGCTGAAGGCTGTTGACGCAGCGTTGCCGGATTTTATCATGCAATCTGACCCCAATCCCCGGCGGTCATCGGCTATTTTTGAAAACCGGTACGGACAAAAACTCTTGTTCAAACTGTCGCAAATAATCATCAAAAACGAAAAAATAAGATTAATTGCGGTGAGTGACATTACCAAAGAACTGGACAACCGCGAAGTGGATGCCTGGATAAAACTGGCACGTACCTTGTCCCATGAAATCATGAATAATATTGCCCCCATCGCCTCTTTGTCGCAGGTTATTTTGGGATATTTTTCAAGAAAAGATAAGCCGATAGCTGTTGAAGAGGTGAATCCGGTGATGATTTCAAATACGGTAAAAGGCCTCAAAGTAATTGAAGAACGAGGTCTCGGCCTGATGAATTTTGTTGACAATTACAGGAAATTTACCAAACTTCCCGAACCGCATTTAAAAGAAGTGAATCTTTCTGCGTTAATTGAAAATAACCTGTTGGCGGCCAGTGCTTTCCCCGGATTTAACACAATAAAGATTAAGAAGTCGATTCCTGAGAATATCCTGTTTGTTACGGACGAAAAACTTCAGTCGCAGGTGATAACGAACCTGTTGAAAAATGCGGTGGAAGCTCTTCTGACAGGAGAAACGGAAAATCCGACATTGATAATTAGACTGTGGCAGACGGATCATTCTGTCAGAATTGAAATCACCAACAACGGGCCACAAATTCCTGTTGAAATGAGAGAACAGATTTTCGTCCCTTTTTATACCACAAAAGAAAACGGTTCCGGCATCGGCTTAAGCCTGAGCAAACAAATAATGTTGACCATGGGAGGAGATGTTTTATTGAATACCAAAAACAAGGATCATACTTCTTTTATGGTGGTTTTAAATAAAGCGGTTTAAACTAAATTCCTTTTTCTGAATCCGGTAAATGGTGTTCTTAGGTTATTTCATAACAATCCATTAGTGGGATAAGAAGCGCTGTACTTCATGGGAGACAAATACTTCATTACAAACCCTTGGCTATATCTATATCCGGGACGGGTATTTTATAATTTACTATTTTTACAGCAATAAAAATAAAAAACCCGGTTTCATCAGCTGATTTACAGTAATACCTTATATCCGCAAGGAGCTTCGTTATGAGAAGCCGGAATGCATGTCAGTATTGGCGTAGCACAGGAAAAAGCAACGCAGGCATAGCATTAGCTATGGTGAGTAGGTTTTTTCGAGCATTCCCAATAATGGCGTGCAGT
>JAJRQN010000124.1 GCA_024280235.1 Bacteroidota bacterium | reverse complement strand
TTTACTCGTAAATGCGTCCTGATTGGAAAAAATAGTATCGAAGCTGATGATTAAATTGTCTGACGAGGCACCGGATCCCTCCAAAACAGACATTTCCATGGGTTTAATGATAAACAGCGGCTGATGGACTTTAATTTCATCTCCCGGACTAACGAAAACATTGGTTACAACACCGGAAGTTCGGGCTCTGTAATTAACCGATTGCAAATAACGGCTGACGGCCTGAAACGTGGTATAGATGACTTTGTTTTTCTTTACGGGGGTTGTTACGGCAACGCCGGGGAGAGGCAGCCGAAGAGTCGAACTACTGCTTTTTCCGTTATTTTGTTTGCAGCCTGCAGCAACGAACAGCACTGCCGTTATCCATAAAATACTCCACCTGATAAGTCTGTTCATCTTTCCGGATTGTTTAATGATTCCAATAATTATATTCGTTAATTAATTTGTACAACTTTATTTCCTGCAAACCATACGAGAGTTTTAAATTGTTGTAATTTCTCAATGCCATCAGAAAACCGGTAACCGGTACCTGCCCTTTTTGCACTTCCACTTTGTACAAAGCAATTAAATTCCGGTAATTCTGCTTCAGCCTGCCCTGTTTTTCTAAATTGGCTTTTGCTTCTGCAATGGCCTTCAGCAGAGCAGAACGTTGTGTTTGTATATTCTTTAACTTTAGCTTTTTGAGCGACTGTGCCTGATCAATTCGCACCATACTTTGCTCTTTGCTGACCTGTTTTTGTTTACCATCAAACAGGGTATAAGATAGCCGGATGCCTGCCGACAGTCCGAATTTTTTTTCCATTCCGTTGAGCGAAACGGCATTCAGGCCGGCGTTGGAATACAACATTACTTTAGGGAGATAACGGTTGTTAAAAAACCGGTTTTGAGCAATAGCCGATAAGCTGTCGTTGATGTAAGGAGCTATAAATGAGGAAGTAGAAGTTGCAGGTTGGGTCATCTGTATTCTTTCCATTTTCAACAGCCTCAATGTTGAATCGGAGATGCCGCAAATACTTTTCAGCTGCATAAGCTGTAGTCGATAGGCATTGGCAAGGGTTTGCAGCTTTATGGAATCGCCGGAAAGAGTTGTCCTGAGCAATTCGTAATCCACCAGCCGGTAAAGACCTTTCCGGGTAAGTTGTTCCATGATTTTCACCTCTCCCGAAAGCAGGCGAACGCTCTCTTGCTGAGTAAGATAAGATAATTGAATGCCGAGTGTGGTGAAATATAAACCGGTAACCTTACGGTCCAAGTTAAAATAAAGGTTTTTTAATAAAATTTTTAGCCGGCCAATCTTTTGGTCTTGCCAAAACAGGGCATTTTGTTTGGATTTCCGGTTAAAAACAGGAATATCCACGTTCATCAGAGCCGAATACAACCCTCCGTTGGTAATGCCAATATCGTACCCGATGGCTTCGGGAGAAGGGTTGGTGGTAAACAATACACCATTGTTATTGAAATAAGGTGTTAAATTTATATCGGAAGAGATATAACCTTTGGGTGCGTTGTAAAGCGCTTTAATATTCTTCTTGCCCAATTCCAAAACGAGGATTTGCTTCTGTAACCTGATAACTTGCGGGGTGTTTTCACGAGCACTGGCAATGTATTGCGCCAAATGTGTTTGTCCTTGCAGAAATTGAAAAGGCCAGGAAAGTAACAGGATAAACAGCAAGGCAAAGAACAAATCAGGCAGGAAAAACATCCCTTTCTTTTTTAAGATATTGTGTACCTTTTTTAACATGGATAATATTTTTGATAAGAAACGGGCACTAACAGCTTGTCCAATGAGGCAAAAATAGTGCTTTAAATTTTTTGTGGACAAAAAAATAAGAGAATCAGCATTTCGATTTGGGGTTCTACTACCATTTTAGTGGGTAAATTGTTTTTGTGTTGCCAAAGGCATTCCGATGGGGAAAAGTCAGAAGACCGAAGTTTTTTCATTGTTACGATAACTGGTAAATCCATTATTTATACTGATTACTGCATGTTGGGATGTTATTTTCTCCCGACTTCCAGCTTCCGACTTCCGGCAATTTAATAATTACACAAAGCAACAGCTTTTCACTAAGTTTTCAGTAGTACCCGATTTGGAAAAGCTATTTTATCAGGATTATCCAATAAAATACTTTTCTCCAAACCGATGCTGATTACCTGAGAATGTTGTTAATGGAAGCTTCATATATCCATGCGTTTAGTCATTCTCTTCGTCTCCATTTTCTGTATTCAGTATTTTTCCTGTTTTATCGATGGTGATCTCTTTTTTGCTTCCGCCTTTTTTAATCACAATTTCGTAAGCACTAAATTTAGGGGTTTCTGTAAAAGCGGCATCTTTCACCTTGTAACCGGCAAATTTGGTTTTCAAAACGTTCATTACAACGGCAGGAACAGCATCTTCTTCCAAATCGGTTTCTGTTTCGGTCCAGTTGCCCTGCAAGTCGAAGTTGGCCGACATCTCTTTTTCTTTGAGCTCAAATTCGGCTTCCCAATTGGTTTTGCCTTCTTTGCCCCAGTCTGCTTTTTTAACGGTTGGAAACTTTTTGCCGAAAGCGGTTTTTACTACGGCAGGGACATTGGTTTGACTAAAAGCAGTAAAGCTGATGGCCAAAAAAAAGGCTGTTAAAATAAATGTGTACTTTTTCATTTTTTAAATTTTTTGATGAATAACACAGCAAAATTAAAGTGGGAATCTAAAGGAAATTTGAAGAAGTGGGCTTGCTGATTTGGCCATCACGGGAAATGACAGACAAGAGGTCAAGAATCAACTTCATTAAATTTTAC
>JAJRQN010000123.1 GCA_024280235.1 Bacteroidota bacterium | reverse complement strand
CTTCACAACATGGAGCTGGCAAAAGAAATTGCCGAACGGGTTATCGTGCTTTCCGAAAATCACGAGATTATATATGATGGCGACATAAATCATTTTGCCACAGACGAGAAGGAATTGATAAAAGCCGGTTTATGGCATCGGCATTCGGGAAAGAAACCTCATTTTCATAATTTTTAGCACCTCCGGCTTCCAATTTATATTCTTACCATTCCAAATAAGAATTTCAAAATGTTGTTCATCTGTTATTTCTTTTTCTCAACTTTTTGAAACAACATTTTCAGACACTTCTTTTTCAGACAAAACCAGGGCGTACTTTTCATATAATCAAGATAAGTATCGCCAAATTTCCGGATAGCTTCCGGCTCCTCCACCCATTTTATCATCAGCAACATAAAAATAACTTCGAGTGGAGCAATCATCAGGACAAAAGAGGGTGATCCGGCAAGAAATGCAAAAGCAAACGGAAACAACAACAAGCCGAGATGCATGGGATGCCGCATGTAACGATAAACGCCTTCTGTTACCAGCCGGTTGGTTTCCATCCGCGGTAGATCTCCTTCTCTGCCATATTTAGCAAGGGTTCTGCCCGTATTACGACTTACGGCCATAACAAGTCTCAATAACACAAGTCCGATAAAAAAGCTTGTCAAATGAACCCATAAATTTCCATAAAGATGAGGAAACAAGCGGGCATCAAGTAAAAAACCTCCCCATACGCCACCGACCAGCATTACAAGCCACACCAACATTCGCAAAACTGATTTCACCGCTATTTTTTTGAATTTATTATGTCAAAATTAATATATTTCCTTACCTCTGCGAAAAGCAGAACAAATCAGGGGTGTTTTTGACAGCCCCTGATAAAGCACCTATCTATAAATCCTCATTTCGTCAAGCGCCTTCTGATATTTCTGAGCATTTTTTTGATGCATGCGATTGGTTTCGGAGAAAACGTGATAACCCGACATGTCACTTTTAGCACAAAAGTAGAGAAAATGGGGTTTGTCGTAGTTGAGCACGGCATCGATGGATGAGATAGAAGGGATACATATTGGCCCCGGGGGCAACCCCCTATGACGATAGGTATTGTATGGAGAATCTATTTTCTTTTGAACATTCAGAACTCTGTGGATTTTCGGGTTTCCCAAAGCATAAATCACTGTCGGGTCGGCTTGCAACCGCCAACCTTCATGCAACCTGTTTATGTAAACGCTGGCAATACGTGGTTTCTCATCATTTTTGTTAGTTTCCTTTTCCACTATGGAAGCAAGAATCACAACCTGAGTCGGCGTTAGCCCGGCAGCATGTGCTTTTTCGCGCCGACTTTTGTTCCAGAATCTCCTGTACTCTTTTACCACACGGTCAACAAATTCCTTTGCCGTTGTATTCCAGTAAAACCGATAAGTATTTGGAATGAACAACGTGGAAACAGGTATGGAACCAATACCGGCTTTAACCAAATTGCTACTGTCGTTCAAATAATTAACAATGGAAGCTGAATCGGCTTCTATCTGCCTGCCTACTTTACCCGCGAGCTGATAAATATCGCGTACATTGTTGAAAGTAACATTCACGGGAACCTGTTTGCCTGCCCGCAGCATATCTACCAACTGATTGTTGGTCATATCATTTACCAGAATATAGCGCCCTGGTTTAATTAGTTCGGGTAATTTTCTCTTTTGTGCCCACCATTCAAAATTTTTTCGGTGTATCACAAGTCCCCGTCCATAGAGAATGTCTTTGAGTTGGCCAAAATTAGCCCCGGTAGGAACATAAATACTCACTGCCTTACCCTCTGGTGTCCACACGTTAGGGCCATTAATTACCTGATAAACAAAATATCCTGAAATTATCACTAGTAATATCAAAATGAATAACAGCCTGAATAAAAACCGGCGAAAACGGCTGCGACCTTTCGTCGGAAGTCCATATTTTGAATGGTAATATGCCATAGAGCTTGTATTGTTTTTCCCTTTTAATCTATTGGAATAAGCTGGAGGAAGTTCTCATCGATCCACTTTCCGTTTTTCCAGTTCCACTGTTTTTTCACTCCGGAAATTTCAAATCCCCGGCTTTCAAAAAGCTTTAAGCTTGCTTTATTTCCCTCTTCAATATTACAAAAAAGCTGATGCAAATTTAAAACATCAAATCCATAATCTATGAGAATATCCAATGCTGTACCGGCAAATGACCTTCCCCGATAGTCTTCAAGAATTACAACACCGACCCCTCCACGGCGGTTTATTGAATCCAGGGCGAAAAGGTCAATCGTTCCAATCACATACTTTTTATTGTTCTGAGTATGCTCAATAACAAAACGCACCTGCCCCGTAGCAAACGGCTCTTGTTTGTTTACAGAAAAAACATATTGCTCCATATCGAAACGGGCAAAAGGAACAAATGTCTGCGAGACATGCCAGAGACTGGTGTCATTCTCAAGCTGAAAGAGGAAATCAATATCCTGAGGCTCGACAGCCCTTAATTTTATAGTGCCTTTTTGTAACATGAAGAGGCAAAATTGCAAATTTCTATTGAATTAAACGCAATTTTTGTCATTTTCTTTTCCAAAATCCAAAAAACGGCCATAACTTCCGGCATTTTTGGCAGAATTACCGGGATAACCTTATTCATATCATTCGTATTATTTTACCGGTTTACTATCAGTTCGGGTTTTTATTCATAAAAATAATTTATTTTAGCTGTCTTATGTCTAACCCCTGACATCGTTTCCTATGGAGAATAAAAGTAACGCTTCGCTGAACATTATCAAAGTTGCAGGAGTTCTGATAGTTATCGGACTCATTTTATGGTATTTCTCCGATATTGTAGGATATGTGATAGCGGCTACCTTTATCGGATACCTTGGGACTCCATTAGTTAAACATTTGGACCAGATTAAAATACGAAATTTTAAGTTACCCCATGTTTTGAATGTTGTCCTCACTCTTCTGCTGATGATAACCATTTTTGCAGGTTTCATTGTTTTGGTAGTTCCCCTAATTCTGAAACAGGCTGATATTATAACTTCCATTAATATCGATGCTGTTTTTTCCCATTTTCAGGAGCCTCTCAACAGAGCGCGGCATTTCCTTATTCAATATAATATTGCCAATTCAAATGCAACCTTGAGCAGTCTTTTATATGATCATCTAAGACAAATTGTTGACTTGGCTAAGTTTACCAATATTTTCTCAGCTATGATAGGGACAACAAGTTCTTTTCTTATGGGAGCTTTTATCATCCTTTTTCTCACCTTTTATACCATGCTGGAACCTTCTTTGTTCAAAAATTTCATTTTAAACCTGACACCTTCAAAATATGAGCATGAGCTGAGCAATGTGCTTTCGGACTCACGGAGGTTACTCACACGATATTCTTATGGAGTTTTTGCAGAAGTAGCCATCATGATGACTCTGGAAGTTATTGGCTTAACAATTTTCGGAATCCCCAACGCCCTGCTCATTGGTTTTCTCGGAGGACTCATGAATGTCATTCCCTATCTTGGTCCTCTCATTGGAGCCAGTGCCGGTATTATACTGGCGATTCTGTCACAACTGGGAATGGGGTCTTATGATAGTATTGTCAGTACGATTTTCATTGTTCTTGCCGTGTTTGGTGTTGCCAATATGATTGATAATTTTGTTCTTCAACCGCAGATATATTCCAAAAGTGTTAAAGCACATCCCGTGGAAGTTTTTCTTGTTATCATTATAGGAGGTAAACTGGCAGGTATTACAGGCATGATTCTTGCAATACCATCCTACACCATAGTGAAGGTGGTAGCGCGACAGTTTATGAATCATATGCGAGTCGTCAAGTTCTTAACACAACGTATGTAGCTTGATAATTTTTGTAAGAATTGTGTAACTTTTTTTACAAAAAAAGCTATAATAAAATAATATGGAATGTTTAATCTTAAAAATTTAATCCTATGAGTAATAATAATTCACATTCAGGATTTGCCTTTTTTTCAGGCATGGTAATTGGTGCTGCTATTGGTGCCATTGCAGGCTTATTATATGCACCTGAATCCGGCGAAAAAACACGAAAAAGAGTATCTGATAAAACCAGAGAAATTTCCGATGAGCTACTGGATCAGTTCGATGATTTAAAAGAAAATGTCAATAATATTCTGGAAGATGTAAAACAGACAGGTTCCGAATTAATTGAAAATGTAAAGAAAACCGGAACTGAAGTCCTTGAGGATGTTAAAAAAACCGGAACTAATGTTATTGAAGAGGTGAAAGAGGCTTCTAAGTCCTGATATAATTTGAATCAGGTATTCATAACTAACCATGCGAATCTTTCTTCGTATGGTTGGTTTTACTTATAGTCAAATGAAGAATAGGGGAAAAAACAAAGGGGAAAATCCTGATTTCAGACAGCCTGTCAAAATACTGATTGATGAGCTTAGAACTTATGTGGATACCCAACTGGAATACAATAAAGTTGCTTATCGGAAGAAGTCTGCCGAGATGATTGGTCAACTGGTTCTTTTTTCAATATTGTTTGTGGTTTTCTTCTTTATTCTCATGTTTTTATCTTTTGCTTTTGTCAACTGGTATGCTGCACAGGCAGGCACTCGTACAGGCGGATTTCTCATCATTACTGTTTCTTATCTTTTTATTGCCCTTATTTTGTATGCTTTCAGGGAGCCAATTATTTTTTCAACCATACGGAAAATTCTTGGTAAAAATCTTTCCAGCACGAAAGAAAAACAGTTTCTTGGAGGGATAAGTTTCTCCAATGAAAAGATGACAGATAAATATCTGGAACAGCTAAGAGATAAGAATAGAAAACAGGAAACCAGTATCCACCAGCAATTTCACACGGTACAGGATGCTTTCAATATGATTAATATAGCAAAAGCCATGATTAATTCAGGTATTCAGGATTTTGTAACCACATCCAACTTCATTCGCACAGCCTTTCATCTTGCTAAACGTCTGAAAACAAAAAACAGGAAAAAATTAGAAGACTAACCCTTTCCTGTCTGTAATTTGCCGGAGGAATATCCGGAACTTTTAAATAGTCATAATATCTTTTTCCTTCACTTCAAAAAGCGACTCTATTTTATTGACAAATTTATCTGTCAACTTTTGAATCTCCTCCAGCAGATGTTTCACATCGTCTTCAGGAATGCCCTCTTTTTCAAGTTTTTTCGCATCGTCGTTGGCACCACGCCTGACATTGCGAATAGCCACTTTGGCATCCTCGGTAACCTGTTTTGCCTTTTTCACAAGGTCAAGCCGTCTCTCTTCAGTCAGCGGAGGCACGTTAATACGAAGTATATCGCCTTCGTCCATAGGATTGAATCCCAGATTGGCATTCATAATAGCTTTTTTAATATCGTGAATTGTGCTCTTATCAAATGGCTGAACCACAATAGAATGCGGATCGGGAGTGTTGATATTAGCCGTTTGTTCTATGGGCGCCTGCGTGCCATAATACTCCACCCGGATGCCACTAAGCATGCCGGGGGAAGCCTTACCGGCCCTGATTTTCTGAAATTCTTTCTCCATATGCCGGATGGAATGTCTCATACTTTCCTCAGCCTCTTCTAAAACGAAAATTGCGTCATCAGTCATAAACAATAATTTTGGTTGCACAAATTTATGAAAGTTCGGCAAATATCCCACAAAAATTATGTTAAATATCCCATCGTCTGATTAGCCATAAATTTCTACTTTTGTTCAAAACAAATTATCATGTCGGAATCTTCGGTTGTCGCACTTCAGGAATTATCGGTTTTTCAAAAAAACAAACTCGTCTTGGCTCATGTGAACCTCAAAGTTGAGCAGGGAGAATTTGTTTACCTTATAGGGAAAACCGGAAGTGGAAAATCAAGCCTGCTTCACACCCTTTTTGCAGAATTACCGGTAGAGGCGGAGGAAGCGACAGTTTGTAATTTTGATTTGTTAAACCTGAAAAGGAATAAAGTTCCTTTCCTACGACGAAAAATGGGTATTATCTTTCAGGATTATCGGCTGCTCGAAGACAGAACTATTGAAGACAACCTTCTTTTTGTGTTGAAAGCTACAGGATGGAAAGATAGCAGAGCTGTTAACAAACGAATTATGGAGGTACTGTCGGATGTGGATTTAATTGGTAAGTTGAGAGCCAGGCCACATCAGCTATCGGGAGGCGAACAGCAGCGTGTGGCCATTGCACGGGCATTGCTGAACAATCCCGAACTTATTCTTGCAGATGAACCTACCGGAAATCTTGACCCCCAGACCTCTAACGAAATTATGCGCCTGCTTATTAAAATCTGTCAGGAAGGTCGTGCGGTAATTATGGCAACCCACAACTATAACCTTATTCATAAGTTTCCGGGACGGGTAGTAAAATGTGAGGAGGGGAGTATTTTCGATTCAGACAATAAGTCCGATTAGCTTTTCCACATTGTCGCCATTCGTATAAATGGTTTGCAAATGAATCTGCCGCTCAATTTTCATGGTGGCAGTGAATTCTCTTTTCATAAGACTTTCCAGATGAGTTTTCATTTCCGAAATTCTGTTTGTAAGTTCACACAACTTATCCAAATTACTGCCATTGAGTATTTTGTCGTTAGCAAGAACGAACCTCCCGTTGTAAAGAGCATTTAAAAGCTTGAGTTTTAAGCCTGTGGCCTGATTTGTGAAAAAAATATTGACATGGGCGTTTTTTATTAAATCGTTAAGCAGGTCATCAGAAGGATTGGTAATTATTTCAGCTAAAGGATTTGTCGCAACCAGTCTCAACAACGACCGCGGTGGATTAAGTCCGGCAATTTTAATGGGAATTTGCGAATTTATAAACACCTGATTCAAAAGCGTGGTAACTGCATTAATATTTTCGGGTACTGACAGATTGCCATGATATAAAACATATTTTCCCCGTCCGGTTTTGCTTCTGACAACTGTATGGGGGTGAAATGCCGGAAGATAAACTACCCGCTTGTATTTTTTAGAAAAATAATCATAATCCGTTCGTGAAATAGCGAGCAGGAGATCAGCTTTCGACAGAATCTTTTCGTATTTTTTCAACTTGACAGCTTCATTAAAGAAATAATACTTTTTAAACAAATCCGTTTCTGCCCGCGAAAGATTACTGTAATATTCATGCTCTATATTATGAGTTCTCACAATACGTTTTCGGTGTTTCAGCCTTTTTTCGAGCAATAGTCCGGTAGTATGCAATCCTTCCATGAGAATCGGATAATCATCCTTAAGTAAGTTGTTTACAAGATGTTCCGAAATACGTGTTTCAATAATAAAAGGCCGACTTTTAAAAAGATGCTTTTTAGAAATATCACGTTTGTAATAATGAACTTCATGGAAAGTTTTTTTAAGCTCGGGGGCGTTTTTCCTGCCATACTCAAAGCAGTGGAGATGTACTTTTATACCTTTTTCAGCCAGTGCTTTGGCTTTGTAATAAACATCGATGACACCACCATAATTTGCCGGATAGGGCACATCGAACGAAACAATATGAATATGGATCTCAGACATATTTTGCATAAATCTTTTTCAGTTTCTTCGATTCGTTTTCCCAGTTTAGTTCGCGAGCCGCTTTTCGGGTGTTCTGCTTCCATTGCCTCAATATCTCAGGATGAGAGAAAATCTCATTCACTTTTCGGGCAATGTGTAACGGCTGATGGTCGGGAATAAAATCCCCCACCCGATAAGTATCAATAATCTTTCTTATCTCCACCAAATCAGAAGCCAAACCAGGAATGCCGGCATGAAGATAATCAAATATTTTGTTGGGAAGACTAAAGCGGTAATTTATATTAGTATCCTTGTCCAGCGACAACCCAATATCAGCAGCAGCAGTGTATTGCATAAGCATGGCATACGGCTGTCGTGGCTTAAACAACACCTTTTTTTCCAGATGCAACAAGCTTACTTTTTCTTTCAAAACATCCATCACATCACCAGCACCCACAATAAGCAGCACAGCACTTTCGATGTACTGCATCGCATCCACCATCTCTTCTGCGCCACGCTGAATGTTGATACCCGAACCCTGCATAATCATTATCATTTTGTCATCAGGCAGAGAGAGAAGCCCTCGATTGTTTTCCACAATACGCTCTTCTACATGCATTTGTGGTACATTTCGGACTACCACAGGGCGAAGGCCATATTCTCCTGCATAAATATCTGCAATAGAATCGTTAACCGTAAAAACATCTTTAAGTCGGGGGAAAATCCATCGCTCCACCATTTTCCATGTTTTCCGCTTGAAATCATTATTTTGCAATTCGGGAACACCGGTAAAATACTCATGGCTGTCGTAAACCAACGGAATATGTTTCAATTTTGACACGAGATAATTAGGTAATAATGTATCTAAATCATTGGAAACCAGCAGGCCGGATTTATGAAATAACAAAAAGAAAAAAAGGCGTATTTGAAAACAGATATAAAACAGAGACCCTTTTTCAAACAGGAGCCTCATCCGGTGAACAGGGTAAAGGCGGAAATCCATTCCGGGGCTGTGGTGCATCCTCCGGCCTACAAGAATAATGTCAAAACCCATCTCGTTCAATGTGGCACAAACCTTTTTCACCCGCTGGTCGGTAACGAGGTCATTAATAACTGAAACTATCACTTTTTGTCCCAAATTTTCCGAAGTTGAAGTCCTAAATAAAGAAAACGTTTTTCTATGTAAAAATTGCCTGCTATGCAAAAATAAGGAAAGCGCCGGTGCCGTACTAATCTTTTCCGGTTAAAAATCGACACACCCGGGTTAAACTGTTATCTTTGCCCTTTATTTTTATGACAAATGAAGAAACTGTATCGTGTAGTATCATATATTTTTCCTTACTGGAAGCACTTGAGTGCCAACCTGTTTTTTAATCTTATTGCTATTATATTTTCTCTGTTTTCGCTTGCACTACTCATCCCTTTTCTGAATCTCCTTTTCGGTATTAACAAACTTATTACGGTAAGGCCGGTATTACATTTAAGCGCTCATTCGGCCTTAGACTATCTAAACTATTATATCAGTCAGATTATCATCCATCAGGGAAAACTACAAGCGCTGGTTTTTATTTGTGTCATTATTATGACCTCCTTTTTCTTTAAAAACATTGGACGGTTTTTTGCTATGTTTTTCATCACCTCGGCGCGTCTGGGAGCTATTCGCGGCATTCGCGACGACGTCTATGGCAAATTGCTCATTCAGCCGCTTTCGTATTATTCAAAAAACAAAAAAGGCGACCTGATGACCCGGATTACCACCGATGTACAGGAGGTGGAAATATCTATTCTGAACTACATAGAAGTACTGGTTCGCTATCCGATTACTATTGTTGTTTACCTCGCTTTTATGGTAAGTATCAGCTTGAAACTCAGTATTTTTGTCATTGTTATATTGCCTTTAAAGGGGCTTTTCATTGGAACTATCGGAAGAAGCCTGAGAAAAAGCTCTGTCATACTGCAAAATCATTTTGCCGGACTAATGTCCATTATCGAAGAGTCTATCTCCGGACTGCGTGTTATCAAAGGATTTAATGCCATTCCCTACTTCAATCGGCGGTTTATTGACATGAATAAGACCTATTACCACAAGCAGGTCAACGTCAACCGCCGCCGTGATCTCTCTTCTCCGCTCAGCGAATTTTTGTCGTCTCTAGTTATTGTCGTCATACTGTGGTTTGGCGGACAAATGGTTATCTCTCCTCATCCCACCATTCAGGCAGCTGACTTTATCACATTCATTGTTGTCTTTTCGCAGATTATTTCTCCTGCAAAATCACTTTCGCAAAGCTATTTCAATATCAAGAAAGGGTTGGCTTCAGCCGACCGTATTTTTGAAGTCCTGGATGCTGACGAAGTCATTGAAGAAAAACCTAATGCCTTATCTGTTAAATCTTTTGAAAAAGAAATAAGATTTGAAAATGTATTTTTCAAATACCAAAAACACTTTGTAATAAAAGACATTAACATCTTTATTCCCAAAGGGAAGATGATTGCTATTGTAGGCGAATCGGGTGGGGGTAAATCGACTATTGTGGATCTGCTGCCACGATTTTACGACGTAACCAAAGGCCGTATTCTGTTGGACGGACATGATGTGAAAGATTATAAGATCAGTGAGTTACGAAGTCTTATGGGTATTGTTTCTCAGGATAGTATTTTATTTAATGATTCCGTTTTCAACAACATTGCTTTCGGCTTAAATAACGTGTCGCAGGAAGCTGTGGAAGAAGCCGCAAAAGTTGCTAATGCTCATGATTTTATCATAAAAATGGAAGAGGGCTATCAAACCGGTGTGGGCGACCGTGGAATAAAACTCTCCGGAGGGCAGCGCCAGCGCCTGAGTATAGCGCGTGCAGTTCTTGCCAACCCTGATATTTTAATTCTGGATGAAGCTACCTCTTCTCTTGATACCGAAGCCGAACGACTGGTGCAGGATGCGCTTACAAAAATCATGAAAAACAGAACGACACTGGTGATTGCACACCGGCTTTCCACTATCCGCGATGCAGACGAAATCATTGTCATGCAAAAAGGTGAAATTGTGGAACGCGGCCCTCATAAAATGTTGGTAAAACAAAACGGGATTTATAAAAGATTGCAGGATTTGCAGTCGTTCAAATAATTCCTCAAAGATTGTTCATGGCCAAAAAAGAAAAGCCATTCGCTGTATTTCAGTGAGTGGCTTTTCGTATAAAAATCAGGATAAAACTATTTCTCATCCATAAAAGGATAGCGATAATCGGTAGCCGGGATAAAAGTTTCCTTAATGGTACGCGGACTTACCCAACGCATAAGGTTCAGACTGGAACCTGCTTTGTCATTTGTTCCGGAAGCGCGCGAACCGCCAAAAGGTTGCTGACCAACAACAGCTCCCGTGGGTTTGTCGTTGATGTAAAAGTTACCGGCAGCATTTATTAGTTTCTTTGTTGCCAAATCGACGGCAAAACGGTCATCGGCAAAAATGGCGCCGGTAAGCCCGTAAGGGGAAGTGCTGTCAAGGATTTCCAGCGTTTCTTCGTACTTGTCAGCTTCATAAACATAAAGCGTCAACACCGGGCCAAACAACTCTTCTTCCATGGTAACATAATGCGGGTCCATGGCACGGATAACCGTAGGTTCGATAAAGTAGCCTTCTGATTTATCATAACCACCTCCCACAATAATCTCAGCAGCAGCATCTTTCTTAGCATTGTCAATAAACATGGTGAGTTTGTCGAAACTGGCCTCATCAATCACAGCCGTCATGAAATTAGTGAAATCTTCCGGATTCCCCATCCTGATGGTTTTCACCTGAGCAACCATTATTTCTTTCACTTCATCCCACAAGTTATCGGGAATGTAAGCTCTGGAAGCTGCCGAACATTTCTGTCCCTGAAATTCAAAAGCGCCTCTTACCAATGCTGTGGCTACCTGATCGGCATGGGCTGATTTGTGTACCATCACAAAATCCTTACCACCTGTTTCGCCCACAATGCGTGGATAGGTTTTATATTTGGATATGTTAGCGCCAATAGTTCTCCAGATATGCTGAAAAACACCGGTGGAACCGGTAAAATGGAATCCGGCAAAATCGGGATGTTCCATAACGGTTTTGCCTGCAACCGGACCAGAGACAAACACCAGATTAATCACACCATCGGGAAGTCCGGCTTCCCTGAAAATATCCATGATAACTTTGGCAGAATAAACCTGCGTATTGGAACATTTCCATACAACCACATTCCCCATCAAAGCAGGAGCACCGGGAAGATTTCCGGCAATGGAGGTAAAGTTGAAAGGTGTCAGCGCATACACAAAACCTTCTAACGGGCGGTATTCCAATCGGTTCCAGATGCCTTTGGAAGAGGCGGGTTGCTGGCTGTAAATTTCGGTCATGTATTGCACATTGAAACGGAAGAAATCAGCAAGCTCGCAGGCAGCATCAATTTCAGCCTGAAAGGCAGTTTTCGACTGCGCCAGCATAGTGGCAGCATTAATTTTGGCGCGGTAAGGGCCGCTAATCAAGTCGGCCACTCTCAGGAATATGGCGGCACGTTGTTCCCAGGGCATGTTGTGCCATGTCTTTTTTGCCTCCAATGCAGCTTCAATAGCCATGGAAACATGGGAAGCATCTCCCTTGTAATAATAACCAAGTGTGTGCTTCAATTCGTGGGGAGGATGAATGGCCACCTTTTCACCGGTAATCACCTCCTTCCCGCCAATAAACATGGGAATTTCAATTTCTTCAGATTTCATTTTTTTCAGCATGGCTTTAAGCTCTGCACGCTCCGGCGACCCGGGTTTATAGCTCAGCACAGGCTCGTTGTATGCTTTCGGAACACTCTCAAGATTGCTGTACATTGTATTAATTTTTAAAGGTTTAACAGACTAAATTTATTGTATGCAAAAATAGGAATAAATTTGGCTCATGTAAGACTCCGAAAGAGATATTTAGGGTCTGCTAGAATACGCTTAAATTATTGATGTATAAATTATTATATTGAAGTTATTTAAAGATAAAAGTGCATGGGTTTCCGACAATTTTATTAAAAACGCGTACATTTATTATAGGGGCCTTCTAAAAATTACTTCGCGTCAAGATTTTCAGAGTCTTTTATAGACGATGATGGGGAGATTCTTCATCTGCCCTGCCGCACAAGTCTTCCCGGCAGGGTCCTGAATAGGGGCTGTGGTGGTGGAGGGTTAGGGCTTTTGTTCAGTTTCCTATCCTCAAAAAAAAAGAAAGTTTATCTCAGAGCCGGTTTCAGGACGGCATGTGCGTAAGCACCGGCGAAGAGTCTCCCAACTACAACACTGCACCCCAAGCAAAAGGGAGTTCCGGCAGTAGGACTTTGGCAGGGAGATTCTTCACCCTGCGCCACCGCACTATCCCACCTTACATGCGGAGTTCTGAATTGTGGCTGGGGTGGTGGAAGTCAGGGCTTTTGTTCAGTTTCCTATCCTCAAAAAAATGAAAGTTTATCTCAGAGCCGGTTTCAGGACGGCAAGTGCGTAAGCACCGGCGAAGAGTCTCCCAACTACAACACTGCACATTGCGCAAAAAAGATATTTCAAAGCAGGCTTTTGCGGGG
>JAJRQN010000122.1 GCA_024280235.1 Bacteroidota bacterium | reverse complement strand
CCCAACCAGTTCTTGTTTCGCTGGCTGCATCCCGATGTGGGAGCGTGGATGGGAAATTATTTCTCAAGCAGAAGCCGTCTGGCAAAAATGAGTCAGTCAGGTAAGCAGGAGGCTTCCTTTGATAAAGAAAGTGAGATGCTTGACAACCATGCCCGTGAAATGACAGGCGAATTTCCCGATGTCGATTATTTTGTCTTCGGCCACCGTCACATACCGGTCATAACAAACATCAACAACAAAGCACAACTAATAATTCTTGGCGACTGGATCTCCCACTTTTCCTATGCTGTTTTTGAAGAAGGCAATTTCAGGCTGGAGCAATTTGAAAGGTAAAAGGAAAAACGGCTTAAAGCATTTTCTGATTCTTATCAGTAACTTTTTTCCCTCACCTTAAAAAACCAAACCTGGATAAGCCAAAAAATCTTTTGACAGAATTCTATGATTTACAAGATTTTATATCGCTGAATCTACCAGAGAGGTTTTTATCACAAAAACGGTGTAGCTTTCACAAATTTTGAATATTTTTGAACATTTGAAACTAATTCATAAAACCATGGAAATAAATTCACGTTTTCTCAAACTTACCCTGATTCTGATTGCCGCCGGCATTTGGGTACTGGTTTTTCAGAATGCAGGTATTATTCCGCAGGTAACCCCGCAACGTATCACCGTAGATTCAGCGTTAAACGTAATGGGATCGGTGGATGTGGACAACACGGTTTTTATTAAAGGATCCGTGGATGCCAACATTGAAAGTATTAACGGATACAATAAATTTTACAAAGACCCGCGTACGGGAGAGTATTATGTACTTCCCGTAACAGACCCCTACCAGTAAAATGCTGTTCGTTATTTCTTATTCGTAGTGGGCGGATATTTTAACTGTGAATAAAAAGTAGTTTAATAATATCAGCCGTTACGATAGCAGATCAGAGGAAATATGAGATAATCGGCTACTTTTCATAAAAATGCATTTCTAAGATATACTGATACACCGTTTCCGGCATCCAAAAAGACATGTTCTTTTTCGCACGAATACCTTTTCGGATAAAACTGGATGAAATTTCCAATAAAGGTGCATCAAAAAGTCGAATATTGGGATTTTCCGCATATTATTCCAACGAAGAACCGGGACGTGGATAAACGTAAAGCGGATACTGATGCAAAATTTCCCGGTAATTTTTCCATTTGTGAAAATGGCTGAAAATATCAGTACCACAAATCATAACAAACTCCCGCTCAGGGTACTTATCATAGAGCCAAGTCAATGTGTCGATGGTATAGGAAGGTTTGGGCATTTTAAATTCAATGTTGGTGGCTTTCAACTTCCGCTGATCTTCCAAAGCAAGACGTACCAGTGTAAGGCGATGAATATCAGCCAAAAGGCCGGCTTTTTGTTTCAATGGATTGTGAGGAGAAACCACAAGCCAGACCTCATCCAAGTCGGTAAACTCAGCCATGAAATTGGCAAGAATCAGATGCCCCGAGTGGATTGGATTGAAAGACCCAAACAATAAACCTGTTTTCTTTTTCTGTTTCATCAAAAATAATTAGCTATTAGCTTTAATCAGCATTTTCCCTTTACTCAGGTTCCGCAGGCAATGAATCAGTCCATCGCCAATGTTATCAAAATCAACACTTCCCTGAATTTTAGTCTGAAATTTCCCTGAAATAAACTGTGCCTGCATTTCAGTTGAAACCTGTTCAAAAAAATCATCATCCATTTGTTCGCGCCATTCAGGAAGATTGAATCCCGAAATAATTTTATCATGAAAAATCAAACCCATTGGATCAATACCTGAGATATATTTTGTCGATAGTCCGCCATAGGACACCAACTCAGCATCATACGGCATGGCATTGAATATCTGCCCTGCCAGAGTACCACCCACCGCATCAAAAGCAAGACGGGCATCCAGTTTGCCGGCTAGTTCTTTCAATTTTTCCTCAAACTGAAGATCGCTCTCCAGCAGGACATGCTTTGCTCCTTCCCTCTTCAAACGCGCTACCGTTTCCTCTTTTCTGACAATGTCAATCACCTCAATATCCATTTCACCGGCCATTTGTCTTACAAAAGCAGCCACCTGTCCTCCCGCAGCATTCTGAATGACAGCATGGTTATCGCGCAACAAAGCAATATCCAGCAATCCACGAGCAGTGAACGGGTTAATGGCAAAACAGGCAGCCTGATCCATATTCATATCATCATCCAGTACCACGAGTTTGCTGCGGTTTGAAATAATATATTCTGACCAGCTACCGCATTTTTCTTCCTGTATAAAGAAACTTACCTTACGGTCAATTAGATCTTCGGCTCCCTCACCGGCTTCCACTACGATACCGGAACCTTCAAAACCGGGAACAGTCGGAACTTCTTTAACAATATTATAGTCTCCCATCAAAAAAGCGATGTCAGATGGATTGCAGGGAGCAGCATGCACCTTTATCAACACTTCATTTTCTTTGGGCTGCGCCAAAGCACAATTTTCCACATGAAGACTTCGTAAAGCCCTGATTATATTCTTATTGTAAGAAGATAGAACAATTTTCTTCATCTCTTTTGTTTTAAGTTAAGAATAGCAAAATCAGTCTTTTTCAATAAAATCACGAACCATATTTAGGGCTTCTTTGCGCGCTTTTTCCAAATTGTCATTAATCAGCACTTTGTCAAAATATTTTTCAAAAGTAAGTTCATAAGTTGCTCTGTCCAACCGCTGGCGGATACTTTTCTCGTTTTCGGTAGAACGATGGCGAAGACGAGCTTCGAGAACAGCTATTGAAGGCGGTCGTACAAAAATAGCAAGAGCCTCATCTCCATACTTTTTTTTAATACTAATACCACCCTTCACATCCACATCAAAGACAACCGAATCACCAAACTCTCTGATTTTCTCCACTTCAGAGCGTAATGAGCCGTAAAATTGATTTTCATAAACTTCCTCCCACTCCACAAAAGCATCTTCTTTTATCTTTTGCCTGAATTCCTCAACGCTGATAAAAAAGTAGTCCAGGCCATCCTTTTCGCCGGGTCTTGGCGGACGGCTCGTAGCCGAAACCGAAAAAGAGAGCTGTGGCAAATGTAACATGATATAGCGTACCAATGTTGTTTTTCCGGAGCCGGAAGGCGCTGAGAAGATAATTAGCTTTCCTTTCTTATGATTTTCAGGATTCGGCATCACAAAATATTCAGCATTTGTTCTTTAATTTTTTCCAGTTCATCCTTCATTAGCACCACAATCTTTTGCATATCGGCATCATTGGATTTGGAACCGAGAGTGTTTATTTCCCGTCCTATTTCCTGAAGAACGAAAGCCAGTTTTTTACCCACCGGCTCCTCCGAATCCAGTACTTCAAGAAAGTAGTCGCAATGTTTCTTCAGACGAATCTTTTCCT
>JAJRQN010000121.1 GCA_024280235.1 Bacteroidota bacterium | reverse complement strand
TCCACTTCCACAAAATAGGGGCTGGTAACATCGTGGCGAACTATTTCAAAATAAGGATTATCGATAAGTGAAATAATGTTTTTCTTCTGTCCTGTAAAATAATTATCAAGAGAGATGACTTCATTTCCTTCATTCAGCAGCCGTTTGCAAAGATGTGAACCGATAAAGCCGGCCCCGCCTGTAACAAGAATTCGTTTCATAATGGTAGTGTTAAAAAAATTCCCGAACGCAAGCTGTCCGGGAATGTTAGATTTAAATATTTATTTTTTTTTGTTGCTTCGACCGATACCGAAGTAATCAAACCCGGCCTCTGCCATGTCTTCAGGATTGTAAATATTACGGCCGTCAAAAATAACTTTACCTTTCAGTAATTTATTCATTATCTTCATGTTGGGAAACTTAAATTCCGGCCATTCGGTTATGACAAACAATCCATCAGCATCAATAAGGACTTCGTGCTGGTCATCAATCAGCTCTACGGAATCTCCCAGCATACGTTTGGCTTCTTCCATGGCAACGGGGTCGTAAGCTTTTACTTTGGCACCGGCATCAAGCAGCTTTTTGATAATGACCAATGAAGGAGCTTCGCGCATATCATCAGTTTGAGGTTTGAAAGCCAGTCCCCACACCGCAAAAGTTTTTCCTTTCAGATTACCATCAAAATAGTTCATGGCCTTCCCAAAAAGAATTGATTTCTGCCTTTCGTTGACATTTTCCACTGCTTTCAGAACTTCCATGTCGTAACCGTTAGCGTCGGCTGTCATAATTAGGGCTTTTACATCTTTTGGAAAACAAGAGCCGCCATAGCCGGTGCCCGGATAGATAAAATAGGGTCCAATACGGCGGTCGGAGCCAATCCCTTTTCTCACGGAATTTACATCGGCTCCCACAATCTCACTCAGGTTGGCAATATCATTCATAAAGCTGATCTTGGTGGCCAGCATGGCGTTAGCGGCATATTTTGTCATTTCTGCAGAAATGATATCCATAAAAATTACCGGATGTCCGTTCATGGTAAATGGCTTATAGAGCCGGTCCATAATCTTTCTGGCTTTATCCGAATCGATACCTACCACAATACGGTCTGGTTTTAAAAAGTCGTCCACTGCCGCTCCCTCTTTCAGAAATTCGGGATTGGAGGCCACATCAAAAGGAATGCTTACTCCTCTTTTGTCCAGTTCTTCCTGAATAGCCGCTCTGACTTTTTCTGCGGTACCCACAGGAACAGTACTTTTGGTAACCATCAGCAGATAGTTGTTCATGTTTTGACCCACTTCGCGGGCTACTCCGAGAACATATTTCAAATCGGCACTTCCGTCTTCATCGGGAGGCGTTCCCACGGCACCAAAAACTACATCTACACCCTCCAGATTTTTAGCCAGTTCTGTACTAAATCTTAAGCGATCCTTTTCGTGATTCCTTTTTACCAGATCTTCCAGTCCGGGTTCGTAAATGGGTAAAATTCCTTTTTTCAGGTTTTCAATTTTTCGTTGATCAATATCAACACAGGTAACGTCGATGCCTATCTCGGCAAAACATGATCCGGTTACTAATCCAACATAACCTGTCCCAACCATTGTTATTTTCATGCTTCTTGTTTTTAGAAGATTATAATTTATTAGAGATTTTTTAATTCTCAAAGATAAAGAAATATTTTAACTACCACGGATTACTTAATGCTGTATAAAAAACTTACCCCAAGTGATTGTTTCCACTGGAGCCTGCTCTTCTGCGAAACAATTGTGTTATCCTTATAAACCGGAAACAATGTATTGGGATCATATTTGAGTTGTACAAGAAGAACGGTGGAGAAATATTTGTTGATTTTAAAAGAAAGTTCGTTATTCCAATCCATATCTATTTGCCATCGTTTGGAAGGTTCTTCCTCAAGATAGTTGTTGTAGAGGTTAATACGGGTTTTGAAAAGGATATTTTTCATGAGTTTGGTCTGATAGCTGCTCAAAATATTTATTCCCAGCTGGCCGGCAATGTTTTCGCCGGGGATGAGTACATTTCCGAGAGAGTCGTACACTGCCTTTTTTACACCGTAAGCACCTTGATTAGCAAGATATTGGTTAAGGACGAAGGTTATTCTTCCTGCAAAAGGACTCATGAAGAGTTCGAAATTCTTATTGTCTTTAAAGCGAAATCCGATGGAAACGGTTAGGTAACCTGGAGCCATAAAGTCAGAAATTTCATGGCTGAAATCAGGGTTTTTATATCCTTTTGAGAATTGAGTTTTGAAGGAGATGATGCTGGTAAAGTACCATTTTTTTGAAAATTGGTTAGACAGTGCAAATAACAAATCAATTTTATCATCGGTTTTTTGAATCCGTTTATGAAGGTAACCAACCATTCCGTAGGCGAGATGTGCTGTGTGGTCGAACGAAAATTTATCTTTTTTGTATTTCAAATGATAATCCACCGAGGCGCGTCCCGACAGAGAACTTTCCCCACCGGAAGCCCAGTTTCTGAAACTGATTTGGTTGAGCATGATGGCATACTGACCTTTGTATGTCCATGGTTTTGTTGTGTCCGCTTTTTTTTCGGGGATGGAGTCGTTGGGTGTGCCGGCAAATAATCCCACGGAGAGGAACAAGAACGAACAGAATAAAATGCTAAATCTCATGTGTTTAAAAATTTGTAATATATTGATGTAATGCACTCTGACACCATCGCCTTGGATTGAAATCCAAGGCTGCATTTGAGTCGTCCGCCTAAGGCGGACTTTAATCATTTTCCTGCCCGAACGTACCCCTAACGGGAAGTTCGGGCGGGTGTGTTTAAAATTAAACATGAGTGTTTCATCTTTATATTTTCTGTTGTCACAGTATTTAATTCATTCCCTTTGTGTTCCAATGAAGTCATATATTAATCTCCAATATTGTTCATTGCTCACATCATATTTCAATCCCATATAATTTAACAATCCTAATTTGGTTTTGTGTGCAATGACCATATTTAATTTGGGGATAACTGTTATGAATTGCCCCCCGTAACCGGTGGCCGAATAAGCACCATCAAAAACAGGATTATGCTTGAAATTATCTACTATCCACCACATATAGCCGTAGGAAAACTGAAAGGGGCTTGCTTTGGTTCGTCCGTAGCGTTTGTTTACCGTATCTACGGATGTAACCGGTGTTGTTATTCTTTTTATCCATTTCCGGGAAATAATCTGTTTTCCGTTCCATTCTCCTTTTTGGAGCATCAGTTGCCCGATTTTCGCCATGTCCCGGGTAGAAAGATACATGTGATAGGCCGGATATCTCGATTTGCTTTTTTTATATTTTTTCCTTTGTTTTTTTATGTTCCAATCCTGAAAACCAAGTGGTATGGCAAGCTGATCTTCTAATGCCTTATAAATATTTTTTCCTGTTTTTTTCTCAAAAATATAGCCGGCCACATTAAAATCCCAATTATTATACACAAAGTATGTTCCGGGTTTTACCGAACCTCTTTTCAAGATGTCCTTTTCATCGTATCCTTTGTTTACAGGTGTGTAGAAGACACCCGAACGGGAAGTAATGATATTTTGAACCGTTGCTGTTTTTTCTATGGGCAACAAGCCTTTGTCTTCGTCGATTCCGATGTCTCCAATGGTTTCGTTTAAGTCGATGGTACCATTTTCAACATATTTGCCATAGAGCATGCTCAGGACACTCTTCCGGCAAGAGGCGATATAGCTAACCTTTTTAATGTCTCCATATTCATATAACATTTTTCCATCTTTCAGTATCACCATTGCAGTTGTAGCCATGTGATTTTTCAGGTAATTGGTTAGCGAATCCAGCCTTTCCTGCGTAAACCCTGTGGCATCTAAAGAAGCATATCTTTCAAAAGGAGTTCCTTTAGATTGGGCTTTACAGGTTCCATAACCGACAAGCGTTATCAAGATAAAAAGGCATAAGAATTTTAATAATTTTATTGTCTTAGTCATATTGTGGATAACTATTTGGTCAGGATTATGGAACCTGATTTTTATTTTGGAAATAACGTTACATTGGATATTTTATTTCAGCCATTTATCTAACCATTTGAAAAAAGTACGCTGCCATAAAATACCATTCTGTGGTTTCAGTACCCAATGACTTTCATCGGGGAAATACAGAAATTCGGCAGGAACGTGAAGCAGAATGGCAGCATCAAATGCCTGCATGCCCTGGGTTACCGGAATGCGGTAGTCCAGCTGGGAATGAATTACCAGAATGGGAGTATTCCAGTTTTGAACGAAATTGCTGGGCGAAGCCGTGGCGTATGTATGCATGGCCACTTTGTTAGTTTTGTCCCAGAAAGGGCCGCCCAAATCCCAGTTTACAAACCACATTTCATCGGTTTCGAGATACATCGATTTAAGGTCAAACATCCCATCGTGAGCGATAAAGGCTTTAAATCTGTGGTTTAGGTTGTGGCCGGCAATCCAGTAAATGGAATAGCCGCCGAAAGAAGCACCTACTGCTCCAAGTCGATTTTCGTCAATATAAGGTTCTTTTTTCAACGAATCAATGGCGCTGAAATAGTCTTTCATGGGTTGTCCACCGTAGTCGCCACTGATTTCTTCATTCCATTTGGTGCCGAATCCGGGCAGTCCGCGCCGGTTGGGAGCCACTATGATGTAACCGTTGGCAGCCATCATCTGGAAGTTCCAACGGTACGACCAGAACTGGCTTACCGTACTTTGAGGGCCGCCCTGGCAGTAAAGCAAAGCAGGATATTTTTTGTTGGGATTAAAATGCGGAGGGTAGATTACCCAGGTGAGTTCCTGTTTACCATCGGTAGTTTTTACCCAGCGTTTTTCTACTTTTCCCATAGTGAGCTGGTTCAGTATGTTTTTGTTGGTAAAAGTAACCTGCCGGGGTTGGCCGTTTTGGGCTTTGACGGCATAAATTTCTATGGGCATTGACATGCTCATGCGTGTGGCAAAAAGAGTTTTCCCTGCCGGAATAACACCGGTGTAATCGTGAATGCCTTCGGTAACTTTGGTAATCTTGTCCTTTTTGACATCGAGACGGTAAATGTCATCGGAGGCATGCCAGTCGCTGATGAAATAAACATATTTTCCATTATTGCTCCATTCCAGCCCGTGTGCATTTTGGTCGAAATTTTTTGTGTAATCGGCTTTCGTACCTGTTTTGAGGTTCATTATAAAAAGCCGGTTCTTATCCGACTCATAACCGTCGTGTTTCATGCTTTCCCAGGCCATGTACCTGCCATCAGGAGAAAATACAGGGGAGACATCGTATCCCATCATACCTTTGGTCATGTCCCTGGTGGTTTTGTCAGCAAGGTTGTAGAAATAGATGTCAGAATTTGTGGAAAGGGTGTAAGCCAGTCCTTTGAGTTTGCGGCAGGTGTAGGCAATGGTTTTGGAATCGGGAGTCCAGTTGATCTGTTCCATGCCGCCAAAAGGCTTCAGGGGACTTTCGTAAGGTTCACCCTTCATAATGTCTGTAACATTTTTTAATGTTTTGCCATCGTAATCAGCAACAAAAATATGACTGTAGCTGTCCACCCATGTATCCCAGTGGCGGTACATCAAATCGGTGTAAATACGTCCGGTTGTTTTGGGCAGGTCGGGATAAATGTCGCGGGGCGTTTTGTCTAATTTCACTTCGGAAGTAAAGAGAATCTTTTTTCCATCGGGGGAATACTTAAAACCGGTAATTCCTCCCTTAAAATGGCTGATTTGTATCTGGGCGGAGCCATCGGGATTCATTTCCCAAAGTTGCATGGAGCCATTGCGTGCCGCAAGGAAACCTATTTTCTTTCCATCGGGCCTCCAGACAGCATTGTATTCGCTGCCGGCGGTGTGGGTGAGCTGCTTCATGTTTTTACCGTCCACATCAATGCGGTAAAGCTCACGGTTTCCTTTGTTTTGTTTTTTGCTGTAATAAGAGACACCATAAACCAGTGTTTTGCCATCGGGCGAAAGTTGCGGGTCGCTGAGGCGGCCAAATGACCAAAGGACTTCCGGCGTCATAATATCGCTGGAAAGTTTGAGGTTGGGTTTCTCAATAAGATTGGCTTTCTGCTGTTTTATCGGATTTGACTGCTTACAGGCAGAGAAACCAAAGAGGACAACGAGTAATAAAATGCCATATTTTTTCATGATTTTGATTGTTTTAATGATGCAACAAAAGTAAGGAAATGTGAGGATTTGTTGATAGAAATCATCATAAAGTTTAAAGGAGCGGGGGGGGGGGACAAGCGGATGCTTGCACCATTTGGGGAACAGGAACAAGCGGATGCTTGCACCATTTGGGGAACAGGATGCTTGCACCATTTGGGGCGGATGCTTGCACCATTTGGTTATTTCAAATAAATTAGTACGGGAACGCCTGAAAGTTTCAGGTGTAGTGAATGGTTCTTTTCATTGAACGAAACCGGCTTGCTGTTGAGAATGGAAATGATTCTGGAAACTTTTCCTGAAACAGAAAATGTTTCTGATATTGGGATTAAATGATGGGAAGCTGTTGGTCTCCAGGCAATAATTATCTCACTATTAGTTGTGTAGTCTTCTAATAAATAAGCATATACATGGTTATCTTCTCTGATAACTTTGATGAAGTGATAAGGCCCAATTTGTTGTTGCAGCAGGGCGAAAGTTTTAAAAGAAAGTTTTTCGCGAAAGCCAGAACGATATGAACCCGTAAGTCCCGATCTGTTGTGCAGAAACGATTTGTAATCCACATTGGCAAAATAGTACCAGTAAAATTGTCTGGCACCGAGACGCCAGAGAATCATAGCCATACGAACGCCATAAATAGCTTGTTCTATTTCTGAAACACATTCGCTGTGTGTGCAGTTTTCGCCTCCGCCTTTGCTGTCAAAACCAAATTCGGTAACGTAAATAGGCTTTCCCGGCATGTTTTTATTTCTAAAACGAATCAAATTGGCCATGGACCATACTTCTGAACGTGGATCTTCGGGGTTGACAGCCGTACGTTTTCCGTTTTCCTGATAGACGTAAGAATAAATGTGGGTGTTCAGCCCATCCACATTACAGGTGAGTGCATCGAGATAATTAGAAATGTAGTTGTTATCATCTTTTTCTGAATCATAAGCCTGAACGGCGCAGGGTAGCACCGGAACTTTTGAAACAGACTTAATGCCGGCGCTCATTCCGGACAGTATTTGGCGATAGGTGGCGGTGTTGTAATTCCAGGGTTCGTTACCTATCTCAATCATGCTTACCAAATGTTTCCTGTTACAGAAGTGTGTGGCATAAGCTTTTCCGAATGCAAAGGCTTCTTTGTAGGTGTCTTTCCACAGTGAATCGGGGAAGCTTTTTTGTGTAAATGCGAGGCTAATGTCGAGGCGGAATCCCGAGGTGAGCCATGTTTTATATTCTCTATCCCAATTGAGCCAATTTTTTGCAGGTGTTCCTCCTCCGTCAGCCATTTTCTCAAAATCTGGAATCTGTTGTGGACTAATCATATCCCAGTCGAGTGGTTCGTAACTTCTTAAATTTTTGGTTACTACTTTGAATTTTTCCGGTCCTGTGTCTGGTTTTAATAAGTCGGAATAGACGCTGTAGCCCCAGCCCCAGAAAGTATTTAGACCAAAAGTTCCGGAAAAGGAATTTAGAGAAGGCTTTGCTAAAGGCCTTGCGCCCCACGGGCCGTTTTTGTTGTACACCGCAAACTCCCAAAGTGCTGCCTTTTGATAGTTGCGCAGGGGCAGGTAAAAAACAACTTTCAGGTATCGGGCATAGATGGTTTGTTTTAGCGGATTATATAACAATGGTATGGCTTTTGGGTTCAGCCGGACAACTTTTTGCCAATGTTGTTTGTCGTTGCCTGCAAACACTTCGATATGTGTTACAGAAGTGCTGTTAAGCTGGCGACTGGTTATCCAACCAATATTTTTTATGTGTCCAAAGTCGAAAAGTACATATTCTGTAGGCTTTTTGTGTAAGGCTGCCAATTCATACAGTTGAAATGGCCGATGACTTTTAAGCCGGACATCAACAATTTTTTCTTTGGTGTTGGTGAGAAAATTTACTATCTGAAAATTATTGGCCGGGGAATATTTAAACCGTAGTATTCCGTGATTTAACGTTTCAACAAGGAGAAACAAGGTGTCTTTGACATCCGCTTTCAGACTCAAAAGCAGGAGGGAGGCGGCAGGCTGCAGCCGGAGAACAAGATGGCCATTTGAGATTTCCTGATGGGTATTGGTATTGCCATCGAATGCCTTGTTTCGGGCCGGAAGTTCCGGGTGAAGCGAGAAATGTTGCGAATTCAGGAAATAATTCAGAAATTTTCTTGCAATGTATGCTTGTGGCAGCGGATTTCCTGATTGCCAGAAAGTTTGTGGGTTGTGGTCGTCAATGTATTGCGCATCCCGGCCGGAACTGACACTGATTTTTGCAGCGTAGGGTAGGACTATGCCTGCATTTGGCTGCCACTGTTGCGCACATAGCGAAAAAGTGAAAAAGGGTAAAATGAACAGAAGAAACCACTTTGCCATGGGATTTTTTTGTTTTGTAAAAATAGTAAAATGTAGCTATCCGGAGTTTACTGACGATTTCATAAATGACAAGTTTAATTCGATAAGATATTGAAAAAATTTTGGGCAACAGGCATATCATTTTAGTACTTATGCGAATCAAGGGTTGAAACAGAATAGAAATAAACAAAAGAATGTCGATAACTTATGATGTATCCGTTTAATATTTAGCCTGAGAACCAGTATCTTAGATGCAGTATTCACAAAACATTTAAGATATGATTCCCG
>JAJRQN010000120.1 GCA_024280235.1 Bacteroidota bacterium | reverse complement strand
ATTTAAACATTTTTCAGCATGCCCTTAATAAATCACCGTTCAAAAAAAAGCCTCCACGGGGGAGGCTTCTCATCTTCATCATTTTTGGTTGGATTACCATCCTGAAATGCTTATACCGACCGACCATTGGTTCAAATCAGGCCCCTGTCCTTTCAGAAACATTTTATTCAAAGCATAAGTAGCATACAGCGATACAATTCCGTAACCCATCCGAATGGTGGCATCGAAACGAAACGGCTGTAGATTAAAATTATTCACACTTTTCACAATATTACGGTTGGTACGGTTTGGCGTTGTGTAATAACCCGGCAGAAGCGTTCCTGAAACAGGATCTTCGAGATAATACTGTTTGTTGGGTTCATTAAAATAAATTTTCGTGTGTGAGCGAAGCCGCGCATTAATCAGCATGCCGACACCGACAAAAAACCTGCGACTACGTCTTTCATTATTGGTCTGAAACTCAAAAATAACCGGAACCGTTACATAAAACAACGAAAGTTTACTTTTCCGGACACTCACATTACGCATATAAAAGCCACTCATTTGATTGCTGTCAGGAGAAAGGTAAGTGGAATTGGAAAAACGGTAATCGTTGAAACTAAACCCCACACCGGTAACCAGCCCGATGGTCTTGGCTTTGTTGAAAGCAATATTCTGTTCAAAGAGATTTACATTTACATTAATGGATTTTTCATATCGCTGGTTCAGATAGCCGTATGCTTTACCATAATCGGTATTAAAACCCGGAGTAACATAACCGTTTATACCGAGGTCCACGCCAGCCCAGTGTCCGTTAAATCGCACCGGTTTTGTACGTTTCCATTTCACATCCCCGTTGTTATCCACTATTAGTGAATGACTGCCGAGTGTTATTTTGGTCGTGTCGCCATCGATCACTTCCACATGAATAGAGCCTACGTTCACACGTGTGGTATCGTTCCAGTTGTTTACGCCTACAGGATTGCTGTAAACCACCACACGGGTATGTTCGCCGGGCTTCTCAACCTGAATGGTTTTTTGTGAAGCATTCACAAGTTTTACACTTGCTGCCGTGGAGACATCCTTACTTAAAAATTTTTGGGCATTTACACGAATATCAGCTGCACCGGAAGCTTTTGCAAAAACCGAGTCGGCGACCAGATGGCCCGTTTTTATATCGGCGGCGCCACTTGCCACAGCAGTGAATTTCTTTGTTTGTCCCTTGAGAGAGAGGTCTGCTGCTCCCGAAGCATTTGCCTTTATCTCCTTAAAATTCAGCATTATGTCTACGTTGGCAGCACCGCTGGCAATAACCTTAAACATCTGTCCGTTTAGCGTATCCGCACTTTTCACCACCGATGCACCGGAGGCATGAACAAGCGAAAGAGAAGGAACCGTAATATAAAATCGGAGCTTTGTAGGGTTGATGTCGGCATAAGAGAAATCGAGCACTTTATTTCTAACAGAAACCCTAATAGCATCTAATATATTCTCATCGGTTTGGATTACAATGCTGTAAGGCGCATTTCCCTTTGTTAAAATAATAATGTTATCGGCTGCCCCGGCACGAATTTGATTGAAAGCGGGAACAATCTCTGTGCTTTTCACAATATGTCCGTTACCTTTGATACGTCTGAAATTTCGCTGGCTGAAAGCCTGAGCTGTCGTAAAGAGCATAATCGCCATAAACAGCAATAATGTGGTTGATTTTTTTCTCATGATGCAATTTTTCTGTTGTTTTCAGGTGAGACGGATGAGGCAAGAACAAAGTTACATCCGGTTGACATTTTTATCGGATAATGGTTACCGATCCCTGTAAATGACGATTTTTTAAACCACTGGTGGAGAAAAAATAAACCTTACAGGTATAAAAATAAACTCCTGCTGCACAGGTAGTTTTGGTAATAATATTTCGCCCATCCCAGTTTATCATTGGATCTTTCGTATGAAAAACCTGTTTTCCCCACCGGTTAAAAATCACCATATCCACGTGATCCACTATTGCTCTGGGATTGCTACCGGGATAATTTATAGGAACCATTTTATCGTTGACCCCATCGCCATTGGGAGTGAAAACATTGGGAAGTTCATATTCCGGACAAGCATCATAATTGACACAAACTTTCAGGCTTTGCCCGCTTACATTTCCAAGTGTGTCCACCGCTTCCACGGCGTAACATCCAACCACATTTTCCAAATCGCGATGAAGAAAGGAGACCGTATCGGCATGGTTTCCGTTTACCGAATCCAGTAGCGAAAGTTGACCGCCGGACGGGGCATAAAAAATCCGGTATTTTTCCAAATCATAATAGCAACTGTCATTGGGAAACATCCATATTTTAAGTGTGTTTTCTACTTTATCACAATCTGTAACCACCGCATCTTCAGGCGGGCACGGCGCCACCACATCTTCGGGAATGGCACAGGCAATCTGTGAATAGTTTATGATTGGATTTATTAGTCCGGGTAGAGAATAATGTCCAATGGATTTAATATAATAACAATATTGAAGCGTATTGTTCAGGTTTTTGTCCACATAGATGGGCTGTTTTACGGTTGTTAAAGAATCGAAGTGTCCGTCCCCTTCCTTTTTACGGAGGATGACATACCGGTCGTTAATCCACGGAACTTTTGGGTTCCAGCTGAGGGTCAGTCTTTTATCCGAAGCTCTTATTTGCAGAAAAAGTGAGGAAGCATCCTGAGAACTGCCCACAGTGCCTGCCATTTCACTTTCAAGGTCAACACGATAAACAACGGCAAACGGCTCTGTGTTCAGATTTACACCGGTATCTATGAAAATAGTATCATTAAGACCGGAAAAGGTTTTCACCAGATGCATTTTTCCGCCCGATGCTTTGTCGCTGCGGTACAATAGATATTTGTATGGGCCTGGAAATTGGATACTATCGAGTTCAATCGGTTTTGACCAGTCCACATAAACCTGTCCCCCGAAAAGGTCGGCAGAATCATTACTCACGTGAGTAATGATAGGGACATCGCGTTTCAGGTAGGTACATGCCTGATCGGAAGCGTAGCTTTCAGCGCCATCGGCAAAAACTGCGACTACCCTGTAGCAATAACGTACACCTTGCGAAAGTCCATTATCATCTCGAAAAGTACGTTTGTTCGCATTATCTGTGGTACCTGTTAACCGAAATCCGGTGTAATCCGGAACACCTGTCTCGCAAGTGCCATGTTGCCAGAAAGTGCTGTCACTTTTACGATAAATTTTATAACCTACTACATTTTTACAACCCGATGTATCCCATTTCAAATTAATACCACTTCCTAATGCATTTGCTTTCAGATTCCTGGGTGCAGGAGCCACCACTTTTATTTTCACAGTTTTAAAACTTGCAAGGCTTACGGGAAAGCCACTGTCTTTGGCTTTAAATCCTACAGAATATGGTTTGTAACGAACGTGCTCACATAGTGTGTGCCACGAAAAGAGAGTAGAAACCGTATCCTTTCCTTCTGCCGGATTGGGGTTTATGGTTGCAGGATTTACCGCCTGTTCAAAAGGTCCGCCAAAAGCTGTTAAAGTAACATTGGTTCCTTCCGGATCATAGGCGGTTGTCGTAAAACGCAAATTATCTCCAGCTGTCACACAGGTATCGTTGCCGGTGATAATAACCGGTGGCTTATGGCTGCAGCTTACGATGGTGATTTGCATATCGCGGCGTACATAGCCTATCATTACTCCTCTGCGCCACTCTTCCGTGAGGAAAGCCACATTATATTCGCCCTGCAATATAGGATTTACCCACTCTATTTCGCCCGTGAGCGAATCAATACGAAAATATTGTGAGGCCTTGGGGAAAGTATATCCGGGAATGTCTTTTCCGCCGGCGCCTTTACAGGCTACGAGCTTAAAGGAAAGACTGTCGCCATCCGGATCGTAAGCTCCAGGATTGTGATAAAACGGTTGCCCCACACATCCCACATCTATGGGGGGATTAAGTAATTGCACTGAGTTATTGTATCCGAGAAAAGGATTGATAAGGAGATAGCTATCAATAAACATGGGCACATTTACCGAGTTGGGAATATTTACCACACCATTGTTACGGTTTGGGTCTTCCACAGATATGGTGTAAGCGCCCGGGCCGGCATAAGTATGGCGCCCCACATAGCGGTTGTATGAAATGTCATTGCCAAGCGGATAAAAGTCAATACGAGGAATCTCCTCCGAACTGCCATCACCCCAAATGATTGGCATGGTGTTTCTGTAATCATCGGCCGGGCTGGAAGTCCGGGTGTACATGGTAATCGTAAACTCGTAAGTCAGCCCTTCGATATGCCGGTAAGTAATTTCGGCAGCACGTTGATGCGTAGCCCGACTGACCCCAACAAAAAAGAACAAAGAAATGACAATTAAAAGATACCTTTTCATAGCTTTCACGAATGGTTCTCAAAACTACAAATATTATCCAAGAATACACTTTTGTTCGTAACAAATGAAAATCAAAAAGTTATACAATCGGGAATGATACCTGCCAAATTTTTTATCAACAATAGCTTACAAAGATAAGGGCTTCACAAAAAAACATTAATTTTGTTGATTCCGATTTGAAACAAATTAATGAAGAAGTTAACATCAGAGGAAGAAAGGCAGGAAATCCTGCGCCAATACCGGCATCTCATAGAGGCATGGACCACCCGTAAGGAGACCAAAGACCTTTGGGATGTGCGCAAAGCTTTCCGGATGGCAGCCGATGCACACAAAGACATGCGACGAAAAGCGGGAGAACCCTTTATTTTGCATCCTATTGCAGTGGCCACCATTGCCGCCGGCGAAATGGGATTGGGACGCACCTCTATCATCTCAGCTCTGTTGCACGATACTGTGGAAGACACCTATCTCACACTCGAAGATGTGGAGAAGATGTTTGGCTCCAAAGTTTCCCGCATCATCGACGGACTTACTAAAATTGACGAAATTTCAGATAACAACTCAACCGCACAGTCAGCTACATTAAAAAAAATTATTTTCACTTTGTCGGACGACATGCGTGTGATACTTGTGAAGCTGGCTGACCGCCTGCACAACATGCGCACAATGAATGTGATGACACACGACAAACAGCTCCGTATTGCTTCTGAAACGCTGTATATTTATGCTCCGTTGGCTTATCGTCTCGGATTTTTCTCTATTAAAAGTGAACTCGAAGAACTCTCATTCAAATATTCGCAGCCTGAGATCTATGAGGACATCAAATATGAAATTGAACAAAGCAGATCCGGCCGGAATGCATACATGGATGACTTTATGATCCCTATACGTGCCTCACTAAAAAGTAAAGGACTTAAATTTCAGTTGCTGATAAACGAAAAAACAACCTATTCGGTATGGCAAAAAATGCGGCGGCTGGAATTACCTTTCGAGCAAATATACAACTCATTTAGCCTGGACATTATTGTGGATACTGAAACCCAAAACGAAAGTTTGGAATGCTGGGCTGTTTACTCTGCTTTGTCAGAAATCTACAAACCCAACAATAAAAGGCTGTTGGATTGGATGAGTACTCCCAAAGCAAACGGGTATGAAGCTATTCACACAACAGTGATGGGGCCTCAAGGCCGATGGGTAGCGGTGCATATTCGCAGCAAGCGTATGTAGGAAATTGCCCAAAAAGGATATGCAGCCTATCTAAAATATAAAACAAAGTCTTCCTCCCCGGGAAGCCTCGATGTATGGCTGAATAAAACCCGTGAATTGCTGCTGGAAAACGACGACGATGAAGAATCAATAAGCTTTATCGATGACTTTAAGCAAAACCTCTTCTCCGATGAAATTTATGTGTTCACACCAAAAGGAGATATGGTCTCTCTTCCAAAAGAAGCAACGGTACTCGATTTCGCCTATTCTATTCATAGCGACTTGGGAAACAGCGCAATAGGAGCAAATGTAAATCGACGTGTGGTAACCATTGACCATAAATTAAGAAGTGGAGATCAGGTGGAGGTGATTACTTCAAAAATTATGGAGCCACAGGAAGACTGGATTAAGATAGTGGTTTCGGCAAGAGCCAAGTCTAAAATAAAAACCGCCCTGAAGAACAAACGAAAGGCCTTTAAAAAAGAGGGCGAACAGAAACTAAAAGCCCTTTTTTCGCAACTCAAAACAGAATACAACGGACAAAATGTACAAAAAGTGATGAGAGAATCACAGGTCAACAGCTACATCAACTTTTATTATCTCATCGCTACCGGGGAAATTGGAATAGAAGAGGTGAAAAAAATACTGGTATCCGATGGAGACCGTACAAAATGGCTTAGAAGTTTACGTATCCCATTCATTGGCAAACAAACGAAAACAGTGCAGTCCAAGGCAGAAAGCACATCAGATTCTTCACAGGCCACCTCAACCGGAAATCAAAAAAAATATATCGTTTCCGAATGCTGCCACCCCGTGCCTGGCGATCATGTCCTGATCCTTGAACTTCCCGGAGGACGTACGGAAGTGCACCGTACCGATTGCGAAAAAGCTATCCAGCTTATGTCTGTTTATGGCCGTAATATCTTGAAAATTAAGTGGAAACCTGCAGAGGGGGAAACCTATTATGCCGGCTTACACATTACTGCTAAGGACAAACCCGGGCTACTCAATATAGTTACACAGTTGATTTCCAATGAATTCCATCTTAATATGAGCGCTATTAATATGCATTCTCACGAAGGACTTGTCTTTATTAAAATTGAAATTCTCGTTCCCAATGTGGCCACTTTAAAAAAACTCATGTCAGACCTTTCAAAAATCGATCAGGCCATTAAAGTTGTACGCATCTTCTAAAGCAAAACAACCATTGTATCCACATAAAAATGTTCTGTGAAGTTGGCATCTTCTATTTATCATATAGCCTCTCAATTCTGCAATTCTGCAGATGCCGGGAGGGATTTTAAATCGCCTTTCCAAAAACATTCGCGTTACACTTGTCCAGTCTTTGGCAAAAAACACAAGTAAGCGAAATCTTTTTCTTAGCATGAAACCAGCACAGCATATTTTTTTTGATACATAACTATCCATAATTTGAAAGCATAAGAGACATAGCCTGAACAAAAATAAAAAAATATTATTTCTATTTAAACCATTTAAAGATAATTTGTTATTTTTACACCGCAAAACTTTATCATGGGAATATGAAACAGGAAACGAAAAAGGACACTTTTGAAAAAGTAAAAAAGGTTTTTACAGAGTACCTTGACTCCAGAGGACACCGAAAAACACCAGAGCGCTTCACGATTCTAAAAGAAATTTACGCAACAGACGGGCACTTCGATATTGAGACGTTGTATATCCGTATGAAGAACAACAAATATCGCGTGAGCCGGGCTACTTTATACAATACAATTGAGCTACTGCTGGACTGCAACCTCGTAACCAAACATCAATTTGGAAATAATTGTGCCCAATTTGAACGTTCATTCAAATATAAGCAACACGATCATTTTGTCTGTATGGAAGACGGAACAGTATTGGAATTTTGCGATCCGCGCATCCATGAGATTCAAAAATCAGTGGAAGATCTACTCGGCGTGAAAGTAGCTTACCACTCGCTGACATTCTATGGCAAATGTCCGGATGACGCAAAAGAAAATAATGCAAAACCATAGTTTTTTCATTTTTTTCACTAAGGCCTCTTACCTTTGTTGCAAAATTGTGTGCACTTAATTAACACCACATATTTATAATACATGAATTGATGGAAGCAAAAACAGATGTTCTCCTCGGCCTTCAATGGGGAGATGAAGGAAAAGGAAAAATTGTGGACGTCCTTACACCTGCTTATGATATTGTGGCACGCTTTCAGGGTGGCCCCAATGCAGGACACACAATAGAGTTTGAAAATAAGAAATTTGTTTTGCACACCATCCCATCCGGGATTTTTAATCCGAAAACGGTAAATGTCATTGGAAATGGCGTATTAATTGACCCTTTTGTTTTTGATAAAGAGCTTAATTCACTGGAAACGTCAGGTATAAACATTCACGAGAACCTGCTTATCTCACGAAAAGCACACCTGATATTACCCACACACCGATTGCTGGATGCTGTTTATGAAAAAGCTAAAGGCAGAGATAAAATTGGTTCTACACTTAAAGGTATCGGTCCGGCTTACACTGACAAAACAGCAAGAAAAGGGCTTCGCATTGGCGATCTGGAACTTCCATATTTTGTACAACGCTATCAAAAAATACGGCACCAGCATCTAAAGCTCGCATCACTATATCATACTGATTATAAGGGTGTTGAAATTGAGAAAATGTCTTTTGAAAAGTATGAAAATCTATGGCTTGAAAAACTGGCAGTATTACAGCAATTTAAAAAAACAGATAGTGAATATTTTTTAAACCGGGCATTAAATAACGGAAAAAAATTCTGGCTGAAGGAGCACAGGGGACAATGCTGGACGTGGATTTCGGCGCATATCCTTTTGTAACTTCTTCCAACACAATCAGTGCAGGCGTTTGCAGCGGGCTGGGTATTCCACCCGGAAAAGTAGGCAGGGTTCTGGGCATCTTCAAAGCTTATTGTACACGCGTAGGCAGCGGCCCTTTTCCAACAGAGTTGTGTGACAAAACAGGAGAAAAACTTCGCGAAAAAGGACACGAGTTTGGTGCCACAACAGGACGCCCTCGCCGCTGCGGATGGCTTGATCTGCCGGCACTAAAATATGCCATTATGCTCAATGGTGTTTCCGAACTGAAGATGATGAAAACTGATGTACTCTCCGGTTTCCATGAAGTAAAAGTTGGCACTGGCTACAAAATCAACAACGAGATAACGGAAATTGTTCCTTTCGATTCGGAAAAAACCAAAACCGAAGTAGTCTATAAAACTTTTGAAGGCTGGGATGATAAGCTGGAACAAATACAAAAATACGATGACCTTCCCCACCAACTAAAAGACTACATCCGGTTTATCGAAACAGAAACCGGCATCCCAATTCGGCTGGTTTCGGTGGGGCCTGATAGAAAAGAAACTATCTTCAGATAAAAAGATAAGTTTAAATATTACCTGAAAGCTCATCTTATTCATACACGCCAAAGAAATTAACGTTAAATTTTTCAATCCAGCGTCAGAAATAACAAAAGGAATAAAGGCTCTCCAGAAATCAGGAAATTTCGAGGCAAAAAAACAAAAACGAAATGACAGGTCAGCATCTTCACAATAATTTGCTCCCACATCCTCACATTAACAAAGCCTTTATATAATCGTGAAAACCTCTCCACTCAAATCCACCTTCATACGAACAATGACAGGGAGATGATCACTAAAGCCACCATAATAATATTTCCCGGCAGTACGATTAGGCACTGCCGGCCCTTTTTTCGGGTGGTAGAGCATCCAATCCTTTTTGAAAATATCCTCTTTAAAAGAATCTGTCTTGATACCGTTATAGCCGCCAATCATAGCAGAAGAAACAATAATCTGGTCAAACAAATCCCAACCTTTGTAATAAAGAGAACCTTCACCGGCTTTAAAGGGTTTGAGAGCAAGATTATACAACTGTTTTTTCGCAAACGGCTGTTCAGGTTCTTTTGCACCCAACGAGATTGTCAGACTTTTGTCGGTAGGATTATCATTCAGGTCGCCCATAATTAAAATATTGGCATTAGGATCCACATTAAAAATAGAGTCGGCCATAAGGCGCAGCAGATGTCCGGTAAAACGACGCAAAGCATCTGTTTTAGCCTGTCCGCCATAACGCGAAACCCAATGATTAACAAAAATATGGATGGTATCTTTCCCGTAAACCAGCCCTTTTGAATAAAGAATATCGCGTGTCGGATTATCCGGCTCGGAAGGAAATTGAAGCCGGATAAAACGCGTCATAACCGGCTGATATATCGCCGGCTGATAAAGCATAGCTACATCAATACCACGTTCATCAGGACTGTCTTTGTGAAGAATTTTGTAACCGGCTTTCCTGAGTTTACCCGTACGTATAAGATCTTCCACCACCCCCCTGTTTTCCACTTCGGAAAGCCCGAAAACAGTTGGAAATCCATGGCCGTTAATGGCAGACATAACCCGTGAAAGATTGTTTAACTTATGCTCATATCGTTTCGTATTCCATGGAATTCTACTTGTAGGAAGATGGTCATTGTCTCTGACCTTAGGATTGTCAATTGTATCAAAAAGATTTTCCACATTGTAAAAAGCAACAGAGAAAGGTTTCATTTCGTCCTTTTTACAGGAAGAAACAAGATAGGTCAACAGGGCGACAAACGCCAAAGCACCAAATATATATTTTTTCATTTCACAAAATACTTTACGAATTTGCGCGGCAAAATTAATGAATTAACTGTCAACTATTATTTTAACAGCATAAAATTATTAAGAATGGGCTAATTCCTATTTTAATGCGCCGGTTTTTCATTTTGATTGGATAACACTTGATCCACTTAAAAGGTTTCATTCATTTCTGGAAAATCCCGGAGGGATTGAATTTGATTAAACACGGGCGAAACTCGTGGATGATAAATTGTCTTTCCACAGAATCCTGAAGGGATTCAACAAGATAAAACCTGAGAAACATATTTTATCCAATTCAAATTCGCATCTTTAAACAACTTCAATAAAGGATTTCATAGATATGTGTCTTTTGTTTAACCCCTTCAGGGTTATGAGATTTTCTCTCCATTTTTTCTCCGCACTGTGTACGGGGCCATTCATATTTATCCCCTTCGGGGATATCCTTCGGGTAACCAAATTCTATCGAAAATATTTCCTTGCAGCAATAAATATTTCTACAAATAATTGTTCCTTCGATTATTCATCAGCACATTAAAACAGGAGTTAGCCTGAGAATGCTTAACAAGTACAGACAAAAGCATAAAACATTGAGTAAAAATCACTAAACATATATATGTTGATTACAAATAGCATTCAAACATTGCATGACAACTGCCTGGCTATTGCCAAATAACTACCCTGTAATCGCCAAAAACCCCCCATCAATTTACCCCAAATCTTTTTCCTGACGAAATGGCAGTGCATGATTTTTTTCTTAATTTTGCTGTTTATTTTTAAGACAGTATATTTATTTTAAAATATTGATTAAAAGGCGGTTAAAATATTAAAAACAGAAACGAAACCGATAGGTTTTTCCCTGTGAGGAGATAAATTTCGATTTCATTCAAAATAAAAAAATTACATATAGATGAAATTATCATATAACTGGCTGAAAGATTACATTGATTTGGATGTTGATCCACTTGAATTGTCCACCATCTTAACGGACATCGGACTGGAAGTAGAAGGCTTTGAAGAGTTTCAATCCATAAAAGGCGGACTGAAAGACGTAGTAATCGGAGAAGTGCTTACCTGTGAAAAACATGCCAATGCCGACAAGCTGAGTGTTACCACCGTAGATGTGGGTGGAAAAGTATTGCCCATCGTTTGCGGAGCACCCAATGTAGCCAAAGGCCAGAAGGTATTGGTTGCCACTGTGGGAACGACATTGTACGGTGGCGATGAGACTTTTAAAATTAAGAAAGCCAAAATCCGTGGCGAAGTTTCCGAAGGAATGATCTGTGCCGAAGACGAGCTTGGCCTTGGCAGCTCCCACGATGGCATCATGGTGCTGCCGCCGGAAGTGAAACCCGGAATGCCGGCAGCAAAATATTTCGATATTAAAAAGGATTTTATTTACGAAATAGGTCTGACACCCAACCGCGGGGACGCCGCTTCACATATAGGTTCGGCCCGCGACCTCGTTGCCGGCCTGAACCGTTATTTCAACACCCGGAGATATCATTTGAATCTGCCAGAGGTTGATGATTTTCAAATTGATAATCACGACCTTGATATCGATGTGGTTGTAAAAGATACGGAAGCCTGTCCGCGATATTCAGGAATTACCATTAAAGATATTCAGATAAAAGAATCGCCCGAATGGTTGAAAATCAAATTGGAAAGCATTGGCATACGTCCAATTAATAATGTGGTGGATATTACAAATTTCGTATTGCAGGAAACCGGCCATCCGCTGCATGCCTTTGATGCCGCTAAAATAAAAGGTAACAAAGTGGTGGTTCGGAAATTGACCAATCAGACACCTTTTGTTACTCTTGACGAAATGGAGCGCAAGCTGCATCCTGACGACCTGATGATTTGCAACGAAGAAGAAGGTATGTGTATCGCCGGCGTATTCGGTGGCGCCGATTCGGGCGTTACAGGGAAAACCACAGCTGTTTTTCTCGAAAGCGCTTATTTTGACCCGCGCCATGTGCGCAAAACAGCCAAACGTCATGTCTTGCAGACCGATGCCAGCTTTCGTTTTGAACGTGGCGCCGACCCGAATATTACAATTTATGCTTTAAAACGGGCTGCCCTGCTCATTAAAGAACTTGCAGGCGGAACTATTTCTTCCGAAATAAAAGATGTCTATCCAAAACCCGTTGAGAAATGGACTATCAATATTTTGTACGCCCATGTTGACCGCCTGATTGGAAATGTTATCGACCGTAACATCATCAAAGAGATTGTGCAAGATCTCGAAATGGAAATTCTTGAAGAAACTGCAGACGGTCTTAAATTGCTCATTCCAACTTTTAAAGTGGATGTGGTGCGCGAAGTGGATGTGGTAGAAGAGATTCTGAGGATTTATGGCTATAACAACGTGAAGTTTGAAAACAAAATCCATTCATCGGTAAGCCTGCGTCAGAAACCTGATTTGGAAAAGTTACAGAATGAAGTCGCCGATTACCTTGTTGGGCAGGGATTTTCAGAAATTATAAACAACTCGCTCACCAAGTCGGAATACATTGAGAGAAATAAGGTTTTTGACGAAAGACACAGCGTAAAGTTGCTCAACCCGTTGAGTAAAGATTTGGATATTCTGAGGCAAACATTGCTGTTTGGCGGACTTGAAGTGATGGCTTATAACCAGAACCGAAAAGTCAACGATTTCAAGATTTTTGAATTTGGAAAAACTTATTTTAAAAAAGACAATTACGACAAGAAGCGCGGGGTTAAAAACTATTACGAAGAAAAACATTTAACGTTTTTTGCCACCGGACGTGTGCAGCCTGAAGCATGGAATGCACAGAAAACCTTTTCCGACTTTTATTATGTTAAAGGACTTATATTCAGCCTGCTGAGAAAGTTGGGAATTAATGAAAACCGTCTGAAAATATCAGAAACTTCCAACAAAAACTTCAACTACGGCTTGCAACTATCTTCAGGAGAAAAGGTGTTGGCACAAGTAGGTTCCATTCACAGAGAGCTGCTGAAAATGACCGGTGTGAAAAATGAGGTTTTTGTTGCGGATATAAACTGGGATCTAATGATTCAGCTTATTCCGCGCCACGACTTGCAATATGTTCCGGTTCCTAAATTTCCCTCGGTACGTCGCGATTTGGCTTTGGTAGTTGATAAAGATGTTCATTTCGATGATTTGAAAAATCTGGCTTTTCATACAGATAAAAAGTTGCTGAAGTCAGTGAATATTTTCGATATTTACGAAGGTGATAAAGTTCCCGAAGGGAAGAAGTCTTATGCTTTATCATTCATTTTGCAAGACGAAAACAAAACGCTTACCGACAAGGTGATTGACAAAACCATGCACAGGCTGCAACAGACTTTTGAAAAAGAAACAGGCGCTGTTCTACGGTAGTTTACTGATTTTTAACTTAAAGACAAGGTTATGGATGTTCAAAACATAAAACAACGGTTCGGAATCATAGGCAACTCTTCTTTACTGCATCGGGCCATCGACATAGCCATGCAGGTAGCCTCCACCGATCTCACCGTTTTAATTACCGGAGAAAGCGGAACCGGAAAAGAGGTCTTTCCCCAGATTATTCATCACCTAAGTCCACGGAAACACGGTAACTATATTGCTGTAAACTGCGGTGCCATTCCGGAAGGTACCATTGATTCGGAACTTTTCGGACATGAAAAAGGCTCTTTTACAGGTGCCCACGAAGCTCGCAAAGGTTATTTTGAGGTAGCCAACGGCGGAACAATTTTTCTTGATGAGGTGGCCGAACTGCCCTTGTCCACACAGGTACGCCTGTTGCGCGTGCTTGAAGTGGGCGAGTTTATGAAAGTTGGATCATCCAAAGTAATAAAAACCGATGTGCGTGTGGTGGTTGCCACCAATGTGGATATTCCCGAAGCCATTGAAAAAGGAACTTTCCGCCAGGATCTTTTTTACCGCCTCAACACAGTACCTGTTTACATCCCTCCACTGCGTGAGCGAAAAGACGATATTCACCTGTTATTCAGGAAATTTGCTGCTGACTTTGCCGAAAAATACAGAATGCCTCCATTGCGGTTGTCTGATGAGGCCATCCATATTCTGAGAAACTATTACTGGCCGGGGAATGTCCGACAGCTAAAAAATATCACAGAGCAAATATCGATCATCGAAAAAGAGAAACTCATCAATGCGGATACGCTCCGAAACTATCTGCCTCAGGCATCTCGTCCTGCCCTCCCCATCCTTTATCGTCAGGAAAAGGATGAACATTTCTCAGAAAGAGATTTGCTTTATAAGGTGCTTTTTGATATGAAAAAAGACATTACCGAATTAAAGAAAATAGTCATCGACCTTCTGGAGAAAAATCCGGATGATGTGGCCATGAAAAAAACCAAAGCCTTGTTGGTAAAACATGTTTCAGATGACAGTATTAATTTGATTAATCCGGAAAATGAAGAACTAAAAATTGTTCATAGTGCTCAACCCGTCCCGGAAGAAGAAAAAATTCATCCTTCTGAAATTATTGAAGAATCGCTTTCACTTCAGGATAAAGAAAAAGAGATGATACGCAAAGCTCTGGAAAAACACAATGGGAAACGAAAAGATGCAGCAGGCGAATTAGGGATTTCCGAAAGAACACTTTACCGGAAAATTAAGGAATACAACATCCGATAATTACGCGTAGGTCTTATATAAATTTCGGCAGGAAACCCTGCGCAAATAAACAACTACACAGATAATTTTCTTTACTTTTTGTAAAATAATTTTCCCGTAATGATAAAAGCAAGAAACACAAAAGTGCCGAAAACCAAACTACTCACCGCCATCTGCATACCGCCAGAAAGAATATGACCACTGGTGCATCCTCCGGCCATACGGGCACCGAAAAGTAAGATACACCCTCCGACAAAAGCCCACACAAGTCTTTTGGAGACAGATTTTCCTTTGGTTTCGGCCCAACGTGAATGGATAACCGTAAGTTTAAAATCTTTTCGCAACAAAGCGAAAATAAGACCCGCAAGAAAAGCACCAGCCAAAAAAATCATTTCCCAATGTCCGGGAGTTTTGATTTTGGCAAAATAAGCATTGGAAGTAAACCCGCCTAACAAATCAGACACATAAGGATAGGAAGTTGAAGCACCTATAGGCCGGTTGGAAACCACTTTTAAAAAAATGATACTATTTAAAACAGCGAGACCAATGCCACTGTAAAACCAGCGAAAATTCAATGCCGGGTTAACCCGTGTTTTCTTTTCATAATTATGCAGTACAAAAGCTGCCACAATAAATACCGCAGCCATAATCAAAAGTAACAAAAAGAAAACAACAGACTGGTTTCCGGAAAGACTGTAAAGCGATATTTTTCCCATGTCAGGCCCAAGCACAGTTTGAATCGCAGGTTTCACAACAGTAAAAACCAGACCTCCCAACAATCCGCCCAGAATACCAAACAGAGCATCCACAGAACCTTCTCCCAACGAAACGGCTAATGTGCCGGGACAATAGCCCAAAACAGCCATGCCTGTACCAAAGATAAGACCTCCCATGACAATTCCCCCAAGGATAAACGGTTTCACATGGTAGGAGGCTAACCCAAATGCTATTTCCACATTTAGCAAAATAGCACCCACTCCTATAACAATAAGAATGGCCTTGGCGATGGTGAAATCCTTTAAGACCGCATTTCCACTGATGACATCAAATTTGTTTAAGCCTGCATAAACCAGCAAAGCGCCAAACAAAAACCCCAAAAACAGCGTAAGTATTTCCATATTTCAGTATGATTAAAATGAATGATTTTAGTTTGACAATAAATCATTTGTCATTCGTAATAAAATGATTCACAGATTAATTTGATACAAAAATATATATTATTGCACAATTCTTAACACCATATAAAATTATAGAATATAACTATTTGTTATAGATAGCGACCGTTAGAATACGCAGATATTTTTGTCAGGTTAATCTTCAGGCCGGTTATTTTAAGATGGTGCCTGCCAATCCTGACACACACTCAGGCACTTCATTGCGAAGTAGTCTGCGGAATTGAGCCAATATTTTATTTGCTGCCTTTCAGAGGGAAATTTTTGAAAACAAAATCCATAAACATTTCGGCCAATTGCTCTTTGTTACCGTGGGGTGTGATAAAGTGAAAGAACCTGTGGATAGCCGATCCGGGAAGTTCGACAACCGTAAGTTCATCGCGCTGTAATTCTTCCAGTACACTATTTAACGACAGGAAAGCAAAACAGGAGGTTTTTTGCATGTAAGTTTTAATTCCTTCGGTACTTCCAAGTTGCAGGTCAACATTTAAATCGGCGAGGGAAAGATGCTGCGTTTTTAAATAATGTTTGATTACCTGCAAAGTACCGGAGCCAAATTCACGAATGGCGAGCGGAATCTTTTTCAGTGTTTCCAGATCGATCTCTCCATCCTGCACCTGCGGATTATCTTTTCGCGTTAACAATACAATTTCATCCTTCATAAAAGGTATATATTTCAGTTCCGCCTTTTTGGTACGGCCTTCGATGACACCTAATTCAATCTCCTTTTGTAAAAGAGCCAGCTCAATTTGCTGCGTGTTACCATTCATCAGCGTTATTTGAATATCAGGATATTGCTTGTGAAAACGGGCAAGAATATTTGGCAGGACGTACTGGGTTATAGTAGTACTGGCCCCCAGTTTGAGATGACCGCTGTTTTTCTGTGCACCCTTGTCCATTTCAAATTGTAATTTCCGGTAAAGCGAAAAAATCTCTTCCGAATACCGGAACAACACTTTTCCATCAGTTGTGAGGCTGATTTTACTTCCCTGCCGGACAAAAAGTTTTACTTTAAAGTTGTCCTCCAATATACGAATATGTTTACTCACGGCCGGTTGAGAGATAAACAGCTCCTCCGCAGCCCGTGAAAAACTCTTTTGTTTTGCCGCAGTATAAAAAACTTTCAGACGAAAATCGAACATGGTTTCATTTTTGACAAAGATGATGATAAATCAGTAATTAAATTTTCCGGAATCCGCAAAGTTTGTGCCGGTTAACCGGTAAATGAAAATACCTCTTGCAGGAAGATAAAAACGATAAGTATGTCCGGATTGAATCTGCTGAAAAGAGATTATTTTTCTCCCTGCGAGGTCATAAACGGCAAGGTCGATATTTTTTCCGGAAGGCAGAGAGCCAATTTTCAGTACAGCTCCACTTTCCATTCGGGAGAAAACAATTACGGTTTCATCTTTTTTTTTACCGGATTTACAGCTGTAAGCTTTTTGGTAAGCCATATGCTGGCATTCATAATCAGGCGTTCGTGGTTTCCGTTGGCATCTTTTGTCCAGCCATTATAAAGGTGGTCACCCGAATCGCCGGTTCCATCATCAGGGGGAGAACTATCTCCGAGAGCCACTACTTTTCCTTTTCCGAAAGTAGCCGATGCAAACAGCACATTTTTGTTTCCAAATGACGAACCTGTACGGAAAACCAGCCCCTCCACACTGCTGTTGTCGTCCGGGTGCAGCGTCATGGAAGTACCGGCAAAAAACCATAATTCGGTTGCCTTTCCCATGGGGCCGTTCAGTATCGGATTGTTGGGCAGGCTTCTGAAGTTATCGGACTTGTCATTAAACTTCAAAAGGTCAAAGCTTATGCCAAAAGGGTCTGTCTGCATAGAATTGTTTTTCATCAAATCGTTCCACACCGAAGGCGAATCAATGCCATCGCCATTCCTGTCGGATTGGTTGTGATCGGAAATCATAAAGAGGCCGCCACCATGATAAACAAATTGTAAGATGGCCGTTTTCTCAGCACTGGTAAACCGGATGTTGGGTTCGTCCACCACAAATACGGCATAATTGGACAAATCCTGTGGGTTGTTACTGTTTCCGTAAGTGATTTTTCCATTGTAAGGAAGTGTTTCCACTTCAAAACCTTTTTTCACCAAATCGATACCCCAGGCAGAAAGTGCGCCTGTCCAGTAAGTCTCTTTGGTGTAGGAAGTTACATTTTTCTGTGAAGGTGTGGGAAATCGTTGTGCATTGGCCTCATTTCCGGAGCCTGCCACAGGATTACCGTTTTTGTAACTCAGGTTAAACTGGTCGGCATCAATTACCCAGTCGGCGTTACCGGCTGTTTCGGCTTTGGTAGCGTCAAAGAGAATTTTTTGCTGCGCTTGTGTAGCGGCCAGCACTATAAAAGAAAAAATAAACAAGAAAACTAACCGGATACGCATATGTTCTGCTTTAAAAAATGGGGGACAAAAGTATGTAAAAATATCTGATTCGGAAAACTATTTAACTTTTACTT
>JAJRQN010000119.1 GCA_024280235.1 Bacteroidota bacterium | reverse complement strand
TTTTATTGCCATGTTATTTTAACTTTTTTGTTTTGCAACACTAAAATAGGTGATAAAATAACACGGTCAAATGCTGTGTAAATAACTTTTGCACAGCCATTTGACCTTTTTGTTAATAACTTACTTGCAGATTTAAGGTAATATACTATTATTTAACATTTTAACTCTTTTTTCTGCCAAAGTCAAGAAATCAATTTTTCACTATTCAAAAGCCCCATTATTCCCGATATGGGAAATATTTTTCCAATAACTGGAAAAAATACCGACATACAGATGAAGCACACCTCCTCATAAATATTGTATCTACCTGTTAGATTGAGCATTACCACTCTAACGAAATACAAAATTATTTTTGTCACAATTTTTGCTTTTATTTTTTTAACATAATTTTATATTTCGTAAAAAAACATCTACTTTTATACTACAAATTTTTAAAACAAAATCATTATGAAGACGTTAAGAATCCTGGGGGGAATCCTCTTTGTTTTACTCATTATCAGCGGATGCAACGACTGGAAAAAACCAGGAAATGAAATTGTCAAAAGCATGGACGACCTGATTGTTAGCAACAATTTCAACTGGAAAACGACAAAAACTATTCCTGTAAATATAGTAACGCCGATTGATGAAAGCAACCAGCTTATCAGGATTTACTCAATTGACAATCAGAATCTGCTTTATACCGGTTATGCCAATACCGGCTCAGGAATAATAACGGCAAAAGTTACTGTTCCCACAAGTTATAATATGGTGAAACTTGTTTACGGATCCGGCAACCGTTACAAGCCTGTTCTGGTTGGGATAGGAAACGAACTTTATTATAATTACAATAATTTTAAAGAAGCTGCCGTAACAGATTGTGATTTAAGTGGTTTTATTACATTTTCACAGGGAGGGTGGTCTTCAAAACCCCATGGAAATAACCCTGGTACAATACTAGAAGCCCATTTTGCAAAAACTTTTCCGAAAGGACTGGTGATAGGATTTCCTCAACATTATACCATTACATTGACAAACGCTAAAGCCATAAGAGCTTTCCTGCCAGGAGGAGGCCGTTCAAAAGTTTTGATCAGAAACTATACCAATCCGGTCAGCAGACAGAAAGTTGCCGGAAACTGGGGAGGACAAATTACAGCTGCCATATTAAATGTTAAATTAGACAGTGCAGGCTTTCTCGGTACAAATAAGTTAAAGCTTGGCAACTTGGTTTTCAAAGAGGGTACATTTGAAGATATCAGTATTAAAGACTTTTTAAAAATTGCTGACAAAGCCATTGGGGGTGGCGGATTAAGCGGCTATACCATCGAACAGATTTCCAATGCTGCCGAACTTATCAATATTAATTTTGATGGAGGCAGGAACCTGGGTTATTTCACCTGTCCCCCTTCCGGAAACCCGGATGAGTGCGGATGTAAAAATGGATTACGAACATTAACTCTGAAATATAACGGTTCCTCTGCGGCAAAGATTGAGGTTAAAGAACGACACACTCATAAAGTCATTTATGAAGAAAATGTTGATGCAGGAGGCACTTTTACCTTTCATGGTTCCGGCAAAGACAACAAAATGGATAAAGATATTGTCATTTACGTAAATGGAAGCAAAAATGCACACATCCATACGACATGCTCCGTTAATATCTACAAAGGTGACGTTTACGGTAACTTTACTATTATCGATGGGACAAGTAGAAACGGGCTGCATTTGTGCGAACTACCGGCCAATACTTGTGGATGTGAAAAACAACTGTACACACTGACCATGCGCTACGACGGAAATAGTACCGCACAGGTTACCGTTAAAGAGAAAAAACATCATACAGTAATCTATGACGGAATTGTAACTTCCGGTAGTCAAATTAGCTTTACAGGCGCAGGCCATGATGGGAAAATATACAAAACCATCTATTTCTACGTGGATGGGACAAAAAATGCCACCATGAGCACATTATGTAAAGATGATATTAAGGTGGGTAATCATTATGGCGATTTTACCGTCATGGCAGGTACCAGTAAAGACAACAAACCACTATGCGACGGAAATATTACCCCGCCTCCCGGAGGATCCACAAGCATCTATACTGGCACTCTTGCGTACGAAGATTTGTGGCCATACAAAGGAGACTATGATTTTAACGATCTGGTCATCAACTATAATTTTGCCGTTACGAAAGACGACAAGGAAAATGTCCAGAATATTACAGCAACTTTCATCGTATATGCTTTTGGAGCCTCGTTTCAGAACGGTTTCGGGTTCCAGTTTCCCAATGTAAAACCGGACCAGATTATCCGTGTAACCGGTTATAATATTGCTGCTAAGAGTATCTTTACCCTGGCTTCTAACGGTTTGGAAAGCGGACAGTCTAAAGCTACGGCTATAGTGTATGACGATAGTTGGCGACTCATGCCTTATCCGGGCAAAGGGGTTGGAGTTAATACGGAGATGGATGCTCCTTATGTTACACCGGACACCATTGTCATGCAAATGGTATTTTATGAAAACGGACGATTTGCCCCGGGAGGACAGGTAAAGTACAGTACGCTGGACATCGGAAACTTCAATCCTTTCCTTGTTGTCAATCAGCAAAGAGGAGTAGAAGTTCACCTTCCAAATCACGCCCCTACGGATCTGGCTGACAAAAAATTAATTGGAACCGGCGACGATAACAGCATCCCTGCTGAAGGCAGATTCTATAAAACAAAAAACAACCTTCCCTGGGCAATAAATATCCCCAAAGTATTTGTGTGGCCGATTGAAAAACAAGATATAACACAAGCATACAGTTACTTTGGCGAATGGGCAGAAAGCGATGGAGAGCTATTTCCCGACTGGTACGAAGACAAACCCGGATACCGAAACAATGCGTTGCTGTACACCAAACACAAGTAACAACACCCCTTCTGATAACCAGATAAAAGTCCGTTCTGCAACTATTACCAGAACGGACTTCTTTAATTTGGTTCTTTATAAAAGTGAGTGGGTAGAACACATTAATAAATTAGTTTAGCTGAAAAAATCATGACACAAGAGGAGTTATTTTCAGCGGCAATAGGTATCCAGTCACCATGGTACATTGAGGCAATAAGTTTAGATTTA
>JAJRQN010000009.1 GCA_024280235.1 Bacteroidota bacterium | reverse complement strand
TATTGCACCTGACTGTCGTGTAAACCGGTGGTTATTAGCATGGCCGGGTAATCCTGGGTTTTTACATTGTCGTACGGAGAATAGGATAGCATATAATCGTAATAACGTTTTTTGTTGGGATTACCCCACTCATCATACTCTTCGGTAGTCAGTGGGATATCTTCGTCGAGCATGGTCGTAACGACATCTACAAACGGAACGGCAGCAACAACTCCCCTGAAAAGCTCCGGCGCATAATTTATCACAGCACCCATAAGTAATCCGCCGGCACTTCCTCCCATGGCAAAAAGTTGCTCTGATGAAGTGTATTTTTTGTCGATGAGATATTTTGCACAATCAATAAAATCAAAAAAGGTATTTTTCTTTTTTAATAATTTCCCATCCTCATACCAGTTTCTACCCATCTCTTCACCACCGCGAATGTGTGCAACAGCAATAGCAAAACCGCGGTCGAGCAAACTCAGTCGCGAAGAGAGAAAAGTTGATTCCATACTGTAACCATATGAACCATAGGCATACAGGAGTAGCGGCTGTTTCCCGTCTTTCCGAAATCCTTTTTTGTAAACAATGCTTATCGGAACTTTTACTCTATCGTGTGCTTTGGCATAAATTCTTTCGGTAACATAGGCTTCCGGATTGTAACCGCCAACGACTTCTTGTCTCTTTTTGAGGGTTTGTTCTCCGGTAATCATATCGTAATCGTAAATGGTGTTCGGTGTCTTCAGAGATGTGTAACCGTAACGCAGGATGTTAGCATGGTAGTCGAAGTTGTCGTCGGTATAAATATAGTAATCCGGCTCAGCGAATTGCAGATAGTGGTCGTTGTTGTTTTTCAGGTCAACTATCCGAAGGCGAAGCAGGCCGTCTTTCCGCTCTGTTACAACAAAAAAATTATCAAACACCTCAATGTCTTCAAGCAGCACCTCTTTTCGGTTGGGAATGACCTCTTTCCAGTTTTCCACGCCGGTTTTGTCTAACGGGGTTTCCATAAGTCTGAAATTTTTGGCCTTGAGGTTCGTACGAATCAGAAACCGATCGCCCTGATGGGCAATTTCGTACTCCACATCTTTCATGCGGGGAGCGAAAACATTGAATTTTCCATCCGGATTATCTGCATCCATCCATTGGTATTCTGTTGACAATGTCGATTCGGAAGCGATGAGGACAAATTTTTCCGATTTGCTTTTATAAACACTCAAATCAAAGGTGTCTTCTTTTTCCTGAAAGATGAGCTGGTCGTTTTTTGCCGGACTTCCGAGAATATGACGAAAAATCTTGTAAGGGCGCAATGTGGCATCTTTTACGCAATAGAAGATGGTCTTATTGTCGTTTCCCCAGGCAATGTCCCCGGAAGTGTTGGGGATTTTATCCGGGTATGTTGTCCCTGTTTTGAGATTCTTAAAACAGAGCATATATTGCCGCCGGCTGACGGTATCAAGACTGTATGCAATGATTTGATTGTCAGGACTTACTTCCCAGTTGTTAATATCAAAAAAATGATGACCTTTCGCCATTTTGTTGCCATCGAGCATAATTTCTTCCGGTGTGTTTTCTCCTGTTTTTTTGCGACAATAAACCGGATATTCTTTACCTTCTTCATAACGGGTGTAATAAGTAAAACCGTTTACAGTGTAAGGAACAGAGGCATCCTTTTGCGGGATACGGCTAATCATTTCGTTGTAAAGTGTTTTTTGTAATTCTTTTGTAGGCTTGTTGAATACTGTTTCTGTATAATCGTTTTCCGCTTTCAGGTAAGTGATAACCTCGGGATTTTCCTGTTCGTTGAGCCAGTAATAATTGTCGGTACGAATGTGGCCGTGTTTTTTTAACTTTTTAGGGATTTTTTTCGCTATTGGCGGAAGCTTATGATGATTTTGCGATTGCATTGCTGATGGTTAAGATAACATAACTATGATAATCAATAAATTAAAACGGATTTCATATTGTTTGCTGTTTTGCAAAGAACGGTAAAAATCGGAATAAAAAAAACCCGGCCTTTGCGCCGGGTTGTATATAGAGAACCTGATCGGGTCAGGGATAATATTGTCTAATAACGGATAATCCGGAAACTGGAAACGGCGGCATCCACATTCAAATGAATTTTGTTTTTGGCCGTATCATAATTTTCTGTCTGGTAATGTCCATTATTTATTTTCGTGAATCCGGGTAGATGTTTTCCGGACATAACAGCAGTGATTTCGAGATCGCATCCGGTATTTTCCGGAACCCTCAACGTAAGTGAAGATGCACCGGCATTTATGTCAATTTTTACGTCCGGGTATTTGTCTCCCAAAGTAATTTTAAATGAACCGGCACCACCATCGAGACTAAATTTTCTAATTTTAAATTGACTCAGATCATAATTTACCGAACTTGCTCCTGCATTCAGGCTGATATCCCAAACAGGAGCACTGTTCAGAGAAATGGAAACCTCTCTATGGTTGTTGTTATGAAAGAATCTGTTACTTTCTTCCGATATTTTCACAACGACATTCCGGCCATTTCTTTTTACAAGATATTGATAATGGTTTTTCCATCTGGTTTCCTGGGTCAGGAAGAGCAAATCGGAAGTTGTATCATCGATTGAGAACTTTCCGGCAGCAGCATCCATCTCAAGGGTGGCGTTTTGAATGGTGTCAGCATAGGGTACCGTAAATTTCTGTTGATTTCCGGAAAAGGTACTGTTGTTATCATCAAAATCGTTGTTTATAAGAAATTCAAAGCCATTTGAAGTACGTATGTTTGGCCCTTCCAAAACAAACCATGTAGCTCCACCAAGAAGTATAACCAATACACCCACTTTAATGTTATTGCGGATGGGTAAGACGGATAATCCCCAGAGAATAAAAAGTAGCGGCCACAGGCGGATGATATTAAACCAGTTGAAGTCAATCATTCCCATGTTGCGGGCAATGAGCAGGCCTCCAATGATGATGAGGCTCAGTCCCCAAAAAACGTTTCTAAATTTCATTGTTGTCTGTTTTTAGATTTTAAAATATTCGGATCGATAATAAAAAAGCCACCGATAATCAGTAATACCGGCCAGAAGTTGCCAAGATTAATCCATGGCATTATCCGGTTGATGAGGAATAGAACCCCCATACCGATGAGGATGATGCCGGCAATAAGGCTGGTATTGGAGGGCGTGTTTTTCTTTGAAGCAGAAACAGGTTGTTGTGGCTCTGCCTGAAAATCTTCCGTATGGGCATTTGCGCCGGATGCTTCCGTTTGTGTGGCCGATTTATGGTTTGCATATTGAAAGTTATTCCGTTTTGGAGGAATCACAATCCACATGATAATATAAGCCAGTAGTCCTCCGCCTCCGAAAAGAACCAGTAATACGAATAGCAACCGGAAAATAACCACATCTACATCAAAGTATTCGGCCAGCCCTCCGGCTACTCCTCCTATCACTTTGTCGTTGACTGTACGGTATAGTTTTTTTGTCTGTGTCATTCTATTAATTTTTTAAATTCAGGGCAAAAATAGGATGGTAAAAATGGCCGTGAAATAAAAAATCGGTCATTGGCGGTATTTTGTCGGTAAACGGAGCCTGGGGATGGATCATTTCCGGCTAACGGAGAAACAACTTGGGAAAATGATTTCCGGCACAAAAAAAGGCCGCTTGTAAAAGCCGCCTTTTTAATATTTGTGTGTTGAGCCTGTTGTTTTACAGATTGTCAATAATGGCGTTTAGCGTAGTGCTGGGGCGCATGGCCTTTTCTGCCAATTGGTCATCAGGAAGGTAGTAGCCACCAATATCGGTAGATTTACCTTCAGAAGCCATAATCTCACTGACAATTGTTTCTTCATTCTCTGTCAATTGTTTGGCAACATCGGCAAACTGTGTTTTAAGTTCCTGATTCTCATTTTGTTCTGCCAAAGCAACAGCCCAATATTGAGCGAGGTAGAAATGGCTGCCACGGTTATCAAGTTCACCCGCTTTACGCGAAGGTGATTTTTCGTTTTCAAGATAAGTTTCAACGGCTTTGTCCAAAGCTTTGGAAAGAACCTTAAGACGGTTTACGTTATACTTGTCGCCCATAAATTCAAGTGAAACCATTAGGGCCAGAAACTCACCTAATGAATCCCATCTTAAATGGCCTTCGCTTAAAAACTGCTGAACATGTTTGGGAGCGGAGCCGCCGGCACCGGTTTCAAACAATCCGCCTCCTGCAAGCAGCGGAATAATGGATAACATGCGGGCACTGGTCCCCAGCTCAAGGATAGGGAAAAGGTCGGTCAGATAATCCCTGATAGCATTGCCCGAGACATAGATGACGTTTTTGCCTTTCCTTACCTCTTTTAAAGTAAACCGCATGGCATTTTCAGGAGACATAATCTGTATATCCAGGCCGTCCAGGTCGTAATCTTTCAAATAAGTTTCTACCTTTTTTATGATTTGTGCATCATGAGACCTGTTTTTATCTAACCAGAAAATTGTCGGGTAACCTGTTGCTTTGGCACGGTTAATAGCCAGTTTAACCCAATCTTTTATGGGAATGTCTTTTACCCTCGACATTCTCCAAACGTCTCCTTTTTCAACTACGTGTTCCATGAGGATTTTTCCGTTACCATCAACAACCCTGACTGTTCCGTCAACAGGAATTTCAAAAGTAGTTGGGTGCGAACCATATTCTTCGGCTTTTTGTGCCATGAGTCCTACGTTGGATACGTTGCCCATGGTGGTAGGGTCAAACTGCCCGTTGGCTTTGCAGTCGTCCATAACAACCTGATAAAAGGTGGAATAACATCTGTCGGGAATTACGGCTTTGGTTTCGTGCAGTTTTCCATCTGGCCCCCACATTTTTCCTCCATCCCTGATAACGACAGGCATTGAAGCGTCAATGATTACTTTATTGGGTGCATGCAGGTTGGTGATGCCGTTGTCGGAATCAACCATTGCGACATCCGGCCTTTCTTTGAAAGCATCCCGGATGGCTTCTTTCATCTCATTTTGTTTTTCAGCGGGAAGCTTCTCCAGCTTTTTGTAAAGATCGCCAAGGCCTAAATTGGGGTTAAACCCAATGGAGTTAAGTTCTTTGGCATATTTTTCGAATACTTCCTTAAAAAATACATCTACGGCGTGGCCAAACAAAACAGGGTCAGAAACTTTCATCATGGTGGCCTTCAGGTGAAGGGAGAACAAGATATTTTGTTTTTTTGCTTCTTCAATTTGTTTTGCGTAGAAAGCTCTTAACGCTTTTGTGTTCATAAAGGTACCATCCAGCACTTCGCCGTCTTTCGATTCAAGTTTGTCTTTTAGAATAAGGGTGTTTCCGTCAGGTTCGATTAGCTCAATTTTAAACGGAACACCTTTTTCGGTAACAACTGATTTTTCATTTCCATAAAAGTCGTCAGCCTGCATGGTGGCCACATGGGTTTTGCAATCGCTGCTATAAGGTTTCATCAACCTGTGGGGATGTTTTTGCGCATTCTTTTTTACCGAATCGGCTGCCCGTCGGTCGGAGTTTCCCTGCCGCAATACCGGGTTTACAGCACTTCCCAAGACTTTTGAAAAGCGTTCTAATAGCCTGTGTTCTTCTTCCGTTTTAGGCTCCTCAGGGTAATCGGGTACGGCATATCCGTTATTTTGCAACTCTTTGATGGCTTCTTTTAACTGGGGGACAGAAGCACTGATATTGGGAAGTTTAATCACATTGGCATCGGGTTGAAGTACCAATTCGCCCAGCATGGCGAGATCGTCTTCTACTTTTTGGTTTTCTTTCAGATAGTCGGGAAAGTTTGCCAGTATCCTGCCTGACAGTGAAATGTTGCTGGTTGCAATCTCTACACTTGAGGACTTTGTGAAAGCTCGTGCAATAGGCAAAAACGAATAACTGGCTAATGCCGGTGCTTCATCCACCTTTGTCCAGTTAATTTTAAATGAATTATTTTTCATTGTACTGTATTTTATTAAAGGTTAAAAATTTGCTCGATAAACAACAAAAATATCATGCCATTATATCATTTGCAAAATTGCAGTAAATTCTTGAAATAACAACCTGTTTTTGTTATTCATATTGCTTCTTAACTTTTTACAAATAACAGGTTTTGCTATTTCGTTTTGGGTTAACTGCCTCAATGGAAGAATGCTTCAAAATTATTGTATGCCGGCTGTATAAATATGTTTTGTAACGGTGGGGGATGGCTGAGTTTGTTAGTATTCAGGTTAACAACCTGTAAATCTTCTTCAGGAGAGGATTTACAGGTCAATAAAATCATGTTAAATATATTAAATTGACATTTGGAGCAGGTTGTATAATTTAGAATACATAAAAATATAGGCTGGAACTAGATATGTAGTAAATATTCAGGGGTATTTTATTGTATCTTTGAGGCATGTTAGATACGCCCGAAGTAAAAAATAAGAGGTGGACCTGCATATAAAAAAAGTTTGTTCAATAATATCAGCTTGAGCTGAATAAAAATTAAAAACTTATGGCAACTTTAAAAGAAACGTTAGGAAAAAAAATTGAAGCCCACAGGCCGAGAACGACCCGCCTTCTGAAAGAATTTGGCGATGTAAAAGTGGGTGAAGTTAACATCTCCCAAACCATTAACGGTATGCGGGGTGTTAAAGGTCTGGCAACCGATATTTCGTACCTCGATCCTATGGAAGGAATTCGCTTTCGCGGAAAAACTATTCCTGAAGTAATGGCAATTATTCCAAAACCTGAAGGTAAAGATTATCCTTATGTTGAGGCTTTCTGGTATTATCTTCTTACAGGTGATGTTCCCACAGTAGAGGAAACTTTAGAGATTGTTGAGGAGTTTAAGGAAAGAAGAAATGTCCCTCAATATGTCTTTGATGTGCTGAGAGCTATGCCTCGCGACACTCATCCTATGACTATGTTCTCTGCCGCTGTGCTGGCTATGCAACGCGAATCGAAATTTGCAAAATTCTATGCCGAAGGCTTTAACAAAATGACTGCCTGGGAACCTATGTATGAAGATGCTACCGACATCATTGCCCGTCTTCCCATGATTGCCGCTTACATCTATCGTATGAAATACAAAGGTGATGTTCACATTGCTCCTGATCCTGACCTGGACATGGGGGGAAACTTTGCTCACATGATGGGATTGCCAGAGCCTTACGATGATGTTGCTCGTATGTATTTCATTATTCACTCCGACCATGAATCAGGAAACGTTTCCGCTCACACGACTCACCTCGTCGCTTCGGCTCTTTCCGATGCTTATTATTCACTGTCTGCCGGTCTCGGTGGCCTTGCCGGTCCTTTGCACGGTCTCGCTAATCAGGAAGTGCTGAAATGGATTCAGGGCGTAATGAAGAAAATGGACGGTAAACTGCCTTCGGAAGAGAAGATGAAAGAGTTTGTCTGGGAAACGCTGAACAGCGGACAGGTAATTCCCGGGTACGGTCATGCTGTCTTGCGTAAAACCGACCCGCGTTACATGTCGCAACGTGAATTCTGCCTGAAACATCTGCCGGATGACCCGATTTTTGCTTTTGTTTCACGTTTGTATGATGTGGTTCCCGATATTTTGGTAAAACAAGGTAAAGCCAAAAACCCGTGGCCGAATGTAGATGCTCAATCCGGAGTTATCCAATGGCACTATGGCTTACGCGAGTATGACTTCTATACCGTTCTGTTTGGTGTGGGAAGAGCCATGGGCGTTCTTGCTAACATTACATGGGATAGAGCTTTGGGTTATGCAATCGAAAGACCGAAATCACTCACTACTGATATGCTGGAAAAAATTGCCGGTATCAAATAACATCATCAATAGTAAATTGATCTTTTCTGTTAAAGCCCCGTATTTTACGGGGCTTTAACTTTTTAATGTAGAAAAGTAATGCAGGATGTACTTTCCATGAAAAGATGTAATTTTATCCTGATTAAATTTGTTGTGTCCGAATTAGAGAATAACTTATGATAACACAAAAAGAAATTACACTCCCTTCGTTCCAAAGAGGTTTTCATTTGATTGATCATCTTGTTCTAAATGCTGTTGGCAAGCTGCCCGAAACGGGATTGCTCAACCTGTTCTTGAAACATACTTCGGCTGCCTTGATGCTCAACGAAAATGCCGACCCTGATGTGCGTACTGACCTGAACACTTTGCTGGATAAAATTGCTCCGGAAGGTGCTCCTTTTTATACACATGTGCTGGAAGGTGCTGACGATATGCCGGCTCATTTCAAAACCGCTGTTTTCGGTTCTTCGTTATCTATTCCCATAAGCCACCACCGGCTGAACACCGGAATTTGGCAGGGGATTTATTTTTGTGAATTTAGACGTTACAGCAGCCGGCGTGAATTGGTGATTACGGTTATTTCTTAAAAATAGGATTATGAAACGAATTCTTCTTTTACTTGTCGGTCTTTATGCCGGAATACTCTTTGCTCAACAACCCAAAACTGACAGTACCGCCCTTTTGTTGGTTGATATTCAGGATTTCTATTTTCCCGGTGGTTTTTATCCACTGGTGCATCCTGAAGAGGCCAGCGCTAAAGCAGCCGTTTTGCTGAACTATTTCAGAAAAAATCATGCACTTGTCGTTCACATAAAACATGCAGCTAAACGAGATACGCTGATTCGACAGGATGTAGCACCGCTGCCGACAGAAAAAGTGATTACCAAGCATTATGCCAATAGTTTCCGCGGAACGGGTTTGCTGGGCTATCTGCATGCGCATCATATTAAGAAGGTAGTTGTTTGTGGCATGATGACCCATATGTGTGTAGAAGCAACAACCCGTGCTGCTGCCGATTTGGGATTTCAGGTTACCCTTATTTCCGATGCCTGTGCCACACGCGATGTGGTGTACAAAGGCGATACTGTCAAAGCGCTGGATGTTCAGATTTCCACTCTTGGAAGTATCAGCGGATACTATGGAAAAGTTATGACTGTCCGTGAATTTATCGATGGAAATTATCTTGAAAATGGAAAATAATTCTCGAAAGCAGGACGGTTTATCTTGTTGTAGAGACTTTATATCGAAAGATAAAAAAAGACGCTCAAAGTTATGGTTTTATGGGGAGTCAGGTGTCAATACCTTAGGTAAATACCACATTCAATTTAGGCGCTTTGCGAAATTTCTCTTACCCGTTGCTCCAACAACGGATAAAATGTCCTGAAATTTTCCTGCAAATCACTGTAATGTGTTTCCATGACGGCCACGGCACTTTTCATTCCCGACCGGAAGTCCGTCCGGCGATCCATGTTATAAAATATCCGTTCCAGTTCGTGGGGTGAAGCGTAGGAATTCAGCCAGTTTTGTGCTATCATAAACGGAAGGATATATTTTACGCGGGCTGGCAGCTGTGTGAAGTGCCTTGATAAAACGCCGTAAACATGTCTGGAAAAGTTTATGAGTGGTGTGTCGGAATAATCAGGCCATTCCAAGGCAAGAAAATGGTCGAAATATATATCGGTAACAACACCCGAATACAATCCGAAATGTTCTCGTATCAGCGCTTTACTTTGTCGTACCACCTGATGCTTGTCGGTGAAATCATCAATCTGTCGGTGCAACAGAATGCCTGCCCGGATGTCGTCGGGATATTGTAACCATTTTTTCCCTTTCACGGCATCGGCCATCATATTGCCTGCAAGCAATTTGTCATTGTCTCCGGAAAGGTGGGTATGTGCCAGAAAATTCATGCTTGAAATTTTGGGTAAAAATAGGCTTTTCCAAACAATTTATATTTAATATAGATTGCTTCTCTCCAAAAGACAAACAGTTGAAAAATGGTAACTTTGCACACTTTTTAAGAACATATAAAACATAAATAAATGGACAAATTACTATTACTCGGTGATGAAGCCATAGCCCAAGGGGCTGTGGATGCGGGGCTTTCCGGCGTTTTTGCCTATCCGGGGACACCCTCTACTGAAATTACCGAATATATTCAGGCCTCCAAAGAGGCAAAAGAAAGGCATATTGTTTCTCAGTGGTCGTCCAACGAAAAAACAGCTATGGAAACTGCCATCGGCATGTCTTATGCCGGTAAGCGGGCAATGGTTTGTATGAAACACGTCGGGCTTAACGTGGCTGCCGACGCATTTATCAATTCGGCTATCACGGGTGCTCACGGCGGTCTGGTGGTTGTCTCTGCTGACGATCCTTCCATGCATTCTTCGCAAAACGAACAGGACTCACGGTTTTATGGCAAGTTTGCACAAATTCCCATTTTGGAACCCTCCAACCAGCAGGAAGCATACGATATGATGCGCTATTCTTTTGAATTATCCGAGCGTTTCGGAACTCCTGTTTTGTTTAGAATTACAACCCGGCTGTCACACTCCCGTTCCGGCGTGGAGCGTAACAAGGTGCTCCCGCAGCATGAGCTAAACCTGCCTTCCGATTTGAAACAGTTTGTCCTCCTGCCTTCCATCGCTCGGAAGCAGTACAATACATTGCTGGGTAAACAGGTTGCATTTCAGGAAGAAAGCGAGAAATCAGGATACAACAAACTGTTCTCCGGAAAAGACAAAAGCATGGGAATAGTAGCCTGTGGAATTGCGTACAACTATCTTTTAGAAAACTATCAGGAAGAGGAAATTCCTTATCCTGTTCTGAAAACAGGCCAGTATCCTGTTTCGCGCAAATTGGTGAAGGAGTTGTATGATCAGGTTGACTCCATCCTTATTCTGGAAGAGGGCTATCCTATTCTTGAAGAGCTTTTTCGTGGTATTCTTGATGAGGGAAAGACCATCAAAGGCCGTATGGACGGAACGCTGCCTCGTGCCGGAGAGTTAAATCCCAACCTTGTGGCAAAAGCTCTGGGCATGGAAATCCCCGAAGGCTATGAGATTCCGGATGTATTAAAGGGTCGCCCGCCCCTGCTCTGCGACGGATGTTCACACTGGGATTCTTTCGGCGCGCTGAATGAGGCCATGCTAGACTATTCCCCCGGACGTGTGCTGGCCGACATTGGGTGTTATACACTGAGTGCCCTTCCGCCACTGAACTCTATCAATAGTTGCGTTGATATGGGGGCTTCAATTACCATGGCTGTGGGTGCCGCCGAAGCAGGTCTTGTCCCTGCGGTGGCAGCTATTGGAGATTCTACTTTTACCCATTCGGGCATGACCGGCCTTCTTGATGCTGTCAACCGAAAAGTACCTGTTACAGTGCTCTTACTCGATAATTCTACCACGGGAATGACCGGAGGTCAGGATTCTGCCGGTCTGGGAAAACTGGACGATATTGTAAAAGGTATTGGCGTGGAGGAGGCCCACATCCGTGTTATAAAACCGTTGAGGCGGCTTCATGAAGAAAATGTTCAGGTTTTCAAAGAAGAGCTTGCCTATCAGGGGGTTTCGGTTATTATTGCTCGTCGCGAGTGCGTACAGACGCTGGCTCGCCGTATGAAACTGAAACATGCCAAAAAGAAAGTCGCCAAAGAAAATTCTGCTCAATAAAAATGTAACAACCATGAAAAAAGATATTATATTAGGTGGCGTTGGTGGTCAGGGTATTCTGACCATTGCCACCACCATCGGATTGGCAGCGCTTTCGGAAGGGCTGCAACTGAAACAGTCGGAAGTGCATGGCATGAGTCAGCGTGGCGGCGATGTGCAATCGCATTTGCGCCTGTCTTCCGGTCTTATTGCTTCCGACCTCATTCCCGAAGGGAAAGCCGATATGATTATTTCGGTGGAACCACTGGAAGCTTTGCGCTATTTTAATATGCTTGACCGCAAAAACGGCTGGCTTATTACCAGTATCAATCCTTTCAAAAATATTTCAAATTATCCTGAATTGGAAGATGTACTGACCGAGGTGCGGAAGCTGCCGCGTTACATAACTATTGATGCGGATAAAATTGCACTGGCTCAAGGCTCTGTAAAAGCAGCCAATATAGTGGTGCTCGGGGCAGCCTCTCCATTTATCGGGTTGAAATATGCCTCTCTGGAAGATGCTATTCGTCAGCTTTTTGGTAAAAAAAGTGAGGAGCTTGTTCAGTTAAACCTGAAAGCTTTGAAAGCAGGGAGAGAATTTGCTGAAGAGAACCGGAAAGTTTAAGTTTCTTGCTTCCGGACTTTTTTAATGATTCAATGTGTTGACCTTTCAGGTTGTCCGGCATCCGAAAGGTCAATATTTTTTTGGCCTGGTTTATTCGCAAATTGAACTGTTGCGAAGCAAGACAGCTTTGATAAATGGCAATGCTCGCCTGAATCTTCTTATCACCTGATGTGAGACTACGTTTGCGATTCTTTTGCCAATATGGGTGCGCATTTCAAGTTTTTACTACGCAACAGCCTTGCGGAGGTGAAATCTAATTTCTTACGATGAATCTCAAAATAAAATATGGTATCTTTTCAACTACCGGTCGAAAACGGGAACCCAATTTATTCTATTTTTGCAAATCTTATTTATGAAAACTAAATATGTATCAGACAAAAAAATATTTTTCCCGGTTTTTCTCTTCATCTTTTCTATGATGCTCGTATCATGTCATCATCAGAATGCTAAAAAACAAACGACTGTTGATAAAACGGAAGTCCACCCTAAACTCATTTCCAGGATTTTATACGGCATAAACGTGGACAGCCTTGAAGTGATAAAAGGCAGGGTAAAACGTAACCAGTTTCTTTCAGATATTTTGCTGAAATATGATGTGAAATATGCTACTATCGATTATTTTGCACGTCATACAAAGAAAATTTTTAACGTGCGGAAAATAAGGCGGGGCCATAAATACACGGTTATTCGCAAAACAGATTCGCTGAAAACCCCGGTTTGGTTTGCTTACGAAATTTCACCGGCCAACTATGTGCTTTACCACCTCACTGATTCTGTGTATGCAATGCTGGGGAAAAAGCCCATTGTGCGGAAACAGGTTGCTTCAAAAGGAACCATAAAAAATTCTCTTTGGAATGCCATGATAGCGCAGCACGACGATCCTGATCTTGCCATAAAACTTTCAGAGATTTATGCATGGACCATTGACTTTTTTGAGTTGAGAAAGGGTAACCAGTACAAAACCATTTATCAGAAAGTTTACGTTGACAACAATTATGTGGGGCTTGGAAAGGTGGAAGCAGCAGATTTTATTCAAAGAGATGTTCATCATTATGCTTTTTATTTTGAGCAGGGCGGAAAAGGTGATTACTTTGACGAAAACGGGAAGAGTTTGGAGCGGACATTCCTCAAAGCGCCTTTGAAATACCGGCGTATCAGCTCGCGATTTTCAAACCACCGGTGGCATCCGATTTTGAAGATATACCGTCCGCATCATGGTGTGGATTATGCAGCTGCCGAAGGGACTCCTGTACATGCTCTTGGCGATGGCGTGATTAGCAGAAAAGGCTATCAGCGAAACGGTGCAGGTAACTATCTGAAAATACGTCATAACAGCATTTACACAACGCAATATGCTCATTTAAGCCGGTTTGCACACGGTATGAAAGTCGGAAAACATGTTCGGCAGGGGCAACTTATCGGCTATGTCGGGCATACCGGCCTCGCTACCGGTCCGCATCTCGATTTTAGGTTCTACAAATATGGGAAACCCATAAATCCGCTGACTGTAAAATCACCACCCGCTAAACCCGTTTTGAAAACATATCGTCCCGCTTTCGATTCTATTGTTGACCATTATCGTCCGCTGCTCGACTCATTGTAAGGGCTGATTTCGGATAGATTATTTAATAACAACTCCTAATCCGTGTTATTAACAAAATTTCCCCTTTTGCTTTGTTAATAAGTTTCCGCCATTTTTTAGTCAAATAATATCTTCCTGATTATCAGTAATCTAAGTTGGTGTAAAAAAAATTTTCACCTCAAAAACGTAACTTTTTTTTAACAATGTGGTAAAATGTGGTAAATCATGTTAAAATGTGGTAAATATATAGTATATTTACGCCATAAAACTGTGTTTAATGCTCAATATTTTAGGAACATACGAAGCCAAAGTTGATGCCAAAGGAAGATTCATGTTTCCAGTGGCTTACAAAACCCAAATGGGTAGTGAGGTGAACAAAGGCTTTGTGGTAAAACGGAGCATTTTCAAGAAATGTCTTGAGCTTTTTCCTGCTGACCAGTGGGCGATAGAAACTGCCCTTGTGGGGAAGCTGAATATGTTTAAGAAAAAGAATGCAGATTTTGTTACCAAGTTTATGGCTGGCGTCAAACCGGTCGGGCTGGACAGTACCGGAAGGTTACTTCTCCCGAAGGACTTGCTGAATTATGGCGGAATTGCTAAGCAGATCGTGCTCACATCAGTCGTAAACCGAATTGAAATCTGGGATAAAGATGCCTACGAAAAGGCTGTGGATTATGACCCGGATGATTTTGCCAATTTGGCTGAAGAGGTTATGGGTGAGTTCGAAACTGAATAAAAATATGTATCACAATCCGGTATTATTACAGAAAAGTATAGAGGGCTTAAATATTCGTTCCGATGGGACGTATGTGGATGCGACTTTTGGCGGCGGCGGTCATGCACAGGCAATCCTTCAACAGCTTGGAGCCAGAGGGTGTCTTGTGGCTTTTGATCAGGATCCGGAAGCCGAGGCCAACACACCCGATGATGAACGGCTGATCTTTGTTAACCAGAATTTCCGTTACCTGAAAAATTTCCTGCGCCTTTATGATGTGGCTCCTGTGGATGGCATTCTCGCCGATCTCGGTGTCAGCTCACATCAGTTTGATGAGGCAAAGCGTGGCTTCTCCACCCGCTTTGACGGTCCGCTGGATATGCGCATGGGGAAACACCAGGAACTGACAGCCGCCGGTATTGTAAATACTTATTCAGAAGAAGAGCTTAACCGGATTTTTCGATTATATGGTGAAATTAAAAACAGCCGTTGTATGGCCCGCCTCATTTGCGAAAAGCGAAAAGAAAAGGCCTTTAAAACAACCTTTGCACTGCAAACAGCTGTTGAAAAATGTATTCCTCCTACACGAAAAAACAAAATGCTGGCCATGTTGTTTCAAGCCATTCGCATTGAGGTAAACCAGGAACTCGAAGTGTTGAAGGCCTTTTTGGAACAGACTGTCGATGTGCTGAAACCCGGTGGCCGGCTGGTGGTCATCTCGTATCACTCCCTCGAGGACAGATTGGTAAAGAACTTTATCAAAACCGGCAATTTTGAGGGAAAAATCCAAAAAGACTTCTTTGGAAATAATCTTATCGATTTCAAGCCGGTTGTAAATAAGGCCATTGTCCCCGATAAGGAAGAGATAGCGCAAAATAGTCGTGCACGCTCCGCTAAATTGAGAATTGCTGAAAAAATTGATGCATAATGGAAGGAAACAAACGTAAACAGGCGGGCAAGGAGGAAAAGTCCCATCGTGATGCGGTGGGAAGCTTCGGCCGTGCCACACAGGACGTGTGGGGTGGTGCTATTTTGGAAAATAAGAGAACACGACAGATTTTTCCTTTCCTGCTTTTCCTCGCCGGCCTTGCTTTTATTTACATCACCAACGATTATGTATTGGAAAACAAAGTCAGACAAATCACAAAGATAGAACGTGAAATAAAAGATTTACGATACGAATATATTTCCGTTAAGTCGGATTTGATGACGCTAAGTAAACAGTCGCAATTGGCAAAACGATTGGAAAGTATTGGTATTAAAGAAACCAATGAGCCTGTGAAGACACTAATTATTTATCAAAAACAGGGAAAGTAATTTTGGGAATCAATAAGAAAGTCATATTGCCCCGTGTTTATCTCGTCTATTTTGGGACGTTGATTTTAGGTCTCCTGATTATTGGAAAAATGATTTATATCCAATATAAAGAGGGCCCTTCATTACTTGCGAGAGCCAAAAAACAGGAAATAAGGATATTTACCCTGAAAGCTGACCGGGGTAATATCCTGTCGGACAAGGATAACTTGCTTGCAACGTCTGTGCCGGTTTATGAGATTCGTATGGACGTAGCGGGTAGCAACATTTCCAAGGCATTCTTTGATAGAAATGTGGATTCGCTGGCTTACCGTCTGTCCACTTTTTTTAAGGACAGATCGCAGGCTTATTATACGAGGATTCTGAAAAAAGCACGTGCCAGCGGTAACCGCAACCTGTTGATACATCGACATGTAAGTTATTTGCAATTGATGCAGTTACGCACCTTTCCCATTTTCAGGAGAGGGAAATATATGGGGGGGCTTATTGCCAACCAAAAAACAAAAAGGTTTTTCCCATTCGGTCAACTTGCAGCCCGTACTATTGGTTATGTAAACCAGAAAGAACATCTTTTTGTAGGTCTTGAAGGTGCATACTCCAACGTGCTTACCGGTGTAAATGGCAAACAAATCAGACGCAGGATAAACGGTGGTGCCTGGCTGCCCATTCACAATGATAATGAAATTGAACCTCGAAACGGTGAGGATGTTATTACTACGCTGGATATGAACTTGCAGGATGTAGCTGAAAATGCATTGCTGAAGCAAATGATAAAGCATGAAGCCGAAATGGGCTGTGCGGTACTGATGCAGGTGAAAACAGGTGATATTAAAGCCATTGCCAATCTTCGCTATGATAAAAACAGCGGTTATTATCTCGAAAGCTATAATATGGCTATCGGTGAGAAATACGAACCCGGTTCCACGTTTAAACTGGCTTCTATGATTTCCGGCCTGGAGGATCACAAATTTAAGTTAAGCGATACCGTGTCGGTGAAGAAAGGCTATGTGGACTATTATGGCAGGAGGCTGCGCGATGTGCATGTTATCGGCGATGGCCTTATTACCATCCGGCAGGCTTTTGAACACTCTTCTAATGTGGGGATTTCTAAGGTAATGCAGAGGGCATATAAAAATGATCCTTCAAAATTTGTTGCTCACTTATACGCCATGGATTTGAACAAACCGCTGGGGCTGAAAATTGCCGGTGAAGCTCATCCTGTTATTTATAGCCCAAAAGATAAAAAATACTGGTATCTCACTTCCCTGCCTTGGATGTCGGTGGGCTACGGGCTTGAGCTGACCCCGTTGCAGTTGCTTACCTTTTATAATGCGGTAGCCAACAACGGCGTGGAAGTCAAACCGCGATTTGTTACTGCCATTTCCGATGGCGGACGCATAGTGAAGAAGTTTGGCGTACAGGTGCGAAACCCGCAAATTGCTTCTCTCTCAATCATCCGAAAAGTACAAAGCTTGTTGGTTGGTGTCGTACAGCGAGGAACAGCGCAAAGTTTGAAAAATAATCATTTTCAAATTGCCGGGAAAACGGGTACGGCAAAGATTTCCATAGGCGGAAAATATATACCGGGTGCGTACAATGCCACCTTCGTTGGATATTTTCCGGCCAATGATCCGCAGTATTCATGTATCGTAGTGATTAACAGGCCGAAACATGGGTACTATGGCAGCGGTGTGGCAGCACCGGTCTTTAAAGAAATTGCCGATAAAGTTTATGCCACTTCGCTGGCATTATACATGAAACCGAAAACTGATACGGCGAGAGAATCCATCCCGTTAGCGGTAAATGCTGCCTGGTATCCTGATTTGAAAATTATTTATAAAGATTTTGGGATAAAAACGGCCAAAGGTTCATACGCTGAAACATGGACAGTTACGAGAGACCGGAATGATAAAGTCGTTTTTCGCTCCAAAACTTTTGCGAAAAACACTGTGCCCAATGTGAAAGGAATGACTGCAAAAGATGCCGTTTATCTTTTGGAAAATATGGGATTGACTACACATGTGCAGGGCAGGGGAGTGGTATATCATCAGTCGTTGAAACCCGGAACGCGCCTCGTAAAAGGACAACAAATTTTAATTCAGTTAACCAATTTATAGATAAAGAGCATTGAAATATTTGCAAGACATATTGACCGGAGCCGGCGTTGAAAGTATCAACGGAAATGGAAATATTTCCGTTGCCAACGTGGTTTTTGACTCACGCAAGGTACAGCCCGGTGATGTTTTCGTTGCTGTGTCCGGCACGCAGGTTGATGGGCACCGTTTTATCGGAAACGCTGTCAACGAGGTAGCTGTGGCTTTGGTTTGTGAGGTTTTACCGGAGAAACGTCATACAGCTGTTACTTATGTCAAAGTGAAAGATTCTGCTTTTGCCCTCGGACAGATGGCCTCCAATTACTATGACAGACCTTCGGAAAAACTGAAACTTGTGGGCGTAACCGGTACCAATGGAAAAACCACCATAGTTACGTTGCTGCATCAGTTGTTTTCGGGGCTTGGATACAAAGTGGGCATGCTTTCCACCATTGTCAATATAATTGGCCGACGGGAGATGAAAACGAGCCATACGACACCCGATGCATTGAGTATAAATCATATTTTGAGTCAAATGGTCAAGGCCGGTTGTGCTTATGCTTTCATGGAAGTGAGTTCGCATGCCATTATGCAGGAACGCATTGCAGGCTTGCAGTTTGCAGGTGCTTTGTTTACCAACATCACCCACGACCATCTTGATTATCATAAAACTTTTAAAGAATATATTGCCGCAAAGAAAAAATTCTTTGATAACCTGACAAAGGATGCTTTTGCTCTCGTTAATTCAGATGACCGGAATGCTTCTGTTATGTTGCAGAACACACAGGCAAAGAGCGTTACTTACGGGTTAAAAACCATGGCAGACTTTCGCGGCCGGTTGGTCGAAGATGAATTTTCGGGACTACAAATGATGCTGGATGGCAAAGAATTTTATTCTCCAATGGTAGGCGCTTTCAATGCTTCCAACCTGTTGGCTGTTTATGCTGCTGCGGTTTTGTTAAAGCAGGAGAAAGAAGAAATTTTGCCTGTACTCAGTGGTTTACGTGGTGCCAAAGGACGATTCGAGGTGCTACGTTCACCCGAAGGGATCATTTGTATTGTGGATTATGCACACACACCCGATGCGTTGAAAAACGTATTGGAAACTATTCATGCTATTCGAAATGGAGAAGAACAACTTATCACTGTGGTAGGAGCAGGCGGTGACCGCGACAAGACCAAACGTCCTGAAATGGCTGCTATTGCCGCAGACCTGAGCAGCCGTGCGATTCTTACTTCGGATAATCCGCGTAGCGAAAATCCTGAAAATATTCTGAACGACATGAAATCCGGTATTGATGCGGCACAAAAGAAAAACACTCTTGTGATTTCCGACCGCCGCGAAGCCATAAAAACAGCTTATGCACTCGCCAATGAGGGCGACATTATTCTCGTAGCCGGCAAAGGACACGAGAAATATCAGGAAATCAACGGGGTGCGACATCCCTTTGATGATAAACAGGTTTTGACTGAATTATTTGAAGCACGATAACTATGTTGTACTATTTGTTTAAATATTTGCACGATACTTATTCCCTTCCGGGAGCCGGATTGTTTCAGTATCTTTCGTTCAGGGCTGCTATGGCTATTATAACATCATTGCTTATCAGCCTTGTGTTTGGTGAGCACTGGATAAAATATCTGAACAGGAAGCAGGTGGGCGAAACGGTTCGCGACCTCGGACTCGAAGGCCAGCTGGAGAAGCAGGGAACTCCCACCATGGGCGGCTTGATTATTTTGGCTTCCATTATCATTCCTGCATTACTTTTTGCCCGGCTCGACAATGTCTATATCCTGCTCATGCTTTTTACTACGATTTGGCTTGGGGCACTGGGATTTATCGATGACTATATCAAGGTTTTTAAGAAAAACAAAAAAGGTCTCAGCGGCAAATATAAAATTGCAGGACAGGTGATTCTGGGCTTAATTGTGGGGCTTGTGATGTATTTTAATAAGAATGTGGTTACCCGTGAAAAGTTCGTGCCTCAGGTTTCACAGGTCTATTCGTTGATGGACAATTCCGGCCCATCGGCACGCTATTCTATCACTGACATACATTCTACAAAAACCACTATTCCGTTTCTGAAAAATAATGAGTTTGATTACGCCTTATTGATAAAATGGATAGGTCCCGGCTATGAAAAATGGGCATTTCTAATTTTTATTCCCATCGTTATTCTAATCATAACCGGCGTTTCAAACGGAGCGAATCTGACGGATGGGATGGATGGATTGGCGGCAGGCACATCGGCCATCATGGGGGCAACTCTCGGTATTCTTGCCTGGGTGTCAGGTAATATCATTTTTGCCGATTACCTGAATATCATGTATTTACCCAACGTGGGTGAGCTGGCGGTTTACATCAGCGCTTTCGTGGGTGCTACGGTAGGTTTTCTGTGGTACAACACGTATCCGGCACAGGTCTTTATGGGCGATACAGGTAGCCTTGCCATTGGTGGTATTATAGCCGTTTTTGCCATCATCATTAGAAAAGAATTGCTGATTCCTGTATTTGGAGGGATTTTTCTTGCCGAGAGTATTTCGGTAATCCTGCAAGTGAGCTATTTCAAATACACCCGGAAGAGATTTGGTGTTGGTAGGCGTATTTTTAAAATGGCCCCTTTGCACCATCATTATCAGAAACTCGGATTTCCTGAACCAAAAATAGTTTTACGCTTTTTCATCGTGGGAATTGCCCTTGCCGTGGCAACTATCATTACGTTGAAAGTGAGGTAAATAGAAGTTGTGATGAAACAAAAAGGTGAAATAATAGTTCTCGGTGCCGGCGAAAGCGGAACAGGTGCTGCTGTGTTGGCCAAAAAGCAGGGCTTGCCGGTTTTTGTTTCTGAGAAAGGGAAAATTAGTGAAAAGTACAGACGCGTTCTTAAACAGTTTGAAATAGATTTTGAAGAAAACGGACATGATACCGTGAGGATCTTTTCCGCCGGTAAAGTGGTCAAAAGTCCCGGTATCCCTGATTCGGTTCCAATGATTTGTCAGTTGAGAGAAAAAGGCATCCCGGTGATTTCGGAAATTGAATTTGCAGCTGCTTTTACAAAAGCCAAAAAGATTTGCATCACGGGAAGCAATGGAAAAACAACTACCACGCTGTTGATTTACCATATTTTGAAAAATGAAGGTGTGAATGTGGGGCTGGCCGGAAACGTTGGGAAGAGTTTTGCCTCACAGGTTGCTTTTAATGATTTCGATTGGTATGTATTGGAAATCAGTAGTTTTCAGTTGGACGGAATGTTCGGGTTCAGGGCAGATATTGCTATCCTGTTGAACATTACACCCGATCATCTCGATCGCTACGACAATAATTTTCAAAAGTATGTGGACAGCAAATTCCGGATTCTTCAAAACCAAAGAGAAAACGATTATTTCGTTTACTGGGCTGACGACCCTGTTATTCGGAGAGAGTTGAAAAAAAGAAAAGTTACTGCCATTCCGGTTCCTTTCGGTGAGCACAGCGCTCACCTGTATCCGGGTGCAGGAATTGTGAATGATAAAATAAGATTTAATAACGATAAAAACAGTTTTGATATGACACTTGAACAGTTAGCATTACAAGGGAAACACAATGTTTACAACTCCATGGCTTCGGGGGTTACTGCCCGTTTGATGGAAATCCGTAATGAAACTATCAAACAGAGCCTTTCTGATTTTCAGAATATTGCCCACAGGCTGGAATATGTGGCCAGTGTGCATGGTGTCATTTTTATCAACGATTCTAAGGCAACCAATATTAACTCCACATGGTATGCTCTGGAATATATGGAGAAACCTACTGTTTGGATTATGGGCGGTGTGGATAAAGGCAATGACTACGACCTTCTTAAACCATTGGTGGCAGAGAAAGTGAAAGCCATTGTGTGTCTTGGCCTTGATAATCGACACATTCATAAAGCTTTTGATGGTCTCGTAGAAAATATCGTTGATACTGAAACAGCACAAGAAGCAGTATCTGCTGCTTACTATCTTGCCGAAAAAGGGGAGACGGTACTACTCTCTCCGGCTTGCGCCAGTTTCGATTTATTTGAAAACTACGAAGACCGTGGTAACCAGTTTAAGGCAGCTGTAAACAAATTGTAGTTTTTTTAAAAAAGTCTGATGACAATCTTTAACAGTGAAATAAAAATAAAAGGCGACCGGGTTATCTGGGCTGTAGTCTTTATTCTGACCATCTTGTCTTTTCTTGCCGTGTATAGTTCTACGGGAACACTGGCTTATAAATACCATGGCGGAAACACAACCTATTATATGCTGAAGCACGGTATTATTTTGCTCACAGGATTGTTGCTTATGTATATCGCTCATTTACTGAAATATACCTATTATTCCCGGATTTTTCAAATCGCCTTTTATATCGCCGTTCCGTTGTTAATTCTCACATTACTGTTCGGTCTTGACCTGAACGAAGCACGCCGTGCATTGCCCCTGCCGTTCCATTTGAGTTTTGAAACCTCCGACCTCGCCAAACTAACCCTGATAGTGTATCTTGCCCGTGTACTCACCAAGCGCGAAGAAGAACTGAAAGATTTTAACAAAGTGCTGCTCTATTTAATGTTGCCGGTACTTATAATTTGTGGTTTAATTTTTCCGGCTAACCTCTCCACGGCAGCGCTGATATTTGTTACCAGCCTCGTTTTAATTTATATTGGAAGGATAAAATTTTCCTACATTCTTTCTATTATCGGACTGAGTGTTTTGTTGCTGGGGTTTACCATAGGGATTTTGCTTATGATGCCTTCGGGAAGGCAGGCAAGGTTGTCAACATGGAAAACCAGGATTGAGCAGTTTGTAAAGGGAGAATCGGGAAATCCGAAAGATAATTACCAGGTGGAACAATCAAAAATTGCTATTGCTTCGGGAGGTGTCTTCGGGAAAATGCCCGGAAAAAGCACCCAACGTAATTTCCTGCCACATCCTTATTCCGACTTTATCTTTGCCATAATTGTGGAAGAATATGGACTACTGGGAGGAAGCGTTCTTGTTTTGCTCTATCTTATTCTTTTGTTCCGAGCGGTACGTATTGTAACAAAAGTCCCAAATAATTTCGGGGCATATCTTGCCATGGGGCTTAGCTTTAGTCTGGTATTTCAGGCAATGATAAATATGGGTGTTGCCGTCCATCTGTTGCCGGTTACCGGACAGCCATTGCCATTGGTTAGCATGGGGGGAACTTCCATTTGGTTTACCAGCTTGTCTATTGGTATCTTACTGAGCGTCAGTAAAGAGTCCGAAAAGAAAAAAATTGAACAAACTACAGAATGAAAGAGCCGGAGAAATATAAAATACTGATGAGCGGTGGAGGAACCGGTGGCCATATTTTTCCGGCCATCGCTATTGCCAATGGAATAAAATCCCGGTTGGAAAATGTGGACATCCTCTTTGTTGGCGCCAAAGGCCGCATGGAAATGGAGAAAGTTCCGCAAGCGGGATTTCCCATCGAAGGACTGAATATCAGTGGCATCCAGCGCAGGCTTACGCTGAAAAATTTAACATTTCCTTTCAAACTTTTGGACAGTCTGCTGAAAGCCCGCCGTATTGTGAAGCGGTTTCAACCGAATGCTGTGGTGGGAACGGGAGGCTATGCCAGCGGACCGTTGTTGAAAGCTGCTGCCAATGCCGGTTTTCCCACACTCATTCTTGAGCAAAATTCCTATCCGGGCATCACCAACCGCTGGCTTGGTAAGGTTGCAGGTGTGATATGTACGGCTTACGAAGGAATGGAAAAATATTTTCCTGCCGAAAAAATTGTGGTTACAGGAAGTCCCATTCGTAAAAATATTCGCGAAATGAAAACTAATGTTTCAGAAGCCCGTGGATTTTTCGGAATGGACGAGAACCGTAAAACCCTCCTGATTATTGGCGGTAGCCAGGGTGCGCGGCGGATTAATGAGGCGGTGGCACAGCATGTTGAGCAACTGCTCGCCACCGGCATTCAAATCATTTGGCAAACCGGAAAGCCTTCTCTTGATATGGCAGAGAGGTCGTTGCTTAATTCTAAATTCAGAAACCGTGTGGTGGTCAAAGACTTTATTTATGAAATGGACAAAGCTTATGCCGCAGCCGATGTGGTGGTGTCGCGGGCCGGTGCCATTGCCATCGCTGAAATAATACAGGTTAACAAACCGGCTGTGTTTATCCCGCTGCCTTCTGCCGCCGAAGACCATCAAACTCGAAATGCCATGGCGCTCGCCAGGAAAAATGCTGCCCTTTTGATAGACGAAAAAAATGCTTTCCGCGACCTTTTCTAGGTGGTAAGCGGTTTGATAAAAGACGAAGAGAAAAAAGCTACTATAAAGAAAAACCTCCGGCAGTTTGAGCATGGCGATGCTACGGAGAAAATTGTAGAACAGGTTTTGAAATTAATAGAAAAAAAACAGGCTTGAAAACGGAAACTTACATAATGTATTTTTTGGGTATCGGCGGTATAGGCATGAGTGCACTGGCGCGCTATTTTCTTAGCACGGGAGCATCCATTTATGGCTATGATGCTTGTCGTACACCGCTCACTGCACAGCTCGAAACAGAGGGTATGCAAATTCATTATGAGGAAGATGTTTCCCTGATTCCTGAAAATGTTTCCCGTGTTATTTATACTCCGGCTGTCCCAAATACCAATGCCGAATTTCTATATTTTAAAGAGCGTGGAATTATTTTGGAAAAACGGGCCGCTGTGGTTGGCCAGATAAGTAGCGGCTTGTTCACTATTGCCATTGCCGGTACACACGGAAAAACCAGTGTTACCGCCATGATAACGCAAATCTTATATGCTGCCGGAATGCCTGTAGTTGCTTTTATCGGAGGGATCGTTAGAAATTTTGGCACCAATTTCATTACTTCACCACATCCGGAATTTATGGTTATTGAGGCGGATGAGTTCGACCGCTCACTGCTCCGGTTGCATCCTGATATTGCTGTTATCACCTCCATGGATGCCGACCATCTCGATGTCTATTCGGGTTTGGAAGATTTGCAGCAGACTTTTCTGGAATTTGCCCGGTTGCTTCCCGAGAAGGGGATGCTTGTTCACGAGGAGAAATTACAGATTCCTGAAGGTGAAATTAAAAATAACTTATCTTACGGTTTCTCTGAAAAGGCGGGCCTCTCTGCCGGCAACATTCATATCGAAGGAGACCGTTATTGTTTTGATGTATTCCGGAATGGGAAACTGTTGATGAGTTTACAAATGAATATTCCGGGAAAACATTATGTGGAAAACACGCTGGCGGCAGTTGGCGTTGCCATGCAATTGTCTGTCCCGGTATCTGTTATAAAACAAGCACTGGAAGATTTTACAGGTGTTCTACGTCGGTTCGACTATCGTATCCGTACTTCAGAGATAGTTTATATCGATGACTATGCTCATCATCCCAAAGAGCTTGAAGCGACTTTGCACACGGTGCGGCAGCTTTATCCTGGAAAGGAAGTAACAGTCGTTTTTCAGCCGCACTTGTACAGCCGCACACGCGATTTTGCCTATGATTTTGCACAGGTTCTCAGCGGGGTTGACCGGCTGATACTGCTGGAAATTTATCCTGCACGTGAAATGCCTATTCCGGGTGTTACCGCTCAGATGATTGTGGACAAAGTAACTGTTGCAGAGAAATATGTTATGAGTAAAACAGAGCTTTTTGCTTTTTTGAAAAGTGAAAAGCCTGAATTGTTACTGACTCTCGGTGCCGGAGATATAGGGCTTCTGGTTGAAGAAATTGAGAAAATAATGAAAGCATCATGAAAAAGACGTTGCCCATACTGTTTGTTTCGCTTTTCGCACTCACATTGGTTTTGCTTGCCGGATACGGCTATTTGCAGTATCGCAACCAAAAAGTGAGCAAAATTGTGGTACACATCCAGCGGCATGGGGCGGTCGGCTTTCTCAATATAGTGAAAATAAAGTCCATTATCCGGAAACATGACGAGGTAACAGGAAAATTGATAAAGATGGTAAATACTCATCAGATTGAAAAAGATATTGCAAAGAATCCTTATGTGAAAGCGGTGGATGTTTATCTGAACCTTTCAGGTGATGTGATGGTAAACGTAACCGAAAGGACACCTTTGTTGCGCCTCTATAATTTGAATAAAAAAAGTTGTTATGTGGACATGGAAGGCAATCTTTTTCCGTTGAGTAGCAGCTTTGCGCCACGGGTATTACCTGCCAACGGATACATCAAAGCAAAGCTGATAAATGGTGAAAATATTCATAATAAAACATATCAAAACACATCGCTTCCAGGCTTATATTTGCTCGCTAAAAAAATTGAAGAAAATAATTTTCTGAAAGCAAGTATTAGCCAGTTGTTTATTAACAGTAAGGGAAATATTGACATGACTCCCGAGTTGGGCCGGTATATTTTTCACTTCGGTAACAGCACGGATATGGATGTTAAACTTGAAAATCTTGAGGCTTTCAGCAAAAAAATTCTTGCACATGGAGGCTGGTCAAAATACAGGAGAATAAACCTGCAATATACTAACCAGATAGTTTGCACAAAAAAATAGGCTTATGGAAGAAAATGAAATTATTGTCGGATTAGACATAGGAACTACCAAAATTGCCTCTATTGTGGGGCAAAAAGATGAATTTGGAAAAATGAAGATACTCGGTTATGGTAAAACCGAATCTATTGGCGTAAAACGGGGAGTCGTTATCAATATAGAAGATACGGTAACATCCATCAGGACAGCAGTATCGCAGGCCGAAGAAAAATCGGGCGTTGACATAAAATATGTCAATGTTGGCATTGCCGGACAGCATATCAAAAGCATCCAACACCGCGGCTCTCTCATTCGCGAAAATGCTGAAAATGAAATTACCAACGAAGAAGTGGAAAAACTTATCAGCGATATGTATAAACTGAACATGTCGCCGGGAGAGGAAATTATCGAAGTTATTCCTCAGGATTTTATCGTTGATGATGAAGATGGTATCCGCCATCCGGTGGGGATGCTCGGCAATAAGCTGGAAGCTAACTTCCATATTATCATTGGACAGATTGCTGCGGCAAAGAACATCTACAAATGTATCCTGAAAGCCGGTCTCGATATGGCCGACCTGATTCTTGAGCCGATGGCTTCGGCACAGGCGGTGCTCAGTGAGGAAGAAAAAGAGGCAGGTGTGGCACTGGTGGACATTGGCGGAGGGACAACGGATATTGCCATTTTTCAGGATAACATCATCCGGCATACTGCCGTGATTCCGTTTGGGGGCGATATTGTTACCGAAGATGTTAAAGAGGGTTGCTCCATTATTCGAAGGCATGCTGAAGAGTTGAAAGTAAAGTTCGGGTCTGCTCTTGCCGCCGAAAACAAAGAAAATGAAGTGGTGGCTATTCCCGGTCTGCGCGGTCGTCCACCGAAAGAAATTACATTGAAAAATCTGGCTTCTATCATCCAGGCGCGTATGGAAGAGATTATCGACCATATACATTATGAGATTAAAACTTCCGGTTTTGAGAATAAACTTATCGCGGGAATTGTACTCACGGGTGGTGGCTCACAGCTAAAAAATGTCAACCAGCTGGTGGAATTTAAAACAGGCATTGAAACCCGCATTGGCTATCCCAACGAGCATCTGGCAAAAGAAGTCCCGGAGGAAATGGCCAGCCCCATGTATGCCACCGGTATCGGACTGGTCATAGAAGGAATAAAACGAATGGAAAGCGATATTAAAACATCGAAAGTAGATCTGGGGAAATCGGATGATAGGCCCAACGCCAAAAAAAAGGAGAAAAAAGAGAAAGATTACACGGGAAGCCGTGGTTTTCTCGGTAAAGTGAAGAAATGGTTTGAAGACGATAATTAGCCTGTTAATAATATTGGTAACTGTCTCATAATGTTTAAGTTCGTTACGATAACCCCGGAATGAAAAATATTTAAGATCAGGAGTTTATTTGGTAAATGATTGATTTTAAACATTAGCGAATAGAAGAAACCGGACATTGCAGACAAACGCTAATTAAATTAACTTTTTAATGTTAAAAACTTATCTTTCAATACGTCAGAAAATGGAAAACAAATAATTATTTTTAATTCGGAAATTATGGAAAATAATATACAGGACAAACCGGTCAATAATTTGTTTAATGTTATGGAAAACAAAATCGAATTCAGGAAGAAGAAACATTCTTCTATTATTAAAGTTATCGGCGTTGGTGGCGGCGGCGGAAATGCTGTGAATCACATGTTTGCACAGGGTATTGAAGGTGTCGATTTTGTGGTGTGCAATACTGACATGCAAGCGTTGGATGCCAGCCCGGTTCCCGTAAAAATACAGCTTGGAAGCTCAGGTCTCGGCGCCGGCGCTATCCCCGAAGTTGCCGAAAAAGCAGCCATAGAATCCATTGACAAATTGAAAGCCGTGATGGATACCGATACCCAGATGGTGCTTATCACTGCCGGAATGGGTGGCGGCACAGGCACGGGTGCCGCCCCGGTGATTGCCAAATTTGCCCGCGAACAAGGACTGCTTTCGGTGGCTATTGTTACCCTGCCTTTTCGTTTTGAAGGTCGCCGGAAGATGCTCAAGG
>JAJRQN010000118.1 GCA_024280235.1 Bacteroidota bacterium | reverse complement strand
CCTTATGATTTTACAAAGCCGAAAAGAATAGGTTTGGAAATTGCAAAAACAACAAACGGCTATGATATGAATTATGTTCTGAATAAAGATAGCGACAGTCTTTCTTTTGCAGCAAAAGTACATGAACCCGTCACGGGCCGAACACTAAAAGTCTATACAACCGAACCGGGTATTCAGTTTTATTCGGGTAATTCTTTGGATGGTTTGCATGGCTGTAACAAACATGCCGGGTTTGCCTTGGAAACACAGCATTTCCCCGATTCACCCAATCATCCTGATTTTCCTTCAACCATCCTTAAGCCAGGAGAAGTGTATCGTAGCGAAACCATTTATAAGTTTGGAACGGTTGAGCTATACTGAGCACCTCAATCTATCGTTTGGTTTTTCTTTTTCCAAGCATTTTGAATTACAGCACATAATATTCATATTTACAGGTAATTGCAGTATGTAGAATAGGTATTGTTGCTACCAGTATTTTTATTTCCGTCTTTCTCTGGTCAGGAATATTTAATATAAATCGTCGGTTTTTATCAAATCCTTAAAGCCCTTTTTAATCAGTCCATTAATCAGCCTTAGGTTACCGGTCCATAAAATTCCTTTCGTAAAATCTGAAACAGCAACAAAGATTGTATCATCAATGTCAATATCCTGACATACCATTTCAGCACTTTCGTATATCTCAGTTGGTATAATAGAATGGTTGAGAATAGTTATGTTTTTCAATATTAAGTCATAAGTTTCAATAAATTCTTCATCTGTCAGTTTTCCAATGGACTTGATTTTTTCTTTATGTTTGAAAATCTCAAATTTAACATAGGCAGGTGAATAAAAGTCAAAGTAGTTCTTTCCATTAATCAGAATCTGACCAATTCGACTATTAGTATTTAGTAGAGCACTAAATATGATATTCGTATCAACGATAATCTTAGTCAATTAGTCCTAATTCTTTTTTAGCCCTATTCCATCGTCCTTTTTTCACTTCTTTCAAAAGTTCATTTACATCATTTTCTGTTGCAGTCGATTTAGAAGTCAATTCTTCGTAACGTAAAAAATCAAGGATTGTCTGAATTCTGGAAGTTTTCATTCTCGCAGAAAACCTGACTAATATTTCGTCGTTTTGTCTTTCTACTATCATTTTCTTTTTTCTTCAAATTTATAGAGCATTCATGTAACTGGTTTGAATGCGATGGTTTTTAATATTTGATAATAACAATAAATATCTTTATCCGGTTTATTTCTTCAAATCCGCCAAAGCAACCATCAACCTTATCAGTTTAGCCCTTGCATTTCCTGACGAACCACTAAAATTGTTGACAATCATGGAGAAGATAATTTTCCGTCCCGAACGGGAGGTTACAAATCCGGTATAAGCTTTTACGCGGTCTATGGTTCCGCTTTTTGCTCTCAGGTTTCCTTCGGCAGGGGTTCCCGTAAATATTTCGTCCATAGTACCGCTATGAGCCGAATCTGCTACCGGCAAAGAGTTGTAATACACATCAAAACAGGGACTGTTGTGTTTCATGTAATTCAGCAAAAAGACCATCTGCCGGGCCGTAACCGCATTATATTGCGACAAACCGCTTCCATCGGTGAGTGCCATTCCCTGTATGTCCATGCCTTTTTCTTTCCAGAAATTCATAACAGCTTTCGCATCCGGCTCGGTCTGTGCTTTTCCGATAAGTTTCATCCCGCTCAAATCCAGTAAATGCTCGGCAAACAAATTGATACTATGCACGTTGGTTTGCGTGATAATCTCCGAAAGTGATGGAGAATAAGTCGTTGTTATCACTACCGGAACACCATCAACCTGTTTACCGTCCATTTTTAGCAAACGGATGGTGGTGGGTTTGTCTTTAAACCGGATGCCGTTTTGCTTCAGGATTTTTTCCACTTCATAAGCTGCAAAATAAGCCGGGTCAGGCAAAGAACCTTTCTCCTTATAATTGGTTTTGTTCAATGGAATTTTCCCTCTCAGGTAGCGCATGTTGCAATACATACCTCCCAAAATATCACTTTCATCGTCGGAAACGGTATCACCCGTAACCTGATTATCGAAAGTAAGATAAGGCACTTCGGGAATCATTTTAGTAATCTTAGCAGTATCTCCAATAACACTGTCTGTTTGGTAATAAATTGTGTAATAATTATCAAAAATGGAAAGCCCGCAGGCACCTGCTCCGTAATAAGTACCCGTGTTTGTCCACGACCACGACACCGGAACAATATCCCAACTAAAAATACGGGCATCAGCTATGACAGCACCGGCAACGGAATCAATACCGAGACGCTTTACGGCCTGAGTCCATTGTTTCAAAAATTGATGACCTTTTGTCTCATCAAAATATTTGGAACCCAACGTAGGGTCTCCTCCGCCTTTTATGATGATGTTGCCATGCAGGATATGGGTGGAAGTGTCAATTACTCCGGTATATTCCAACTTTGTTTCAAATTGATAGTCCGGCCCATACAGTTCGAGAGCCGTAGCTGTGGACAGAAGCTTTTGGTTAGAAGCAGGCCGGAGTGCCTTGTCGGGATGGTATTGAGCAATTATCCGGCCGGTTTTACTGTCGATGGCATAAAATCCAAACCCGGCCGGTTTAAAATCCTTGTCTTTCACAATTTCCTTCAGCACTTTATTTACAACATGATGTCGTTTATAAAGAGGTCGTTGAGCCATGCTGCTAACAGACACAAGGCTTATCAAAAAAAAGAGTATGATTTTCTTCATGTAACTGTTTTTGGATAGAACAGGTAAAAGTAAGAATTAAAAAAGAAAAACAGGTGTGTTATTTTGAACAAATTAGAGTTATTTTGAACAAAAATTAACAAAAAAACCGGCTGCTACTTTTGAAAAGATTGATATATTTGCCTTACAGGGAAAGTCGCTTTGCATGAATAACTTAAATGCATTCAGCCGTTGGATACCTGTTTTTGAATATTGATTTTCCGGTCTGTTTTTTATTTTCGGACCTCTTGAATGACGTTTTTATTTAATAAGTATGCACGACTACGGATTTCTTTCTGTTCTTCCTCCGGTTTTAGCCATTATTCTTGCGTTACGAACCAAACAGGTTTATATCGCACTCATCTTTGGAACATGGTTTGGATGGCTGATTATCAATGGGTGGAATGTGGTTACCGGAACTTTTGCCACACTTGAAGCCTTTGTGAATGTGTTTAAATCGCCGGGCAACACACGGGTCATTATGTTTAGTGCACTGGTGGGGGCTTTGTTGCTATTCATTCAATATTCCGGTGGCGTTGACGGATTCATGATTGGTATCGGTAATTTTATTAAGCGTATCGAAAGAAAACGCAATATCAAAAGCCGGAAGTTTGTTCAGCTGCTCGCCATGGCCACGGGAGTCATTCTCTTTGTAGAAACAAGTATCAGCTCCCTCACGGTGGGCACACTTTACAGACCTTTGTTTGACAAATTAAAGATCCCGCGTGAAAAGCTGGCTTATATTGCCGACTCCACTTCGGCTCCTTCTTCCATTTTGATTCCGTTTAATGCCTGGGGTGCTTTTATCATGGGACTTTTACTCACACAAGGCATCAAAAATCCGATGATGGTTTTGGGCAATGCTTTACTTTACGATTTTTATCCTGTACTGACCATCCTGCTGGTCTTCTTTATCATTGTATCCAAAAAAGATTTCGGCCCTATGGCCAAAGCCGAGAAAAGAACACGGGAAACAGGTAAACTACTGAACGACAATGCACATCCTTTGGTTTCGGATACCATTACTTCGCTCGAATCAAAGCCGGGCATAAAGCTGAGGGCTTATAATATGTACATTCCCATCCTGACTATGGTGATGATGATGCCGGTATATCTGCTTTACACCGGTTGGGAATCTGTTGAAAAAGCGAATGGACTGACGGATCATCTTGTAAAAGCCATCGGTGCCGGTTCAGGCTCCACAGCGGTTTTGTATTCTGTGGTTACTTCTCTTTTGGTAGCCATGGTGCTTTATCGCAGCCAGAAGATTATGAAAATGAAGGAGATGGTAGAACTGACGCTAAAAGGAATCAGCGAGTTGATGCCCCTGGCATTGCTGATGATGCTGGCTTTCTCCATTAGTGATGTCAGTAACAAGTTAGGAACGGGCATTTATGTGGCTACACAAACCAAGGCCTGGCTGACGCCGCAGTTATTGCCTTTTATCTTATTTGTTATCAGCTCGTTTATTGCCTTTTCAACAGGAACTTCCTGGGGGACATTTGCCATTATGATGGCTATTGCCGTTCCCATGGCACATGCACAGCACGCTAACCTGTATCTTGTAGTGGCGGCAACCATTGGAGGCGGCGTGTTTGGCGACCACTGTTCTCCCATTTCAGACACAACCATTATCTCTTCCATGGCTTCAGCTTCCGACCACATTGACCATGTGAGAACACAGCTGCCTTATGCCTTGTCTATGGGAGGAATATCTGCTATTTTGTATCTGATACTTGGGTACATTATGCATTAAGATGCCCAAAATTTTTATAGTTGTTTGACAATGGAGGTTACAAGAAAATCTATTTCTTCTTTTGAATGAGCTGAAGAGACAACCATACGCAGTACACCATCATCACCAGAACCAACATACTTTACAAATTGAATGTGAACACCTTTTTCCATAAGCCACCGTTGAATATTCTGCATTTTCTCACTGCTTCCGGTTGAAAAAGTTACAATAGGAAGGTAATTATTTTCGACAGCGATACCCGATTCTTTCAATTTTGCTTTAAGGTACAGTGCATTACTCCGTAACCTTTTTAGAAATTTCGAATTATTTTTAACAAGCTCCAAACCCCGCAAAGCCGCACCCACCATAGCACTCGGAGGGGAACTGGTACCGGTCATAACATTTCCTGATTTTACAGTACGGATAAACCGGTCATCTCCGCAAATAAAACCACCGTAGGCACCGAAAGCTTTGGATAAAGTAGCACCCATACACAACCTCTCGGATTTCAATTGAAAATAATCGTAAACGCCTCTGCCATTCTCGCCTAAAATTCCCACACCATGTGCATCATCCACCCACACAGCCCCATCATATTTTTCAGCAATTTTCAGGTATTCGGGAACAGGAGGAATCTCAGCCCATATAGGAAACAGTCCATCAGAAGCTATTAGTGGTTTTCTCCCTTTTTTTAAATATTTTTTTATCTGTATTTTCAAATCCTTCACATCCAAATGCTTAAACTTCACCACCTTTTTACCGGTAGCAAGAGCACCACTGATATTGGAATAATGCGCATTTTCATCAATGAAAATCACATCATAAATATCCATTTTCTCCAAAGCCTGAAAACCTGCCAAATTACTCAGGTATCCGGAAGGAAGATAAGCAGCATCTTCTGTGTGAAAAAAATCGGCAATTCGTTGTTCAAGTTTTAATATTAAAGGAGTCGTTCCGTTAATGGTTCGTGAAGTAGCACTGCCAATACCATACGTACGTATAGCCGCTACCGCTTCGTCGATAATTTCGGGATTTGACTGTAACTGAAAATAGCCTGTTCCGGCAAAATAAAGATATTCTTTCCCGTTGATGGTTGTAACCGTTCTCAATTTGCTTTCCATAACGTAAGGAAAAGAGCTGTCTTGCAATATAATTTTTTCGGATTTCATTTTTGACAATTAAATAGTTACACTTTCCATACTGTTTAAATAATCTTCGTCGAAACCGGCACCAATACCCACGGATTCTCCAAGTTTCCATCGACCTTTTCCCTGATATTGTATGCCATCAGTTACCGGGTCTTCGGCCAGCATCAAAGAAGAGTCCATGTCAAAATGGACAACATTTTTACAAGCCATCACAAAGTGCATCAAAGCCGTCAGAGCAAAACGAGATTCGGACATACATCCAACCTGACATTTAATACCGGCCGCCTCAGCTATCGCATTAATTTTTAAGGCATTATAGATACCACCCGATTTGGAAAATTTTATATTAAAATAATCGCAGGCACCCATACTCGCCAGTTTGAAAGCATCGTGATGGTCAAATACGGATTCATCGGCCATAATGGGAATCGGACTGTTTTCTCTCACCTTGATGAGCTCCCTGTTGTTCCACTTCGGGATAGGCTCCTCGCAGTGTTCAATATTATATTTTGCCAGCTCTTTCAGCGTTTTGATGGCCGTCATGGTATCCCATCCCTGGTTAGCATCAATTCGGACCGGATACTCATTCCCCACCACTTCCCTGATGGCTTTTATTCTGGCTACATCGGCTTTTGTTGTGGTTCCGAGTTTAACTTTTATGGCCGGAAATCCTGCTTTTTTAAATGCCATAGCATCTTTGGCTACCTTTTCGGGAGTTCCGATACTAATGGTCATATCAGTATAAATTTCGCGGGTATTGCTTCCCCCGAGGAGTTTGTACAGAGGCAGTCCGGCCTTTTTAGCCAGTAAATCATACAGCGCCATATCGAAAGCACTTTTCATGGTATAATTTCCGGTTACGGCTCTGTCAATTTCAGCCATCCTGTCTCCAATAGCAAAAGGATCTTTTCCTTTTAGCAAACCAGCCATCTGTTTTGACAGCTCAAATACAGTCTCCTGTGTTTCTCCCACAATGGTCATAAACGGGGCACACTCTCCCATTCCTGTCAGTTCGCTGCTGGTATGTATTCTGACAACTATGTTTGTAGCGCTTTCGATAACGCCCAGCGAAATAACAAAAGGTTCTTTGTAAGGCAGATTTAATTTGATAACGTCAACGCTGGTGATAACCGTCTTTTCCATGATATTGCGGGTATTAAATTAAAAATCAAAATATAATAGAAATGTACTTCATCGGGTGTACATGATTATTTTTGTAAAAATAAGGAATATCTCATGGTTGTTTTTCCTGATAATAAAATTTCACAATTTAGCAGAGAATCAAGAAAAATTTAACGGGAATCCCAAATCAATTTCTTCAATAGCAGGATAAAATTGTTACTCCAGATTGTACCAGAAACCGGAATGGCCCTAATACATATGTATCAAAAACAAAAAAGGCCATTGAATCACTCCAACAGCCTTTTTCTTTTGTAGCGGGGGCAGGATTCGAACCTACGACCTACGGGTTATGAGCCCGCCGAGCTACCACTGCTCCACCCCGCAATATATTTTATAATTACCTTTTATTTCAAATGAACTCCGGAGCTTTAACACTCCGTTTCCCGTTTTTAAATGGGAGTGCAAAGATATATTTTGTTTCTTTGCCAAGCAAATATTTTTTTTAAAAACTTTTTATGCCACACAAAGCTGGTTTTGTCAACATTATAGGCTATCCCAATGTGGGAAAATCAACGCTAATGAATGCCGTAGTAGGAGAAAAACTATCTATTATTACATCAAAGGCACAGACAACCCGCCATCGTATCATGGGGATTGTGAATGGAGATGACTTTCAAATCGTCTATTCAGATACTCCCGGAATTGTCCGCGATCCCGCTTATAAGATGCACGAATACATGAACAAATACATCGAGTCGGAACTGGTGGACGCGGATATTATACTGTTGATGACTGAGCCAGGCATAAAATTTGGTGAGGAAATTGTTATCAACAAAATAGAGAATTCGGACACTCCGTTGGTCGTATTGATTAACAAAATTGACTTGTCAGATCAGGCAGCGGTGGAAGCAGACATCACCTATTGGCAGGAAAAATTTCCACGTGCCGGGGTGATTCCTATTTCAGCTTTACGAAAGTTCAACATCTCAAAAGTATTTGATACCATTTTGGAGAAGCTCCCGGAAAACCCGGCTTACTATCCAAAAAATGAGCTGACAACCCGTAGCGAACGATTTTTTGTCTCTGAGATGATTCGGGAAAAAATATTTCTAAACTATAGAAAAGAGATTCCCTATTCAGTGGAAGTAGCCGTAGAATCTTTCAAAGAGAACGAAAACCTGATAAAGATACATGCCTATATTTTTGTGGAACGCGACTCGCAAAAAGGAATCCTGTTAGGACATCAGGGAAATGCCATAAAACGCACCGGAACCATGGCACGCATAGAGATGGAAAAGTTCTTTGACAAGAAAATCTTTCTCCAGCTTTCAATAAAAGTGAATAAGGACTGGCGAAATAACGAAAAACAGCTGGGACAATTTGGCTACGACCAATAAGACCGACAAATCCATTAAATTTGCAAAAAAATAATTATGAATAATATTGTAGCCATTGTAGGCCGCCCAAATGTTGGGAAATCAACACTGTTCAACCGATTGACAGCATCTAAAACAGCCATTGTTGAGTCGATTAGCGGTGTTACCCGCGACCGGATTTACGGCAAAAGCGACTGGAATGGCAAAGAGTTTTCCGTGATTGACACCGGAGGATTTGTACAAGGCTCCGATGATGTTTTTGAAGAAGAAATCAGAAAACAGGTATTGTTCGCCATTGATGAGGCAGATGCCATTGTTTTTGTGGTGGATGCACGTGAAGGAATTCATCCATTAGACGAAGATGTTGCTGTACTGTTACGCCGTTCAGGGAAAAATATCTTTATTGCCGCCAACAAAGTGGATTCACCCAACCTTACACATATTGGCAGCGACTTTTACTCTCTCGGACTAGGTGAGGTCTATCCCATTTCTTCCGTAAACGGCAGCGGTACCGGTGAGCTACTTGATGAAGTCGTCAGAGATTTTAATGAAACGGAAGAAGAAGAGATTCCCGACGTTCCCAGAATTGCTGTTATAGGACGTCCCAATGTGGGCAAGTCATCTCTCATTAACACGCTGATTGGCGATGTCCGAAACATAGTTACACCTGTTGCCGGAACCACTCGCGACTCCATCTATACCCCTTTCAAAGGTTTTGGCCACGAATTTATGCTGGTGGATACGGCCGGATTGCGCAAAAAAGGAAAGGTTTATGAAAATGTGGAGTTCTATTCCACGCTTCGTACCATCCGTGCCATCGAAAATGCAGACATCTGCCTCGTGCTGATTGATGCCAGTCAGGGTATTGAAAAACAGGATGTGAGTATTTTTCATTTGGCGGAGAAAAACAGGAAAGGAATTGTGGTCGTAGTTAACAAATGGGATTTGGTGGACAAATCAAACAACACGCATTTGGAGTTTGAAGAATCCATTCGCAAACGAATTGCTCCTTTTAATGATGTTCCCATAGTATTTGTATCTGTACAGGAAAAACAACGGATTTTCAAAGCCCTGAACTATGCCGAAGAAGTTTACAACAAACGTAACAAACGTATCTCTACTTCCAAGCTTAATGATTTGTTGTTGCCTATTATCGAAGAAAATCCTCACCCTATGGCTTCGCGAGGACGTTACATTCGTATAAAATACATCATGCAATTGAAAACAAAGACACCACAGTTTGTCTTTTTCTGCAACCTTCCGGATGAGGTAAAAGAACCTTACAAAAGGTTTATTGAAAATAAAATAAGAAAATATTACGACTTCACCGGAGTCCCTATCCAGTTGTTTTTCAGACAGAAATAGCGGTTATGCCTCATGTAAGACTCGACAAATGGTTGTGGGCAGTGCGACAGTACAAAACACGGTCGCAAGCTACAGAAGCTTGTAAAGGTGGCAAGGTCAAAATATCCGGCAACAACGCCAAAGCTTCACGTGAAGTAAACGAAGGCGATGAAATTGAAATTCACTCCGGCGGTATTATAAAGAAAATACGAGTAAAAAAAGTAATAAAAAATCGTGTTTCTGCCACATTGGTTCCTGGTCTGATGGAAGACCTTACCCCATCTGAAGAGCTGGAGAAACTTCAAATGATGCGACAACTCAACTATGAAAAACGTGCACGTGGTGCAGGACGCCCCACAAAAAAAGATCGCCGGACACTGGACAGGTTGAAAGATAAGGACGAGCAGAGGTGATTGTTGGGCAAGAAAATAGTAAGACAATAGTCAGGCAATGGTTAAACAGTGGTCAGGCAATAGTCATTTTACACTGTTTATTATTTTAGGTTTGGTGGAATTTAAGTAGGGTTTGCTGAAAAACACTTAATTTATTGATGTATAAGTTATTAGATTGATTATTAAAGATAAAAGCGCATAGTTTTCCGGCAATTTTATTAAAAACACGTGCATTTATTATTCCACAATTTCAAAATTTATACTACTCAGCTGCACACCAACTTTGTACCTTGTTCGGTTCGAGGTATCTGGATACATTTTCACTTCACAAAACCCAAATCTGACGCACATCTGAGCTTTTCAGCAAACCCTAAGTAAAAAACTTCCTGCTGCTATTTTTTATGGATTAATCCTGATTATCTTTGTAAAAAATTTTACTTATGCTTGAACTTCAAAGAATCAGGGAAAATAAAGAGGAGGTTGTTGAACGCCTATCAGTGAAAAATTTTGATGCAGCTGCTCTTGTGGAAGAAATTATTGATTTAGACCTGCAAAGGCGAACAAATCAAAAACAGCTGGACGATACGCTGGCACGCTCAAAACAGCTGGCAAAAGAGATAGGCCGGTATTTCAAATCGGGAGAAAAGGAACAAGCTGAAGCTGTGCGCAAAGAATCTCTGTCTTTGAAAGAGCAGTCAAAAGCATTCTCCGTACAGCTGGATAAAATCGTTAAAACGCTCAACGCAAAGCTGGTAGAACTCCCAAATGTACCGCATCCTTCCGTTCCGCGTGGTAAAAGTGATGAAGACAACGAACAGGTTTATTCCGAAGGTAACCTGCCCGAACTTGCCGAAAATGCACTGCCCCACTGGGAACTGGCAGACAAATACAAAATTATTGATTTTGACCTCGGCAGTAAGGTTACCGGCGCCGGCTTTCCGTTTTACCGCGGAAAAGGAGCCAGGCTGCAACGTGCACTCATCAACTTTTTCCTTGATGAAGCTATTGCCGCCGGCTACCTTGAGTACCAACCGCCGCTGATGGTGAACGAAGCTTCAGGCTTTGGTACGGGACAACTACCGGACAAAGAAGGACAAATGTATTTTGCCGGCCTCGACAAACTTTATTTGATTCCTACGGCAGAAGTTCCGCTTACCAATATCTACCGCAATGTAATTTTGAAAGAGGAAGACCTTCCTGTAAAAAATGTAGCTTACTCCAGCTGCTTCCGTCGTGAAGCCGGCTCATATGGTAAAGATGTCCGCGGGCTGAACCGACTGCATCAGTTTGATAAAGTGGAGATTGTACAGATTCAACATCCCGAAAAATCCTATGAAACACTCGAAGTAATGAAAGAACACGTAGCTGTTTTGCTACGCAAGCTGGAGCTTCCGTTCCGGATTTTACGACTTTGCGGTGGCGATTTGAGTTTTACTTCGGCACTGACTTTTGACTTTGAGGTCTTTTCCGGAGCGCAAAAACGATGGTTAGAAGTAAGCTCTGTTTCCAACTTTGAGAGTTATCAGGCCAACCGGATGAAATTGCGTTTCAAAGGAAAAGATGGAAAAACACGACTGGCACATACGCTCAACGGCAGTGCTTTGGCGCTTCCGCGCATTGTGGCAGCCCTGCTCGAAAACAACCAAACTCCGGACGGAATTAAAATTCCCAAAGCATTGCAAAGCTATACGGGTTTTGACATCATCGATTAATAAATATTTGTACTCATGGTCAGGCCGAAAAAACATCTGGGGCAACATTTTCTAAAAGATGCCAATATCGCCCGTAAAATTACTGCCTGCCTTGATACAAAACATACCACAGTTTGTGAGATTGGTCCCGGAACCGGCATTCTGACACAGTCGCTTCTCGAAAGAGAGAATATTTCCGAACTTACGCTGATTGAGATTGATACAGAATCGGTGGAATATCTGAACAGCCATTTTTCCGATGATAGAATGAAAATATTGGAAGCAGATTTTCTAAAAACCAATCTTGAAGAATTGTTTCCTTCTGATGTGGTACTTATTGGCAACTTTCCTTACAACATTTCAAGTCAGATATTTTTTAAAGTGCTGGAAAACCGAAACCATATTCCCGAAGTGGTGGGAATGATTCAAAAAGAGGTTGCCGAGCGTATTGCTTCTCCACCCGGAAATAAGACTTACGGTATCCTCAGCGTTTTGCTGCAAAGCTGGTATGACATTGAATATTGTTTTACTGTAAATGAAACGGTTTTTTACCCGCCACCTAAAGTAAAATCGGCAGTTATCCGGCTTCGGCGAAACAAAACTACTGCGCTTGATTGTGATGAAAATCTGTTTTTCAAAGTAGTGAAAACGGCTTTCGGCCAGCGCCGCAAAACACTTCGTAATGCGCTGAAAGTACTTTTCGGCCATTTTGAATTTGACCATCCTTTGTTGAGCCAACGAGCAGAACAACTTTCTGTTTCAGAGTTTGTTAACCTTACTAAACTATTTGAATAAAAAGCCTGATTTTCCAATATTAAACGTATCATACGTTTTATTAATAGCAGCTAATCTAATAAAACCCTTCGCGTCTTTTGCCGTAAAGAAAGAAAAACCATAAAAGGAGTACAAAAAAATTTCACAAAGGGACACAAAGAAATAATTTTTAAAAGCGAAGAATAAAAGGGGATAATTCCTATTTCAATGCGCTGAAAAATAATCGAAAGAACAATTATTAGTAGAAATGTTTATTGCTGCAAGGATAAATTTTTGATTGAATTTAGTTACCCGAAGGAGATCCCCGAAGGAGAGAAATATGAATAACCCCGTAGGGAAAGAAAATCTCATAACCCTGAAAGGGTTAAACAAAAGACACATACGCATACCTGTGAAATCTTTTATTGAAGTTGTTTAAAGATGCGATATTGAATTGGATAAAATATGTTTCTCAGGTTTTATCTTATTGAATCCCTTCAGGATTCTGTGGAAAGATGGTTTATCATTCACGGATTTCGCCCTTGGTGAATCATATTCAATCCCTCCGGGATATTCCAAAAATGAATAAAACCATTTTAAATGGATCACGTGATATCCAATAAAAATGAAAAACTGGCACATTAAAAGAGGAATTAGCCATCAAAAGTTTTGTGTTTCCCTGTTGATTTTCCGGCAGTGCACAATACTCATTTAATGGTATTTTTGTAAAAAATTTAGTCCGTGACGAAGAATAACGACATCCGAAATACACTTTCTGCTATTGTGCACAGCCTTCCCGAAAGTCCTGGCGTTTACCGCTATTTCGACAGTGAAGGAAAAATTCTGTATGTGGGGAAAGCCAAAAACCTGAAGAAGCGGGTGTCAAGTTATTTTAACAAAGAGCCTGACAGTGGGAAACTGCGGGTATTGGTAAGAAAAATCAGGGACATAAAATTTATTGTTACCGAAACTGAACTGGATGCTTTGTTGCTGGAAAATAACCTGATAAAAAAACTTCAGCCACGTTATAATATTATGTTGAAAGACGACAAGACCTATCCATGGTTTTGCATTAAAAAGGAGCCTTTTCCAAGGGTATTTTCTACGCGTCATGTGCTGAACGATGGCTCAGAATATTATGGTCCGTATGCTTCGGTACGGATGATGAAAACTTTGATGGACATTATCAGAAAACTTTATCCACTGCGTACCTGTAAGTTGAATCTTTCACAAAAAAACATCCAAAAAGGGAAATTCAAAGTCTGCCTCGAATATCATCTCGGCAATTGTAAAGCACCCTGTGTGGGAAAACAGACGGAAGAAGACTATTTGGAAATTATTCATCAGATTCGTGCTATCATAAAGGGCAACCTCAGCGAGGTAATTGATGCCTTGCGAAAGATAATGTTGGGCTACGCAGAAAAACAGGATTTTGAAAATGCACAGCTTGTGAAGGAAAAACTAAAGATTCTTGAAAATTACAAAAGCAAATCTACCATTGTAAATCCGCACATCAGCAATGTGGACGTTTTCTCTGTCCTCAACAAAGAAAATATTGCTTACGTTAATTTTCTGAAAGTTATGAACGGTTCTATTGTACAGGCACACACAGTAGAGATAAAGAAAAGGCTGGAAGAGACCCCGGAGGAGATACTGACATTTGCCATCGCCGATTTCCGGCAGCGTTTCGGCAGCCATGCGAAAGAAATTATTGTTCCGTTCCGGCCGGGAATAAGCTGGAATGAAATGAAAATTACCGTTCCCAGGCGGGGTGACAAAAAGCAACTGCTGGAACTAAGCGAACGCAATACCAAATATTTCAGTATGGAACGGCAAAAGCAACAGGATTTGGTTGATCCCAACCGCCACAGTCTGCGTATTCTTGAAAAAATGAAACAGGATTTGCGTATGAATGTCCTGCCCGAAATCATCGAATGTTTTGATAATTCCAACATTCAGGGCGATTACCCTGTGGCTTCCATGGTTCAGTTTGTAAAGGCCAGATCCAACAAAAAAGCCTACCGCCATTTCAACATCAAAACCGTGGAAGGACCTGATGACTTTGCCTCCATGGAAGAGATTATCATGAGACGTTATGGCCGTCTGTTGAAAGAAGGAAAATCATTACCACAGCTCATTGTTGTGGATGGCGGGAAAGGCCAGTTGAGTGCGGCTGTGAAAAGTCTGAAATTGTTGAACTTATACGGAAAAGTCAGTATCATTGGTATTGCCAAACGATTGGAGGAGTTGTATTTCCCTAACGATTCAGTACCTCTTTATCTCGACAAAAAGTCAGAAACACTACGCATTATTCAGCAACTTCGCGATGAGGCGCATCGTTTTGGAATTACCCATCACAGAAAAAGACGCCGGAAAGGAACGTTAAATACGGAGCTGACTATAATCAAAGGGATTGGTGAGAATACTG
>JAJRQN010000117.1 GCA_024280235.1 Bacteroidota bacterium | reverse complement strand
ACTGCACGCCATTATTGGGAATGCTCGAAAAAACCTACTCACCATAGCTAATGCTATGCCTGCGTTGCTTTTTCCTGTGCTACGCCAATACTGACATGCATTCCGGCTTCTCATAACGAAGCTCCTTGCGGATATAAGGTAATACATCAATCTTCCGCTAAATTCGCAGTAGAACCGAAATGAAAAAGACACTGAAGAAAAACCGGATTAAAAATCCTAAGACTTAAAACTTCCGGATTACAAGTCCGGAAGAGCGGAGGAGCGGAGAACGAAATATTCATATTGTTTTCTTAACACAATTTAACCTGATATCCATGACTTCTTGTTAACTTTGCATCGTTAAAAAAATAAAAATCAGATTCTTGAAACAGAAGTACTTTTTATCTAATCCATAATGAGCCGGCTTTGAAGTCAACAATCTGAAAATTAAAATCTAAACCCATGAACGAATCATTATTAAAACTGGAACCTGCCAAAGTCTGGTTCTTCTTCAAAGAAATTTTAAACATCCCAAGGCCCTCAAAAAAAGAGGGGAAAATCATAGAATATCTGTTGCGTTTTGGAAAAGAACGCGAACTGGAAACACTTCAGGACGAAGTAAATAACGTCTTGATTCGCAAGCCTGCAACGCCCGGCATGGAAAACCGGAAATCGGTTGTCCTGCAAAGCCATATTGATATGGTTTGTGAAAAGAACAGCGACAAAGTTCACGATTTCGATAGCGACCCCATAGAAGCAAACATCGAAGACGGCTGGGTTACAGCAGACGGAACAACCCTTGGCGGTGACGATGGCATTGGCGTGGCAACGGAACTGGCACTGCTTGATTCCGACAACATCGAGCACGGCCCCATCGAATGCCTCTTTACCGTGGACGAAGAAACAGGTCTTACCGGGGCTTTCGGGCTAAAACCGGGATTCCTCCAAAGTAAAATCCTGCTGAATCTCGATTCGGAAGACGAAGGACAACTATATATCGGTTGTGCCGGTGGTCAGGATACACTCGCCTGGCTTCCCTACCAAAAACAGGCTGTCCCTGAAGGACACGAAGCACTGAAAATCATGGTCTCCGGCCTGAAAGGAGGTCATTCGGGCGACGACATCAACAAGGGACGCGCCAATGCCAACCAATTGCTGAACCGCTTTTTGTGGACATACAAAGATAAGTTCGATATGAAACTTGCGCTTTTTGATGGTGGTAACCTGCGTAATGCCATTGCCCGTGAAGCTTTTGCCATAGTTACCCTTCCCAAAGAGAAAATGCATCTTTTAGTTGCAGAAGCCAAAGGGTTTGAAAAGATATATCAAAATGAATATCATGCCACCGAAAAGAACCTGAATTTTACAACCACCGAAACTGAAATACCCAAAACAGTCGTCAGCGACGAAAACTTTACCAAACTGGTCAATGCACTCTATGCCTGTCCTCACGGAGTTATTGCCATGTCGCAGGATATTGAGAATTTTGTGGAGACTTCCAACAACCTCGCATCTGTGAAATTTGAAGAAAATGATATCTTAATCACAACAAGCCAAAGGAGTTCGGTAGAATCAGAAAAAGAAGATGTTACCAACAAAGTGGTAAGTGTCTTTAGCCTTGCGGGAGCGCGTTCCGAGACATCCGATGGCTATCCGGGCTGGACACCCAATCCCGACTCCGAAATCATGGAACTCACCAAAAATACCTACAAAAAGCTTTTCGATGTGGAGCCTAAAGTACTCGCTATCCATGCAGGACTGGAATGTGGTCTGATTGGTGACAAATATCCGGAAATGGACATGATTTCTTTTGGCCCCACCTTGCGCGGAGTGCATTCTCCTGACGAGAAACTGGAGATTGCCACGGTGGAAAAATTTTGGAAACTCACCCTTGAAGTTTTGAAAAATATCCCCCAAAAAAATTATTAAGAGACTTATATCACAAGCATGTCCAAAAGGCTAAGGCATATCCTTGCAATTTCACTGTTGTTGGTTTTCATTACACCAACCACAGTGAAACTCTTGGACGAAGCATTTCATCACCACGTATTTTTTCATAGTAAGGTAAAAGACAGCAATGTATGGCACACGTTTTACCGCACATGTCCCATTCCAGGTTTTACATTGTCCTTTTACACCATTCAAAAACAGACCTATAAAAAAGAAAAACGCACCTTTTATGCAAAGGTTTTTATAAACTTTATTCCCGAATTATTTTCTACCGGGTTAAATTATTCCTGTTTATTACGTGCTCCTCCTTTATTAGTCAAGATTATTTAGGACTTACCGGAAAAATCCTATTTCTTTCCCGATTCAATCATCGGGACAGGCTGTTAAGCTCGTTTTGAGTATTAGTTATTACGACAATACTGTCAGGACGTCTGACACTCATAACCTCGCATCCCGATTACTTTCGGGACGAACTTAACGTTTTCCGTATAGTTATAAACAAGCAGCTCTCTTGCTAAAGCCTCATAACAATCACAAGAGAAATGTTTAAACAAATCGTCTAATAATATACGCAATAAAATGAAAAGTAACTAATCAGTCTCCAAAGTTGCAATAAATACTAATGAGTTTAAAACATCCACATTATTTTTCAAGACCGTATCAGTAATTGATCGCAATACAGCAAAACCAAAAGCACCATTAGTTGACCTGAATTGTCCTGATACTT
>JAJRQN010000116.1 GCA_024280235.1 Bacteroidota bacterium | reverse complement strand
GATGCTTGTACCCAACCGGAATCTGATGCCCATGTGGTGGCTTTTACCACATAATTGTCCGTTCCCTGACCACTTACATATTCAAGGTTGCTGCTGTGAGTCCAGTTTACCGTAGTGCCGGAGGGGCAGTTGTTAAGGGTGAAGGTAGTACCGGAGGTGCAGACTATGCCATCTCCAGAAGTTGTCATGAATATAAAATTAACCGGAGAAACATATATTTGCCAGATGCCGTTTCTGTCATCCATCCAAGCAGGGTATGCTTTTCCTCCGTAAGCGGCAATTCCAATATAATCACCTGCATAACCACCACCAAATCCAGTAATCGGGGCCGTAATATGAGAGACATCACTTACCTTGATATTATTAAACGTTTCTCCACCATCCGAGGAGTAGGCAAGATAGGTATCGGTCCCATATTGTACAGAAGTATCAAAGGCATAATAAACGATGCAAACGATGCCCGTGGAATCATCCACGGTAATCCACGGAAAAAAACTTTGGGTTGCACCACTAATACTTACTGTTTTAGGCTGAGACCATGTGCTGCCCTGATCATCCGAATACCTTACCTGAATAACTGACGTTCCTGCTCCACCTGTAGGATAAGCAATATATATCCTACCTCTATGTGCCCCATTGCTTTTATCAACCGCCATGGAAGGAAAGTCATTTACTCGACTATTAAATCTGGAATCAAGGCTCCCCGTGACTCGTATTCCGGAGTATGAAAATGCAATTGATGCAGGAGAAAAAGTTTGTCCCCCATCCAATGATTTAACAAATCCAATTCCAGTTGCCGGCATAGAACCAGGATAGTCAGCCCAACAAACATATACTTCGCCATTGGGGCCAGTTTGAACATTGACACCTTGTCCTGCTCCATTATTGCTCCTTAACGTAATTGCTGGTGAAAACGTGCTGCTGCCGGCCGGTAAAGAATTAAATTTTACATATCCATCCATTGCTGTTGGAGATGTGAATTCCGTCCAGGCACAGTAAAAATTGTTTTTGTAAGGACTTACAAGAGAATTGTCAACACCAATCATTTCCTTATCAAAGCTACTCACAGGGCCATAACCCCTTACCTCTGGCTGCCAAGTTGCTCCATGATCAGTCGTTTTCAGGATATAATATCCATCTGCCAGCGGCGGCGGTTTGTTACCATCCGGACTCATTGAAACAAGGTACCCATTACCCTGCGCGTCAAACGCCGTGCAAGGATCACCTCTGCCATAAGCAGAATTCGGCAAATGATCGGAACCGTTCCATGTTTGTCCTCCATCATTAGAATAATAATATCCTTGTAAAGAATTACCCCATATAGTCTGGGCGCTTACAAGAATATTATTGCTATTTGTCGGGTCAATGGAAATATTAACTTCAGACTGAGGATTAGAAGAAGGAAAAATGCGAATGTCTGTGCCGTCAATGGCCGGGATATTATTTGCACTGACATTGGCTGCATTTGAGCCGTTTCCCGTTGTAACAAGTGTCGCTTTTAAAGTAGTTGACAGGGTGTAATTCGTATCTATTTGAACCGCTGTGGAGAAAGGATTTTGAGCGATTATTTTAGCTGTTAATACACAGATTATGATGAATAAAAAGTAGAATCGTTTCATTTTAACTTAATTTTTATTGTGTGAGTAGAAAAGATAAGTAGTCAACCCAAAAAATACTTCCCTTTCCGGGCTGGTTATTCAATAAATGATTTCCGCCTCTAATTTCTATCAAAGCTGTGTCTGCCAGAGCTGAATGCTGGCTGACAGGGATATTAATCTGTTGATAATTATCGATAGACTTTGTTCCAAACCATACGCCGCTATCTGTTTCTTTGCCTTTAAAAAATAATTTTATACGTATTGAAACTGTATCTGACGGAACCAATTTACATTTGACAAAAGCCCGTAAGCTCAAAGGATGAACAGTAACAGGAAATTTGGTTTCTGCGAGAGCGGGATATGTATTATCATTTAATAACTTTATTGCATAACGGCCATGATAAACATTTAATGAATCAGGGTCAACTTCAGTAGCTGAAATCGCGCAAGTGTTGTTTGTTGTCCAATCGGGGAAAAACCATATTTTACCGGCTGAGGGTTCCCAATTTTCAAAATCGAAATTAGGGATAAGTTTGAAATTTTCAACAGTATCTTGTGGATGTACCGTATTGGTAGTACATCCGTAACTGAAGGCCAGTCCTATCAGTAGTAATAAAAATGTACGTTTCATGGCAATGGATTTTAAGTGATTTTTTTATGTAAAAGAATTATCTTTTTTATTTGAATAAAAAATATTTTGATCATAGTAACAAGTTTGTCACTATGGCGGTAGCAAAAGTATATTTAGTAATAAAAGCATTTTAGTTTTGCTTTATAGATAGTTTATATAAAAATGCAAAAACTATGCCGTTTTAACGTACCGCATTGTTTCTAACGGTTTGGCTATGCTTAGTTGCGACAATTTAGCACTTAATTTTACAAGTACAAAACCAGCTTGGAAAAATTGAATATTTTTCCAAAGTAGCACAGAACTAAGCAATTAAGTATAGCCGTTGTTAGTTACAGTATTTTC
>JAJRQN010000008.1 GCA_024280235.1 Bacteroidota bacterium | reverse complement strand
GGGAATCATATCTTAAATGTTTTGTGAATACTGCATCTAAGATACTGGTTCTCAGGCTAAATATTAAACGGATACATCATAAGTTATCGACATTCTTTTGTTTATTTCTATTCTGTTTCAACCCTTGATTCGCATTATTAACTAAACATCAAGCACCTATTATTTTTATTATTTCTTCAATCTTCCATTTTTTCTGTTCACCGGTAACCATATTTTTCAAAGTGAGCTTACCAGAATTCATCTCTTCTTCGCCAATCAACAACACATACGGAATTTGCTTTTGGTCAGCATATTTCATCTGTTTTTTCATCTTTGCCGGTTCGGGATAAAATTCCGATGCAATTTCGGCCTGCTGCAATTTTTCAAGGATTCCAAGAGAAAAGAGTTCTTCTTTTTCACCGAAATTCACCAGTAGCACTTTGGTCAGCGAAGCAGCATCTTCGGGAAACAATTCTAGTTCGGTCAACACATCATAAATTCGGTCAGCACCAAAAGAGACTCCTACACCGGAGACATCAGGCAAGCCAAAAATCCCGGTAAGGTTATCATAACGGCCACCTCCACAGATACTTCCTATTTTAACATCTTCAGCTTTCACCTCAATAATGGCCCCGGTGTAATAGTTTAATCCCCGTGCCAGCGACTGGTCAATCTCAACTTTAGCTTTCAGGTTAAACGATTTAAGATATTGAAGAATTGTCCCCAATTCAAATAAACCGTGAGAGCCGTCAGCCGTATCGCCAACAAGTTCTTTCAGGCAATTTAATTTGGAAGTATTATTTCCACTGAGGTTTAGGATCGGTTCAAGGTGGTCAATGGCATCCTGCGAAAGGCCTTTGGAGCGTAACTCTTCATATACTTTTTCCACACCGATTTTATCCAGTTTATCCATAGCCGTAGTGATGTCTGTAAGCTTTTCGGGGGCATCGATGGATTGGGCTATTCCGCTGAGAAGTTTCCGGTTGTTGAGCTTAATAACTACATTGATTTTGAGATGTTGAAAGATCTCATCAATCATACGGATTAAGTCCACTTCGTTGAGCAGGGAAACGGAACCAATGACATCTACATCGCACTGAAAAAACTCACGGTAACGTCCTTTTTGTGGCCTGTCGGCACGCCAAACCGGCTGCATTTGGTATCTTTTGAAAGGAAAAGTAATATCGTTTCGATGTTGAACCACAAAACGGGCAAAAGGCACGGTTAGATCATAACGTAATCCTTTTTCGCAAATACTTGTACTCAACCGCAGAGAATCCCTTTTCTCAAGCCATTCACTGTTGGCTTTGGCAAGATAATCACCGGAATTAAGAACTTTGAAAAGCAGCCGGTCTCCTTCTTCGCCATATTTCCCAAGAAGTGTCGTCAGATTTTCCATGACTGGCGTTTCAATAGGTTGGTAACCATATTTTTCAAATACGCCACGGATGGTGTTGAAAATATAATTGCGACGACTCATCTCAAAAGGACCGAAGTCGCGTGTTCCTTTCGGAACAGATGGTTTTTGTGCCATAAAATAATATTGTATTACCTTTAAAATATTTCGGATGCAAAAGTACAAATTCAACAGTTAACAATACGATTATTTTTTCAACCATAAATCAGGAAATGTCAAACTGTATGCCATCGATAATCTTTAAATTTCAGTCCTGAAACAGAAAAAAGCTATTAAACCAATAATAAACATTGTACTACTAACCTGAGTTCGATTTAAGATTTATACCACAGAAAGCCAATAGTGTAACAGATTTGTCGCTAAAAATCACGAAGTTATAACGGGCTATTACAAGGGGTTTTTAGTGCAAAGATGGCGTGCTATTGGCTTTTGAATGGATTCATTTCGACAATTAGGGCTTGCTGAAAAGCTTAGATATGTGTCAGATTTGGATCTTGTGTAACCAGAATATATCCATATGCCCCGAGCTTAACAAGATACAAAAATGGCATGCAGTTGAGCAGTATAAATTTTGAAATTGTGGCTATAATAAATGCACGTTTTTTTAATAAAATTGCCGGAAAACCATGCACTTTTATCTTTAAGAATCAATATAATAATTTATACATCAATAATTTAAGCGTTTTTCAGCAGACACTAAATATCCCGCACCGGATTGCTTAAGGTATGGAAACGGCAAAGCCAAAAGTCATCTAACAACAAGCTGCAAGAAACTATTTTGGTGCTTTTTTTAGCAGTATAAGTGCAATAATCAGGTATATAATATTTGGAATCCAAACACCAATAGAGGGCGAAAGGTTTCCCTGTGTGGAAAAAACGACCGATCCCTGCATCAACAAAATATAAGAGAACGCCAGCAGCAGGCCCAAACCAAGATGCATACCCATCCCTCCCCTCACTTTCCGGCTGGTGAGGGCTACACCCAGTATTGTCAATACCAATATGGCTACCGGTCCGGCATAACGTTTGTATTTTTCAATCTCATAGCGTTTGTACGACAACGACCCCCGCTCTTTTTCTTTTTGGATATAGTGATTAAGCTGAAAATAATTCATCTCTTCAAAACGTTGTTTAATTTTGTACAAGTCAGTGGGTTTCAGTGCAATGGTCGTATCTTTCATAAAGCCACTTTCCAACTTCTGATTTCCCAGGCTATCAAAACGAAAAATATAATAGTTGTAAATAACCCATTTGTGCAGAACGGTATCCCTCACAATTTTCCGGGAGTTAAGTTTATATACTAACCGTTCACCATCATATTTTTCCATGGCAAAACGATATCCTGTCCGCCGACTCACATTATACGATTCAACATACGCAAATGTGTTGGGGCCAAGTTGCACATGTATATTACGCTCATTATCTTTCGTAAGATTTTCGATATACTTGTTCATAAAAATCCGAAGGTTAATGTTAGTATGTGGAATGATAAAACTGCGAAGAAAAAAAGAAAAAATAGCGAGAAAAACAGCCACCATCATGTAGGGGCGCAACAGTCTCCGGAAACTGATACCGCTACTCAACATGGCGACTATTTCGGTATTCCCAGCCAACCGCGAGGTAAAAAACACCACTGCAATAAAAGAGAAAAGATAAATAAACAGATTGACGAAATAGGGGATAAAATTCAGATAATAGTCAAAAATAATGGCATGCAACGGCGCATGATGTCTGATAAAAGTGTCAATTTTTTCAGAAATGTCAAAGACAATTACTACCAAAATCAGCAAAGTGATGGAGTAAAAAAAGGTTCCCAGATACTTTTTAATAATATACCAGTCAATAATCTTCATATCAGTCTGTTCATCCGGGGATTTACCTTATCTCTATTTTTTGTGAAAGATACATCATTTTTTTAACTCTTAGGGCAGAATACCTATCCCGAAAAGGTCAAAGTCGTTGTTTTATACGCGGTATCATCATCGCCTTCCAACTACTGAAATCACCTGTTAGAATATGCTGCCTGGCTTCACGTACCAGCCACAGATAAAAAGCGAGATTATGTGTACTGGCAATCATACCACCCAGCAATTCCCGTGCCGAAAAAAGATGCCGCAAATAAGCCCGACTGTACAATGTGTCAACAAATGAGGTTCCATCCGCATCCACAGGGCTGAAATCATTTTCCCATTTTTTATTTTTAATATTAATGATCCCGTTTTTTGTAAAAAGCATCCCGTTACGACCGTTGCGCGTAGGCATGACACAGTCGAACATGTCCACCCCGAGAGCAATACTTTCCAGAATATTTTCAGGCGTTCCCACCCCCATCAGGTATCGGGGTTTATCTTTAGGCAAAATACCACAAACCAGGTCTGTTATTTCGTACATCATTTCGTGCGGCTCGCCCACCGAAAGCCCGCCAATAGCATTACCGTCGGCACCATAAGAAGCAATCTCTTCAGCAGAGGTTATACGTAAATCACGGAATGTACTGCCTTGTACTATGGGAAACAGACTTTGGTTGTATCCATATTTTGGTTCTGTTTCCGCTACCCTTTTCACACACCTTGCCAGCCACTTATGAGTAATGTCCAGTGAGTTTTTCGCGTAATCGTAATCGCAGGGATAAGGTGTACACTCATCAAAAGCCATCATAATGTCAGAGCCGAGACTACGTTGCGTATCAATCACATTCTCAGGTGTAAACTGATGTTTTGAGCCATTGATATGCGATCGGAAAAGAACCCCTTTTTCGTCCAGTTTGCGTGTTCCCGAAAGCGAATAAACCTGATATCCGCCACTGTCGGTGAGGATGGCGCCGTCCCATCCGTTGAAGTGATGCAGACCCCCGGCCTGTTCAATAATTTTTGTACCCGGACGTAAATATAAATGATAGGTATTTCCCAGAATAATCTGTGCTTTCACATCCTCTTTCACATCGCGGATATGCACTCCTTTCACTGTTCCCACCGTACCTACCGGCATAAAAATCGGGGTTTGAATCTTCCCGTGTCCGGTAGTTATCTCACCGGCACGCGCTGCGGTCTTATCATCTGTTTTCAGTAGTGTAAACTGCATAAAATCTTCCAAAATTTCGGCAAAGATAGAGGTTATTCTGATTCAATAATTCAAACCTGTACAAGCTAAACCTTCATACCTGAAAACAGGCTAATTGACTGTTGAAAGTTAACCTTGGCAACCCGAAAAAATTAGAAGAAATTAAATATCTTTGCTCCGTAAAATTATTCCGGCAAATGACCCAATTTACTCCTGTAGAAATCGTGTTGGCAGCCCTGCTTCTGGTCAGCCTTTTTGTCCAGCTGCTCTATTACTGTCTCCTGTTCTCAAAGCTGGCTTTCCTGCGTAAGCATCGCCCCGCAACAACAGAACAGCCTCCCGTTTCAGTGGTCATGGCTGCCCGCAACGAGTATCATCATCTAAAAAGAAACCTGCCGGCTCTTCTTGAACAAAAGTATCCTGACTTTGAAGTAGTCGTTGTCAACCATGCCTCCAATGATGAAACCGCTGACTACCTGAGAGAGATGCAAAACAACTTTCCACAACTGAAAGTGATTACCATCGAACGTGATCTGAACTTTTTCCATGGCAAAAAGTTTCCACTTTCCATCGGTATAAAATCGGCGGCACATGAAATACTGCTCCTGACCGATGCCGACTGCAGGCCAGCTTCGCCTTACTGGATCAGCCGGATGGCATCCAACTACAACGACAAAACCGAGGTGGTACTGGGCTACGGCCCTTACATCAAAGAGAAAAACCTCCTGAATCGAATCATTCGTTACGATACTTTTCTCGTGGCACTGCAATACCTCTCTTTTGCCCTTGCCGGGAAACCATACATGGGAGTAGGACGCAGCCTCTCATACCGGAAATCGTTATTTCTAAAAAACAAAGGTTTCATTGCACATTATTCAGTAGCTTCCGGCGACGACGACCTTTTTATCAACGAAGTGGCACGAAAAGCGAATACACGAGTGGAGCTGTCGCCCGAAGGTTTTGTCTATTCCGAGCCTAAACATACTTTCAGTGAATGGTATCTGCAAAAACGCCGGCATCTGAGCACCGGTAGAAAATACAGACCAGAATTCAAATTCCTGCTGGGGACATTCAGCCTAAGTCTGGGATTATATTACTTATGTTTTATCACTCTGGCAATTATTACTACAAATCCGGTTTTGTATTATGTACTTATAGCCTCTGTTTTTGCACGGCTTGTTTCCCGAATTATCATTCACAAAAAGGTTCTGGACAAGTTGCAGGAAAAGCATTTATTACTATTTTCGCTTTTGTGGGAACCCGTTCATTTGCTGCTTATGATGATTATTGGTATTTCGGGATTCCTTACTAAAACGTCGAAATGGAAATAAATGCTAACCTTACGGAAAAAGGGAGGAGAGATTACAGGCTCATCCGTAATGCATTGGAGGAGGGCGACCAGAGTGCCTACGCCCAATTGCTGCATCACTATTACGATGGTTTGTATTTTATGATGCTGAAGATGACCCAAAACCCTCACGATGCCGAAGACCTTACCATCGAAGCTTTTGGTAAAGCTTTTAAAAGCCTGCATCAATACACTCCCGAATACGCATTCAGCACATGGCTGTTTAAAATTGCTACCAACAACTGTATCGATTTTATGCGTACACGTAACAAAGCCTCGAGAGCTGTCAGCGGACTGCCCGGACAAACTGAAGACGACCAGCCCACACGTATTCCCTCCAGCAACCCGGACCCGGAAGAACAGTTTATCCGTTCACAAAAAATTGACCTTATGCACGATGTAGTAGAAAAATTGAAACCACATTACAAAAAACTTATCGAGCTACGCTATTTTAAGGAATACAGCTACGAAGAGATCACCAAAGAGCTTGATTTACCCTTGGGAACCGTGAAAGCCCAGCTTTTCAGAGCAAGAGAATTTCTGTACGACATCCTGAAAAACTCAAAAGACAGAATTTGAAGATAGGAGACGAAAGTTGGATTTTTGAAAGTTAACAGAATCCCTGTTATAAACTCCCCGTCAATTAACCCATAGTACTTTTTTCTATTGAATAGCATAACGCAACAATTACAAATCATTCGTAAATTTGCATCCAAATAAAAGCATTATGAATATTAAAGATTTTCAGGCTGCAATATTACAGGGTATTCCCGATGAACTACCCAAAACGAAAGCCTATGATACAAACATCAGCCACGCTCCCATACGGAAAGATATTTTAACAAAAGAAGAAAAACGGCTGGCGCTGAAAAATGCACTGCGTTATTTTCCCAAAAAATTTCATAAAACACTGGCTCCGGAATTTTCCGAAGAGTTAAAAAAGTACGGACGTATTTACATGTACCGGTTCCGTCCGGATTACGAAATGTATGCCCGGCCTATCAACGATTATCCGCACAAAAGTCAGCAGGCAGCATCCATCATGCTGATGATCCAAAACAACCTGAATCCGGCAGTGGCACAACATCCGCACGAGCTGATTACATACGGGGGTAATGGTTCCGTTTTTATGAACTGGGCACAGTATCTGCTCACCATGCAGTATCTTGCCACCATGACCGACCAGCAGACACTCACGATGTATTCGGGCCATCCCATGGGATTATTTCCTTCGCACAAAGAAGCTCCCCGCGTGGTGGTTACCAATGGCATGGTCATCCCCAACTACTCAAAACAGGATGACTGGGAACGGTTTAATGCGCTTGGTGTCAGCCAGTACGGGCAAATGACGGCCGGCTCTTTTATGTATATCGGTCCACAGGGAATTGTGCATGGTACTACCATCACTGTGATGAATGCAGCGCGCAAAACAGCCAAAAAAGGAGAAGACCCGTTTGCCGGAAAATTGTTTGTTTCTTCGGGACTCGGTGGTATGTCGGGCGCACAACCCAAAGCCTGCGATATTGCCGGCATTGTTTCAGTAGTGGCAGAAGTTAATCCCAAAGCGGCTCAAAAACGGCATGAGCAGGGCTGGGTAGACGAAATTTTTTCTGACCTCAACCAGCTCATTCCCCGTATTCGGAAAGCCAAAGCGGCTAAAGAGGTGGTTTCCATCGCTTACGAAGGCAATATTGTTGACTTGTGGGAAAGATTGGATGAAGAAGACATTCTCGTGAACCTCGGATCAGACCAAACTTCATTGCACAATCCCTGGGCAGGCGGTTATTATCCGGCCGGGCTGAGTTTTGAAGAAGCCAATAATATGATGGTGGAAGATCCGGAAACTTTCAAAAAGAAAGTTCGCGAGTCGTTGCGCAGGCAGGTAGCAGCCATCAACAACCACACCCGGCGGGGAACTTATTTCTTCGATTATGGCAATGCTTTCCTGCTGGAAGCTTCACGTGCCGGTGCCGACATTATGGCGAAAAACGGAATTGATTTCCGGTATCCTTCCTATGTACAGGATATTATGGGTCCGTTGTTTTTCGATTACGGTTTTGGACCTTTTCGCTGGGTTTGTACTTCGGGCAAACCGGAAGACCTTGCACTCACCGATGAAATTGCTGCCGATGTACTGGAAAAAATCATGCAGGATGCTCCTGAGGAAATCCAAAGTCAAATGGCAGATAACATACAGTGGATTAAAGGTGCGCAACAGAACAAACTGGTGGTAGGCTCGCAAGCCCGCATCTTGTATGCCGATGCCGAAGGACGTATCAAAATTGCTTCCGCTTTTAACCAGGCCATTAACAACAAACGTATTTCTGCTCCCATTGTTCTGGGTCGTGACCATCATGATGTTTCGGGTACCGATTCGCCTTTCCGGGAGACTTCCAATATTTATGATGGTTCCAAATTTACTGCCGACATGGCCATACAAAATGTTATCGGAGATGCTTTTCGGGGTGCTACCTGGGTTTCCATTCACAACGGCGGCGGCGTAGGCTGGGGCGAAGTGATCAACGGCGGTTTCGGCATGGTGCTGGACGGTTCGGACGAAGCACAAAAACGCCTGCAAAGTATGTTGTACTGGGATGTGAATAACGGCATCAGCCGCCGCAGCTGGGCACGCAACAACGGCGCCATGTTTGCTGCCCGACGGGCTATGGAACAGAATCCCAACCTGCGGATTACACTGCCCAACGTGGCAGATGATGACTTGATCGATTCAATATTTTAGGAGAGGCAATATCGTCCGGACAACGTTTGAACATTTTCGGGGTATCAAATACATGATAAATCCCATGGCCATGCTAAATAATGGTGTATTGGGGAGAGATTTTTTAACGCAACAGGTCTTTTTGCAGCAAAAACTAATTTGAATTAATGTAGTATTTTACAGAAACTAATTTGATTTTATGTGTTTATTCACGTAAAGTCATTTGAATTTATATAAATAAGTCCCATCATGGAACGTAAAGCCTTACAATATTTAAAAAAGTGGAAAAACAAAAAAAACCGGAAGCCGCTTATTATCAACGTAGCCCGTCAGGTTGGAAAAACATGGTTAATGAAATAGTTCGGGGAAAACGAATATCAACAAACGGCTTATGTCAACTTTGAAAGCTCGAAAACCCTGAAAAATCTCTTTGTCGATGATTTTAATATTGAAAGAATATTACCGGCCCACCTGAATTGTGCTCCGTATCCGGATGCTGTGGAATGCCGTTCCTACCCAACTGGCGAAAGAAAACAAAAAATTCATTTACAAACTGATCAAAAAAGGAGCCGGGGCCAAAGAGTATGAACTGGCGCTGACATGGCTTACCGATTGCGGACTGGTGCATAAGATTACCCGTATAACAAAACCCGGTATACCGCTGAAAGCTTAGGAAGATTTTCACGCTTTTAAACTTTTTCTGGTGGATGTGGGGCTGCTTGCGGCCATGGGCAATCTCGATGCCAAGACTTTACTCACAGGCAATCGTATCTTTGAAGAGTTCAAAGGCTCTCTTACCGAACAATATGTTTTACAGCAGCTTATCACAAACGAGGAAATAGCAGTTCATTACTGGTCGGCCGAACGGTCATCCTCCGAAATTGATTTTTTGCTGCAATATGCAGGAGAGATTATTCTGCTTGATGTGAAGGCTGAGGAAAACATGCAGGCCAAAAGCCTCCGTATTTTTTACGAAAAATATTCTCCCGCCATGGCAGTCAGGACATCCATATCGGACTACAGAAAAGAAAGCCGGATGACCCATATTCCATTGTACGCCATCAGCAAATTAACTTCACTTTTCAACGGGAAATAATTTTTACAAACAAATCCCCACACCGAAAAGGATGGAGAACAGCAGTGTGGAAAGAGCCAGCCGCTTTAAAAACGGATCAAGTTTTGCCTTGTCTTCTGTTCTGAAAATAAGAAACAAATCACGAACAAACAAAGGAACCGTCAGTACAAAAAGAAAATTCCATACGGAATGGAAATCCAACAGGACATAAAGTGTGACAAAAATCAGGGCAAGAAGAATCAGCATTGCGTGGTAAATCCTTGCCTTATCATACCTAAGCCTTGAAGCAATAGTATGTTTTCCGGAAGTACGGTCGTTGTCCATGTCGCGCATATTATTGAGGTTCAGTACTCCTGTACTCAAAAATCCCATGGCTGATGCAGGCAACAGCAAACGCCATTGAAACTGCAAACTGTTGAGGTAATAGGTACCAAGTACTGCTACAAGGCCAAAGAAAATGAATACAAACAGATCGCCCAGTCCCTGGTAACCGTAGGCATGACTTCCTGCAGTATATTTTATGGAGGCTGCAATGGCTGCCAGTCCGAGTGCCAAAAACAATAGTGCTGTAAGAAAATGATTCCCAAGTGAGACATACAAAAGTCCCAGTCCCGAAACAAAGGAGAGCATCGCAAAAAGAATAATTGCTGATTTTATTTGCCGGAGAGAAATCCGGCCGCTTTGCACTGCTCTTTTCGGGCCAACCCGATCTGCATTATCCGTACCTTTCAGCAAATCCCCGTAATCATTGGCAAGATTGGACAATATCTGCAAGAACAAAGTTGTAAGCACGGCCATTCCAATGACCGGAGCAAAGTAACGACCATCTGCCATTGCCAAAAAGCTGCCCATAAAAATGGCAGAAAGTGCCAATGGCAATGTCCTAAGGCGGAAAGCTTCAATCCATGCTGAAAATCTTGATTGGGAAGTTGTTGTCATAAAAACATCGAATAATGGCTACTAATCTTTTATCCTTTTTCGGGATATTTCTCTATGTTTGCAATCAGGCATTGTCTCTTATTCCTAGGGGAATTTCGGATATTTATGAAAATCGGGATCGCGTTTTTCCAAGAAGGCATTTTTACCTTCCTGTGCTTCGTCGGTCATGTAATAGAGCATGGTGGCATTGCCTGCAAATTCCTGCAACCCGATTTGTCCGTCCAGTCCGGCATTAAGCCCCAGCTTGATCATACGCAGAGCCATAGGGCTGCGTTTGTGCATGGTGAGGCACCATTCCACTGTTTCATCTTCCAGCTTTTCCCGTGGAACAACTTTATTTACCATTCCCATTTCCAGTGCTTCCTGTGCGGTATATTGTTTATTGAGAAACCAAATTTCGCGGGCTTTTTTCTGTCCCACAATGCTGGCAAGATACGACGAACCCAATCCGGCATCGAAACTGCCGACTTTGGGGCCGGTTTGCCCGAAGCGGGCATTTTCGGAGGCAATGGTCAGATCACAAACCACATGCAACACATGGCCTCCACCAATGGCAAAACCATTTACCATGGCAATCACCGGTTTGGGAATAGAACGGATTTTCCGTTGTACGTCCAGCACATTCAGGCGCGGAACGCCATCTTTGCCAATGTAGCCGCCCTTACCTTTCACATTCTGGTCGCCACCGGCACAAAAAGCTTTGTCGCCTTCGCCTGTCAACACCACGCTGTAAATTGTCAGGTCCTCACGGCAAATATCCATGGCCACTGACATTTCCGTGGTAGTTGTCGGCGTAAAAGCATTATAATATCTTGGACGATTGATGGTTATCTTAGCAATATGGTTCCACCGCTCAAATTTGATTTCTTCGAAATCACGGATTTTCTTCCACTCCCTTTTGCTCATAATTTACAAATTTTTGATAGATACAAATGTACATGAAATTTTTTCATTTTTCGGCTAAATATTATTTTGAGGTGTTGGGAAAAGCATAATATTGGATTTCTATTCAAAGTTTTTTACTTTTACCCTAAATTTATCATTAATGCCGCTACTTTCCCCTCCAATGGGGGTGTGTAGGGGTGGGTATAACAAAGAAATGCGCCGGAAAATTTTACCAAACAATCCCAAACTAAAGCCTTTAGCCAAAGCTTTACGAAATGACATGACCTTTTCAGAAATCCTTCTTTGGAATGAACTGAAGCAAAAGAAAATGCTGGTCCCGCCTCAGGCGAGATGATTTTGATTGTCAACGACCTATTGATAATTTCATTGTTGATTTCTATTGCAAAGAATTAATGTTGGCTATAGAGGTTGACGGAATCAGTCAAGATTTTGAGGAGGTTATTGATAATGATGAAATCCGGCAAAAGAAGTTAGAAAATATGGGTGTTCATTTTTTACGGTTTGATGACCAAGAAGTAAAAAAAGAGATGACTAATGTATTAGAAACCATTGAGTACTGGATAGAAGAATATGAAAAGAAAAAACCGAAATGAGAAGACCCACCCCTACGCCCCTCCGAGGAGGGGAATTCAATCCGGCAATGGTATTTCAATGCGTTATTGGCAAAAAAGATTTTCATCTCAGCACCTCAAAATAATATTTAGCCCATTTTCCCTTTACCTATATTCATCAGTTCTCCAATTCACTCTCCGGCTACTTCCTATTTTATCCTGTTTTTCACCACAGAGGTAGCTGCTTTTAATGAGAATCGGGCCAGTTGTTCCAACACAAACGGCAGGTTATCCATGGGAATCATACTCACTGTTTCCTTGATGGGGATTACCTTGTGCAAACGGAGGTTTGCCCGCATAATCCAGTCCAGTGTAAACTCGTTGCGCATCCAGTATTTGCTGTCTTTTCCCATGGCATTAAGCCACTTAACGCCTCCGTCCCATTTTCCTTTGCTTTTGATAAAATAGAGTGAAAAAGCACCGATAATTTTTTGAAAATTCATGGTCTCCTGATCACGCAGGGAATCGGCAATTTTAGAAAGTGTTTTCTGATCCAGTTTGTTTTTATCCATGGCTTTGGCAATACCTTTTGTAAAAGTCTGGTATTGTTTCAGGATTTCGTTGAAACCCATGCCACAACCATCAGGATTCAACATACCGGAAGCCCCGAAGAAAATAATATTGTCTAACGCATACTTTCTGAGCGAACCTGAAACAATAGTTCCGCCAAGGTTTTGAATTTTCTTTCCGTTTGGCTCAAGTTCTATTATTGTTTTATCAAAAATATCTTTTAGTTCGGCCGCATTTCCCATGGTGTTACTTCTTACCTGAAAAACATAAATATTGGTTAAAGTATCCGAATGAGGATGAATTCCCACGTAAGTGTTGTCTATATCGTTTAGCGGATAGTATTCGAGTGCATAAGGTTTTTCGTGCTTTTCATGTTAAATCAGTCCGCCATAAATCACCCATGCATCATGACGCTTGATGAGATTGTGTTTTGCAATAATTTTTGAGCCGGATCCCATGGCATCAATGAGCAAACGGACATAATACTTTCCCTTGCCTGTTTTTACCAAAACTCCACCGTCTTTGTATTCATAATCACGGAAAGTTTCCTGACGAATGACTGTACCATTGGCAATAGCTCGTTCCATCCACAGCTGCAACACTTTGTTGTGATCAAGAATGACACAATCATCTTTCATAAAATGCGATTGTGTGGGGGAAGTGAATTTTATCCCATCGAAACGTGTTGTTACCGCTTCTTCAATATCATATTTTTTGGCACGGTCGGCGTAGCTGTACCACGTACTGGAAGTTGTACCGGGTTTCCTTCGTTCCAATATTAGAATTTTAAATTTCCTGCTGAGTTCCACAGCAGCAGTCAATCCTGCAGGACCCGCACCGGCAATTATTATATCGTATTTTTCCATGATATTCGTCTTCTTTAAAAGGGCTTCGTCTGCAACGCTTATTTCCATTCGTTTTAATAAAGAGCTAAATAATATTTCACTATTGATTTCCAGATAGTTATAAAATAAGCCACTGTAAATTTAGCTTTTGCAAAGAAAGGAATAATTTTCATTTGTTTTAATTTTTTCGAAATACCGGTATCTTAATTCTAAAATTCATAATTTTGCAAAAAACCAGGCGCATGATACCTACGTTATATAAGTCGGCACTCCATCCACGTGAAGTCAGGGCGCTGTTAAGTCTAAAGGTTAAGGGGCAGAAATATGCGATACCGAAAGAGTCGTTGGCATTATTGGCTCATCAGTTGGATGACGAAGCGTTTTGTTGCGCTGCATTAAGCAAGGTATCGCGTTCGTTTGCTGCCGTTATTCAGCAATTGGATAGCCATTTAAAAAATGCAGTATGTGTTTTCTATCTCGTTTTACGCGGGCTTGATACCATAGAAGATGACATGCAGTTTCCGCCTGAAGAAAAATCTGATTTACTTCGGAATTTTTACAAAAAACACGATGACGAAAATTTTACCCTGAAAAATGTAGGGGATCAGGAAGACTACCGTGTCCTAATGGAACATTACGACAAAGTGGTACGGTTTTTTAAAAGTATCAATGCCAACTATCAGAAAGTGATTGTTGATATCACAAAAAAATGGGAAACGGTATGGCCGATTTTGCAGAGAAAGAGGTGATATCGATGGATGATTATAACCTGTATTGTCATTATGTGGCGGGGTTGGTGGGAATAGGTTTATCCAACCTGTTTGTGGCTTCGGGTCTGGAAAACACAGAACTCACAAAACAGCGTGAGCTTTCCAACTCCATGGGATTATTTTTGCAAAAGACCAACATCATTCGTGATTATCACGAAGATTTATATTCAGATCGTTCGTTTTGGCCAAAAGAAATCTGGGGTAAGTATGCCGGTGAACTTTCTTATTTTACCGAACATCCGCGCGACAAAAAGTCGTTGGACTGCCTGAACGAAATGGTTTTTGATGCCCTGCAACATTTATCTGATGTGGTGGAGTATCTCCGGTTGCTAAAGAAAGAAAATATTTTTCGTTTTGCGGCTATTCCTCAAGTGATGGCCATCGCCACACTGGCAGTGGTTTACAACAACCCGAAAGTGTTTACCGGCGTGGTAAAAGTACGCAAAGGGCTTGCTGCCCGGCTGATTTTGTACGATCTGTCGCTGGAAAGTACACTGAAATATTTCAAAAGATTCAGCCGTGTTTTTTTGCGGAAATCACCGGCAGGAACCGATCAACACCTGAAAATTAAAGCATGGGCAGAAGTGCTGAACCTGAAAATAGACAACAAACAGTAGTTTCTTTTCATTCTTCTCCTTTTCATATTGCCTGTAAATTTGCATTGGTCAAAATATATTTTTGAGATGTCGGTGATTTTTTAGGCTACAACCGTATTATCGTGTAAAAACCTTTCCAATAAATTTTAAAGCGCCGGGCAAACCGCTACGCCAGTATTCCCAGCTATGATGACCCGGCCGAACAATGTAAGTGTGTGGGATATGCTCTTTTGTCATTAAAATATGTAACTCGGAATTGCCGAGAGTAAAATAGTCGTTATCGCCGCAGTCAAGATAGTATTTAACTTTTCTCAATGCTTTTACATCGATAGTTTCCACCAAATGAAGTGGATCGTTTACCAGTAAAACCTTGTTCAAGCGTGCTTTACCTTTCAGATTCGGGCCGTACAAAAGTGCTTCCGTATGTGCCCACCGCGTATCACTTAGTCTAAGGAACTGTTCATCGGTGCGTACGGCAGCGCTCAGCCCGGCACAGGCGGCAAACATATCGGGATGTTTCATAACATATACCAACGAGCCGAAGCCGCCCATGGATAAACCTGCCACCGCCCGAAATTGTCTTCCGCCACGAATACGGTAATGCGACTCGATATAAGGAATGAATTCTTTTATAAAGAAATCCTCGTAGCGCACACTGCCATCAAAGTTGTTAATGTACCAGGAAACACCTGCATCAGGGGTAACAATAATCATGGGGGGAAAATCACCTTTGGCAATACCTTCATCTGCTATGCGGTTGGCTTCTCCAAACTGCATCCAGCCAATGTCGTTGTCAGTATAACCATGCAGCAGATAAACCACAGGATAATATCGGTGCGATGTGTTGTAATCGTATGGCAGGTAAATGGTGTAGTGAACGGTTTTGTGCAAAATCTTGCTGTTGATTGTCAAGCTTTCCTGTACCGTTCCGTGCGAAATTTGCGCCATTATGGCCGAAGTACTGAAAAGGAAAAGGAGGATAAGAATTTTTGAAGCGATTTTTTTCATGTGTTTATAATTTTTTAGTATTGATATTCAGTATTTTATAGGCTCTATTTAACATAATATTTTTCCCATTTGTTCAGGTTTGCATTATAATCATTCTCCTGTGTGTTCCCGCCTGAGGCGGAGCCATGGAGGTTTCATATGTTTATAATTTTGTAATTAACTGTCATTTAACACAATATATTTATTTATCATCCCCGCTTGCTGTTGTACCAACAGGCGGGACAGGCGGATTGAGCAGCTTGCCCCGATTATTTCAGGGGATTAAGCGGATTTTAGTTTTTCGTAAGCGAAAAACATCCGTTAAATCCGCTAAATCCGATGATTATTTTTTGGGAATAATCATTCGCCTGTGTGTTCCCGCTTTAAGCGGGGTCGTGGATATTTCATATGTTTATAATTTTGTAATTAACTGTCATTTAACATTATATATTTGTCATCCCCGCTTGCTGTTGTACCAACAGGCGGGACAGGCGGATTAAGCAGATTAAGCGGATTTTAGTTTTTCGCAAGCGAAAAACATCCGTTAAAT
>JAJRQN010000115.1 GCA_024280235.1 Bacteroidota bacterium | reverse complement strand
AATTCGGTTTCCTCCATGCTTTCGGGTGCTGTTGTCGCCGGCGATGGAGGAAGCAGCTCGGTTTATTACAATCCGGCTAACATTTCAGACATTGGAGATCATTCCAACCTTTCCATCTCAGCAGTTATGTTTTCGTGGAGATATTACAAGATGAATAATGTTCTTGGCAAAGGAATAAATCTGGATAACCTGGCATTTGTTGTTCAGCCGCGATTTATCACTTATGTTTATAATCCGCCCAAAGGGAAATTTAGTATTGCAGGAACAGTGTTTACCCGTATCCATGAGCGGACAGAACTAAACTATACCAGCCAGCAATATATTGATATTCTGAAAGAGCGTCCCGGGAATGAGCATTACAATGCCTACTTTGATTATCGAAACCGCTTTGATGACACATGGGTAGGCGCTGCCGTTGCTTATGAAGCTTCAAAAAGTTTTCATATCGGAATCAGCGCTTTTGTTTCATCGGTTTCCATGCGGTATCTTCAGGATATTGAAAATTCCGCCGTTACCCTTGTGGATACAACCATTTTTCTGCAATCTCCAACTCCCGCATACTCGCCAATTTCAACGACTACAGAATAATTTTTAAAGTAGGAATAGCTTACAGAACAGGACGTTGGCGTTTCGGACTGAATATTACAACACCATCTTTTACCGTTTTGTCTGTTGACAAAAAAATATTACACACAAAAAGCCAGGCCAACATAACTTATAAAGGCAAAGCTCTCCCCGACTTTGTGGCATTCTTATCACAGGAAGGAGACAAAATCATTTCACATTCACGATTGCCGCTTTCCATTGCCTTTGGAACGGTTTACATCTTCCCGCATAGCGGCAGCCGTTTGTATTTAACATTGGAACATTTTTTCGGTTTAGCACCTTACTTATCTCTCGAAACATATCCCAATCCGAAAACAAAGCTGGATGAATTTAAACACCAATGGCTTTCCATAGCTTCCGGATCAAAAAGACTGACAAATATCGCAGTAGGTTTTAGATGGAAAAAAAATAAAAATATGGGATTTATGCTGGGGTTTAGAACAGACTTTAATTATCTGAACGGCCTTGACTTTGGCGACTACAAAAAATACGCCACACTCCCCAATACCGGAGCTGATATTTATCACTTTACAGGAGGAGCCGAATTTACTGTTTTGAGACAAAAGGTTATTGCCGGCCTGCAGTTTACTTACGGCAAATCGGCAAATCAGAAGCAGGTTGCTAATTTTAGTAATCCCGTTGAGTATAATGCCATTGACAAGATCCCATTGCAGGGAGTACTTCAGCACACTGTTGAAATGCACTATTATTCCATAAGCCTGTACCTCTCTGCTGTGCTCAATTTTGGAGGAAACAAAGGAAATGAAGCCGATGGAAAGAAATAAAAAGGTTTTTTATTTCTTTCCATAAAAAATCACCCTTTTTTCTTCACTAATTTTTTTTACTACTTTTACATCCAAATATTCGAATTATGAAAAAATATATACTCTTTTTAATCATCTTTTTATTTGGATTATTTTCGCTGCAAGCCCAAACAGCAGACACGTTGGAGAATCCCGGATTTGAAAACTGGGAAGTACCCTTTGGCCTTCCCACCGATCATCCCGAACCGGTGAACTGGAGTTCTATCAAAACCGGCGACAATGCGAGTGTAAACGCTATGGCCCCTATCAACTGGGCGCGATGCGACACTGCCCACAGCGGAAAGTATTCTCTGAAACTATTCAATGTAGTGGCGCTTGGCCTCGTAGCTACCGGAACCATGTCAAACGGTCGTTACCACACAGAAGTCAGCAACACCGCAAGTTATGTCTATACCGATACCGCCAACCCTTTGTGGAACACCCCTTTTACCGGACGTCCCGACAGTTTGGTCGGATGGTTTATGTGCAAGCCGGTTTCCGGCGACCATGGCAATGTCCTCGCTATTCTGCATACGGGGTATGCCCAAACACCAATAGCAGACCAGGATTCTTCCACATGGGTTGCCAAGGCTTCTTTTGATCTGCCGAATACCGAAGTAAATAAGTGGACACGTTTCGCAGTCCCTTTCAAATATTATTTAAATAAAAATCCCGAATATATTTTGATTGTCCTTACTTCGGGTAATGGAGTGAAAGCCATTCCGGGAAGCAGCGCCAAGTTTGACGACCTCAATGTGATATTCAGTTCCACAGGCATAAAAAGTCATCATCAGGGATTGTTACATGTTTTTGCTTACAACAGGAAATTACACATCAGACTAACCAACGCACCCAAAGGAATTTATAAAATTCGCGTACTGAACATCCTCGGACGTGTGCAATATGCTACCACCCTGCAAAGTGGAGAGAATAAAATCTTCGATATTTCACTTCCTTCGGGCATTTATCTAATTCAGGCACAATACAGAGATAATGTATTGGTTAAAAAGATTTTAATACGTTAAAAGACACAATTAGATTTTATGGGAAAAAGTTATCGAATTCCTTTTATACTTATTTTTCTTTTCTGGATGATACCTTGCATCACTAATGGACAAACGGGGACTATCTCAGGCCGTGTGTTGGAAGATGGAACCGGAAATTCCCTGATAGGGGCAAATATTTTTTTAAAATCAAATATTTCGAAAGGAACGGTTACCGACTACAATGGGTTTTTCCAACTGACACTGCCAGTTGGAAACCAAATAATCGAAGTTTCTTACACCGGTATGAAAACCAAAACCATCACTGTTTCTGTCAAAAAGAATATTACGACCAAATTGAATACTATTTCATTAGAACCGGAAAGCTACACGGTACAGGAGTTGGTGGTTCGTGCCGGAAAATTTAACAAAAAACTTGAAGACCAGACGGTTTCCATCGAGGTTATGAAACCCAAAATTATTCAGGATCGCAACACGCGGAATATTGCCACTATTCTCGACCTCACCCCCGGTGTTACCATTCTGGATGAAGAGCCACAAATCAGAGGCGGAAGTGGTTTCACATACGGTGTCGGCTCCAAAGTCGGGGTTTTTGTGGACGGCATGCCCATTGCCAGCGCTGATGCCGGCAAACCCGACTGGTCGTTTATTCCCATCGAAAACATAAGACAAATAGAAGTGGTAAAGGGCGCGGCGTCTGTGCTTTCAGGCTCTTCTTCCCTGAGCGGTGCCATTTATATCCGAATGAAATATCCCGGACTAAAGCCGCATACTTATGTAAGTACCTATTTTGGTACTTACACTACACCTAACAAGATTGCGGAAAAATGGTGGAATGGGCTGGCGCCAATAACCGGTATTGCATTTAGTCATTCACGCAGACTTGGTGATGGCTACACAGACCTTGTGGTTGGAGGAAACGTGAGTTATGACCACAACTATCAGGGGCCGGCAATAGTTATTCCCCCCATCGTGGACAGCTCAGGATTAACCAACAAAGATATGGCCAACCGTCTGATGCGTTTTAACTTCAACATACGCCGCCGATCCAAAAAAACAGAAGGTCTCAACTTTGGTATAAACGGAAATTTTATGAAACAGAAGAAGGCATCCGTCATGGCATGGCTAGACGATACAGCCGGTTTTTACAGAGGCTATCCCGGCGCTATCTTAGTCAACGACAAATTCATCTTCTATGTGGACCCCTTCATCAACTATTACTCGAAAAATGGGGCAAAGCATGAGTTCATTTCACGGATAATGTACGACAACTCCAAAGCAAATTTAAACCAGTCCAATAAATCAATGGTCATTTACAACAAGTATGAGTTCCGAAGACAATTTAAGAAAGTCGGAAATGTTGACCTTATCGCCGGAGTCATAAGCGATTATAACCGTTCTGTAGCTAACATGTATTCGGGATCCGGTTCTGACACCAATACACTGTTAAACTTATCGTTATACACCGAAGTGGAAAAAAAATATGGCAATGTGGCAAACCTTTCTTTCGGCGTACGTCTTGAATACTTTAATTTGAACGGGACGATAAAAAAGGTCAAACCTGTCTTCCGGTTTGGTTCATCATTTAAAGTCGCCGAAGCAACCTATCTGCGGGCTTCCATTGGCATGGGATACCGTTTTCCCACCATTGCCGAGCGTTATATCCGGACAAGTTTCGGAACTTTAGGCGTTTTTGATAATCCCAAGTTGCAACCGGAGTCAAGTTGGAATGCGGAAATTGGTGTTAAGCAAGCCTTTAAACTGAATAAGTTTCGCGGCTATGCCGATGTAGCTTTTTTTTATCAGGAATATAAAAACACTGTGGAATATCTGTTTGGTTTCTGGGATTCGACTTACACTTTTGCGTATGCCGGTTTTAAATTTGTAAATACCGGACCATCGCGTGTTACCGGAATAGATTTTTCGCTTACCGGACAAGCCACTTTCAGCAAACATGTTACCTTGAATATCATGGCCGGATATACCTACGTTCACCCTGTGGCGTTGGATCCAAACCTCGTATTTGCCCATGATTTTAATCCGGGAGGACAAACCGCTTTCTCTTACAATACCACCAGTGTTGATCCTAAATCCCGTATTCTGAAATACCGATTTCTACATACTGCCAAGTTGGATATGGAACTGGATTTCCATCGATTTGCAGTGGGAACATCCATGCGATATTTCAGCAAAATTGTGAACCTCGACAAAGCCATTTTTGATTTTGAGGATGCTACTCTTGCCACAGGAGGAACCATGCAAGCTATATTATACCGTAATTACTATTACCATCACAACAACGGCAACATGATTTGGGATGTGCGTTTTAGTTATGAACTAACCAAAGCCAGCAAAATTTCTATACTCAGCAACAATGTAACCAACAGGATGTATTCTCTTCGTCCGCTGAAAGCAGAGCCGCTCAGAAACATAACAATTCGGTACAGTTTGAATCTTTAAGTCGTTATTTTCATTCTATCAGATAAATTGTATCAATCTTCACAGGCGGTATCAACAGTTGATGGTCAGAAGGTTGCTTCTGAATTTTTTTGACCACATCCATACCTTTGACAACCCGTCCGAAAGCAGCAAATCCTTGTCCATCAGGGTTGCGTTTTCCACCATAATTTAATGAAGGCTGGTTGCCAATACAGATAAAAAACTCACTCGTGGCAGAGTTCGGCTTATCACGCGCCATGGAAAGTGTGCCATTCAAATGACGTATACCTGTTTGCTTTGTAGTTTCGAGCTTTATGGGAGGCAACATGTCAGGATGATTATTATTGAAGATACCACCCTGAATAACCTGAATCTTCACCTTTTTCCCCGGCTGATTTTTCATGGTTACCGTCCGGTAAAAGACGGCATTATCCAGCTTACCTTCACGAATATAATGCTCAAAATTAGCCACTGTAATCGGTGCTTTCTCAGGATAAAGTTCAGCAACAATTGTCCCAAACCGGGTCTTCATCACCACATGAGGTAAGTTCTTCATTTTAACCGGTTTTTCCTGCCTGCTCTTTTGTTTTCCGAACCAAAATTGCAGGAATACAGCAGGAGAATTCCGGCAAAAAGCAAATAAAAGTAAATATTTTTCATCGCAGTGTTTATTTTTCCAAAGATATAATTTTCCCATATTTCGAACCTCATGGCAGTCAGATTATATGCACACGAGCAGGGAGTAAACACTATACCGAAACCCTTCACAAAAACACTCAAGCAAAACTAAAGCAACAAATCTTTGCATTGTTCCGCCCACAATTGCTGCATTTACCAATGGTAATTGGTTAATTCCTATTTTAATGCGCTACCATTTCAATTTGATTGGATAACACGTGATTCAATTAAAAAGTTTTATTCCTTTTTGGAAAATCCCAAAGGGATTGAATGTGATTAACTACTGGTAAATCCTGTGGATGATAAACCGTCTTCCCACAAAATCCTGTAGGGATTCAATAAGATAAAACCTGAGAAACATATTTTATCCAATTCAAACTCCCATCTTTCATCGATTTATTTAAATGAAGCTGTTTAAAGTCAAATGGGATTTTCGAGAGGAACATGTTGGCTTTAGTGGCAAAGCTCGGTTTTTATTTCATAGCCATAGCTATAACATAGATTTTCACGGTAAACAACCACCCGTATTTATTACGAATAGGTAGCTCCCTCAAAGATAATATTTTTACCTTTAAGCCATGGGTATTTCTGGCGGGAATATTTCTGCATTACCTCCAGTATAAGTGGGAGATTT
>JAJRQN010000114.1 GCA_024280235.1 Bacteroidota bacterium | reverse complement strand
GTTTTGATTTTACTGCCATTTCGTTTTTTAATACCCGATAAACCTCCTGATAGTTAACAGTATCATACAGATTATCAGTTTGTTCGGCCTTAACAGTTTCAACTTCGAGAAACAAATCGCAACGGAATTTAGTACCAATGACCTGCTCCTCTTTGAAACAGCCATGATAAGCAAAAAACTCCATTCCTTCGATTGATATGATGGACATATTTTTTTGTTTTCGCTAATTTGCTAAATAGATTATTCTTTTTTCCCCAACTCGAACAGTCCGATTTCCAAACGGCGAAGTGTCTCTTCCTGTCCAAGCAGGGCAATGATATCGAACAGATGTGGCCCTTTCAGCGCACCTACCATCAGCAGACGGAAAGCATTCATCACCGCGCCCATACCATACTCTTTTTCTTCGATCCATTTTTTTACTACAGTTTCTGTATTTTCGGAAGAAAAATCACCCACTCCGGACAGTAATTCTTTCAATTCCATCATCTGGTCGTAAGAAGCCTGTTTCCAGCGTTTTTTCACTGCTTTAGGGTCAAAAGAGGCAGGCGCTTTAAAGAAAAAGCCGGACTGCTCCCATAATTCATGCACAAAATGCGCACGCTCTTTAACCAGCCCGACTACCTTTTCAACATAGTCCATATCTGCCATGACTCCCTCTTTTTCAATGAGCGGAAGAAACTGAGCAGCAAGTTCTTTGTTACTCTTTTTCTGCATGTACTGATGATTAAACCATTTTGCTTTTTCAGGGTCAAAACGGGAACCAGATTTACCGACACGATCGATGGAAAAAGCTTCGGCCATCTCCTCCAGGCTGAAAACTTCACGTTCATCGCCCGGATTCCATCCCAAAAGAGCAAGCATATTGACAAAAGCATCAGGGAAATAGCCGCTTTCACGGTAACCGCTTGAAGTCTCCCCGGTTTTAGGGTCAGTCCATTGCAACGGAAACACAGGAAATCCGAGTCTGTCGCCATCGCGTTTGCTCAATTTTCCTTTTCCATCGGGTTTGAGCAATAAGGGTAAATGTGCAAACTGTGGTGCATCCCAGCCAAAAGCCTCATAAAGCAACACATGCAACGGTAGCGATGGCAGCCACTCCTCACCACGAATCACGTGGCTTATTTTCATCAAATGGTCATCTACCACGTTAGCAAGATGGTAGGTTGGCATACCGTCCGATTTAAATAGTACCTTATCATCCAACACATTGGAGTTGACAATGACCTCTCCGCGAATCAGGTCGTGCATACGTACCACATGGTCTTCGGGCATTTTAAAACGAACCACAAAAGGAGTGCCGGACTGCAGCAGTTTTTGTGTTTCGGATTTAGAAAAAACCAGTGAATTTTTTAAATGTTTGCGCTCGGCGGCATTGTAAGTAAATGTTTTTTTCTCCGCCTCAAAATTTTTCCGTTGTGTCGTCAGCTCTTCAGCTGTATCAAAGGCATAATAAGCATGGCCGGAAGCCACCAGCCGCTCGGCATATTCGCTATACATAGCTTTGCGTTCCGACTGTTTGTAAGGTCCGTATTTGCCACCTTTAGTAACACCTTCGTCAAACCGGATACCGCACCAGCCGAAAGCTTCTATAATATACTCTTCGGCGCCGGAGACAAACCGTGTCTGGTCGGTATCCTCAATGCGCAGGATAAATTTTCCGCCATTTTTTTTGGCAAAAAGATAATTATACAAAGCAGTCCGGACACCACCAATATGCAACGGCCCGGTGGGACTGGGTGCAAAACGCACGCGTATTTCACGGTTACTCATCTGTTTTTGTTTTGAGCGACAAAGATAGAAAAAAGCCAACGGCTGATAACATATTCAAAACAGTTGGCACTCTTCAAAAAAGTATCTATTTTTGCTCAGTGAAAATTGACGTGATCCCTTATGCTTCGGCCATACGACCCGATTTGATTAAAAATCGTTATGTTGTTGTAATTGATGTACTGCGTGCCTCATCGGTAATGATAACTGCCCTCGCCAATGGAGCAAAAGCGTTTATCCCCGTTTTGACAGTGGAAGAAGCCCACCAGAAGGCATGCGAGATTCCGGAGGAAGAAGTGTTGCTTTGTGGCGAACGCGACACAAAAATTATCGATGGATTTCATTTGGGAAATTCACCACAGATGTACACCCGCTACAATGTGGAAGGTAAAACCCTGATTTTAACCACCTCTAACGGCACACAAGCTCTAAATCGACTCAGTGAAGCCGCAAGAATTTTTATCGGGTCTTTTTTAAATATGAAGGCACTGGTTAATAGATTTATAGAATTAGATAACGTCGTCCTCGTATGCTCTGGTACTAACGATAACTTTTCGATGGACGATGCGATGTGCGCAGCGCTGTTTATTGACGAAATTGGAAAAAAGAAAAATATTGAACTCTCTGATATGTCTATCACGTTGCTGAAAGCGTTTCAAAAAGATAATGGTAATCTGAATTTACTTTTAAAAGACTGCTATCATTTAAATTTGCTGAAAAGAAATGGATTTTCAAAGGATGTAGAGTATTGCCTGCAAAAAGATATTTCAGACATTGTACCTGAAATGAAGGCGGGTAAGATTGTGAAAGTGAAATTATGAACCGACTGGAAATTGTCAGGAAATTATCAGACATCGGTCAAAAAGCCGGTATTAAATACTACGAAAAGTCGGGAAGATTGCATTTAGTGTTTTCACAAAATCCTACTACTTTGGATTGTCCGTTTTCGAACATGAGTTGTTTTAAATATGAACAGGATAAAAAAAGTTAAAATTCTCACATCCTCACATGGTGGTATGGATTAGATAGTTATATTTGTGGCACGTTTTATGATAAGTTATTGACTCAAATGAGTTACAAGGCATATAAAAACGGTTCATCCAATGAATAAAAATATGAATTCCATGAAAAAAAAGATTGTTTTTCTCCTCCCTTTATTTACATTTTTATTTTTCGGGCTACAGGTAACAGCCCAAAAAGAATGGTCGTTGGAGAAATGTATTAACTATGCTTTCGAGAACAATCTACAGATAAAACAAAGCCGGCTTTCAGCTAAGTCTTCCAAGGAAAATCTATTACAAAGCAAGCTTAATTTTTTACCTTCTTTTAATGCCAATGTTTCACAGAATACCGGTTGGGGCAGGTCGATTGATATGGCCACTTATCGTTACACAAACAAGCGGTCAAGTCAGGCTTACGGTTCGGTAAGCGCAAACCTGACACTTTTTAACGGGTTACAAAATGTGAACAATCTGCGGCAAAAGCAGTTTGAATATCTTGCCAAGAAGTATAATTCGGATAAGATCAAAGACAACATTGCTTTGAATATTGCTGCTGCTTATTTACAAATATTGTTTAATATAGAACAGGAACACAATGCTAAAAGGCAGGTTGAGATAAGCGAAAAACAAATTGCACGTACAAAAAAACAGGTGGAAGCAGGAACCATAGCCAAAGGCAATTTATTGGACATTGAAGCCCAGGGAGCCAACGACAAAGTAAACCTGGTAAATGCACAAAACAAACTCATGTTGGCATATCTCGACTTAATGCAACTTCTTGATATAAAAGGAAATACTGCATTTGATATTGAAAAGCCCAATTTGATTATTGCACAAAAACCAAACCTGCTTCCCGTTCAATCTATTTATAGTCATGCATTGGGAATCATGCCGGAGATAAAGAGTGCTCAGTACACGGTGAAAGCTGCCGACCGTGCACTCGCTTTGGCAAGAGGACGGCGAAGCCCTACACTGTCGCTAAGCTCCTCTTACGGAAACAACTACTCCGACCAAATCAGGGTAAGCAACAATCCGCTCGATCCCGGATTCAACCAAACAAAACCTTTTTGGGACCAGCTGAGAGACAACCGTAATGTTACTCTCGGTTTCCGGCTGAGCATTCCAATCCTGAACGGTTTTCAAGTCTCAACCAATATTAAGCAATCAAAGATTTCTTTGGAAAACGCAAACCTGAACCTGAAAATTGAAAAAAACAACCTGCGTAAAAATATTGAACAGGCCTACGCAGATGCACTGGCAGCTTACCAGACTTATATTGCACGTGAGAAATCAGTGATTTCATTGACAGAATCCTTCAAATATGCGCAGGAGAAATTTAATGTCGGCATGTTGAGTTCTACTGATTACGATGTGGCAAAAGTCAAGCTTTTCAATGCTGAATCAGATATTATTGCTGCAAAATATGATTACATTTTCAAGACAAAGATTCTTGATTTTTATCTAGGACGTAGTCTCTCTCTGAAAGATATTACCAAACCCGGATCTTCTAAAACAAATGCCGTAAAATAAGGTTTGGAATACAGCAAGAATAACTACATTAGCACAAAAAATAAAGAAATGACAAAATCCCGAAAAAAAACAATTTGGTTCATAATCGGTGCTATTGTACTGATTGTGATGGTGGTATTAGCTGTAAAAAAAGGTAAATCTTCAGATGTGCAAAGAGTTGCTGTTGAAAAAGTTACGAGAAGGAATATTATTGAAACAGTATCGGCTAACGGCAAAATACAACCAGCCAAAGATGTGAAAATCAGCCCTTATATTTCAGGAGAAGTAGTACAACTTTACGTAAAGGAAGGCAATTTCGTTAAAAAAGGCCAAAAGCTGGCTAAAATTGACCCTAAAATTTACATTTCAAGTTTCCAGCAAGCTGAAGCTGCCGTAAAAACCACAGAAGCTAACCAAGCTAATTCTAAAGCACGTCTCGCACAATCACAGGCACAATACACAAAAAGTAAACTTGACTTTGAACGTAGTGCGAAACTTTGGAAAAGCCAGGTCATTTCCGATGCAGACTACGATGCTGCACGCTCCACATATCTCGTTGCCAAAGCAGAGGTGAAAGCAGCCGAAGAGAGCTTCAAAGCCAGCAAATTTCAGGTGAAAAGTGCCAAAGCCAAGCTGAGTGAAGCACAGGAAAACCTGAACCGAACAACAATTTTTTCGCCTAACAGCGGAACAGTAGCTAAGCTAAGTGTACAGGTTGGTGAACGCGTTACCGGCGCCTCACAGTTTTCAGCCGGCACGGAGATTATGCGTATTGCAAACCTAAATGTGCTGGAGGTAAATGTGGAAGTAAACGAAAATGACATTGTACAGATAGCCATGAACGATACCGCCCTGATTGAAGTGGACGCTTACCTGAACCGCAAGTTCAAAGGTATTGTAACCGAAATAGCTACTTCGGCAAATACCACCGGCGTAAGCGCTGATCAGGTTACCAATTTTGATGTTAAAATCAGAATGTTGAAATCGTCCTATGCCGATCTTATCCGACCAAAAAATCTCATTCCTTCGCCTTTCAGACCGGGGATGTCGGCCACCGTTGAAATACAAACCAAACGAGCTGACAATGTGCTCGCTGTTCCTATTCAGGCCGTTACAACAAGAGCCGACTCCACAGGACGTATGAAATCTCTCCTTGAAAAACGGGAAGAGAAAAAAATGAAAAAGGGTACACAACTACAGAAAAAAACAGAAGAATACGTTTTCCTCTAT
>JAJRQN010000113.1 GCA_024280235.1 Bacteroidota bacterium | reverse complement strand
GAACTCAATGAGTTATTGTCTTTGTATGGTTACCTTGAGGGTGTCCCTTTTATTGAAGGTGCTTTGCACTATATGAATACCAGGGTAAAAGTTGTCGGCTTCGATAATATTCCTGAAAACGGCAGAGTTATTATTGCTTCCAACCATCCTTTGGGAGGGCTTGACGGCCTGGCGCTTATGATGACGGTTGCCCAAAAGCGAAGTGATATTGTTTTTCCCGTCAACGATATCCTGATGAACATCAGGAATCTTGAGCCGCTTTTTATTCCTATCAACAAACACGGTTCCAATACGGAAAATATTAAAATTATCAATGATACGTTTGCCTCGGATAAGGTTATCTGTTACTTTCCTGCCGGACTTGTTTCGAGAAAGAAAAGAGGAGTTATCAAAGACCTCCAATGGCATCCTACGTTTATCACCAAAGCGAGGCGATTTCAACGCGATATCATCCCCACATACATAAGCGGACGGAACACAAACTTTTTTTATAACCTTGCCAATCTTCGAAAACTCCTCCATATTAAGAGTAACATCGAGATGCTTTATCTTGTGGATGAGCTTTATAAACAAAAAAATAAAACGATTACTATTACGTTCGGTAAACCGGTTTCGTATAATACTTTTGACCATCGGCTGACGAGGCCTGAATGGGCTGCCCGTATGCGAGACTTCATTTATTTGTTGGAAGATAATCCGGAAGCTGTATTTTTAACAGATTGATTGTATCTTTGCATCTAAACTGGAAAAAATGGAAACAATTGCCCCACCTGTCAATAAAGAGCTGCTGCTTTCCGAGTTAAATGAAAATACATTTCTTAGAAAGACCAATAGCGGAGGCAATGAGATATACGACTTTACTTCCGCGGAAGCACCTCATGTTATGACCGAAATTGGCCGGTTGCGTGAAGTTACTTTCCGCGATGCCAAAGGCGGCACTGGCAAAAGTGTGGATATTGATGAATACGATGAAGGCGAAGGCGCTTTCAGACAACTGATTGTGTGGGACCCGAAAGGGCAGGCTATTGTCGGTGGTTATCGTTACATTCATTGTAAAGAAATGAAGGTAAAAGATGGAAAGGTTTTTTCTCCAACTTCAAGGTTGTTTCAATACAATAAGCTTTTTATAGAGAAATACCTTCCTTATACGCTCGAACTGGGCCGTTCCTTTGTTCAGCCTGATTACCAGCCGACATACAACCTGCGCCGCGGTCTGTTTTCGCTTGATAACCTGTGGGATGGACTTGGCGCTGTTACCCTCAAATATCCGGATGTGAAATATTTGTTCGGGAAAATAACAATGTATCCCCATTTCGATTCATTTGCGAGAGATATGATTCTCTATTTTATGCGAAAGTATTTTCCCGATCCGGAGAATTTACTCCGTCCGCGAAAACCGTTGCTTATCAAAACAGATAATAAAATACTTGAAAGTATTTTTAGCGGAGTAAATTACGAAGAGAACTATCGGATACTGGTGCAGAAAGTCAGGAAACTCGGAGAAAACATTCCTCCGTTATTCAATGCCTATATGAGTCTTTCTTCCACCATGAAAACCTTTGGTACTGCTTTGAATGATCATTTCGGCAACGTGGAGGAAACCGGGATTCTGGTTACGGTAAACGATATATACGGTAAGAAAAAAGACAGACATCTCACTATTCCGGAATAGTCCGGTTGAAAAATTATGAAAATAAAAGAAGCAGAATTTATCACCAGCTCGGTGATGGAAAGCCAGTGTCCGAAGCCGCAACTGCCTGAATATGCCTTTATTGGCCGTTCTAATGTGGGGAAGTCATTGCTAACCAACATGTTGACGGGCAACAAAAAGCTGGCAAAAGTTTCCGGTAGTCCGGGAAAAACCATCACCATGAACCATTTTCTCATTAACAAAACATGGTATCTCGTTGACTTGCCCGGCTATGGATTTGCTAAACGTTCCAAAACCGAACGAAAAAAGTGGGAACGGATGATCCGTCATTATATCCTTACACGGTCAAATTTAATGTCCCTTTTTCTGCTCATTGACCTTCGCCATGAGCCACAGAAGAATGATATGGAATTTATGGAATGGCTTGCCATGTCGCAGATTCCCTTTGTCATAACTTTCACTAAAGCCGACAAATTAAGCAAAGTGAACAAAGAAAAAAATCTCGCTGCTTACAAAAATGCACTTTTACAGGAATGGGCAGAGCTACCTCCTTATATTGTAACTTCTGCTGTTACAGGTGATGGCAAAGAAGAATTATTGCAATATATTGAGGAGACCAATGCATTATTCAGGCTTTAGGCCATCTCAATCAGCAATTGGTTTCTGGAAACGAGTTCGTTTTTCTTTACCCGAACATTCTTAATTTTACCCTTCTTTGGTGCAATAATAATGTTGCGCATTTTCATGGCTTCAAGCAGGAGCAGTGGTTCGCCTTCCGAAACACTTTGCCCGTGTTTTACCATTATCTTTACGATAGTTCCGGGAATAAACGCGAGGACACGGTTGGTATCCGGTTCCTCATACTGCTTTCTGTTATTAAACTTATCGGTCAGAGTAGTTTTATAATGCATTCCTCCGATGGTAAAGTCTTTCAATGTTTTATCTTGTTTTTCAGACATATTGATTTGATTTTAGAATGGAGGAATTCCGTGTTTTTTCCTGGGTAGATAAACTTCTTTTTCCTGTGATATTCCCAAAGCTCTGATGAGCATTTTTCTGGTTTCAGCAGGTTCAATTACTGCATCGATGTAACCATAAGCTGCGGCTACATATGGATTGGCAAACTTCTCCTTGTATTCGTCCACCATTTTTTTCCTGAAAGCATCCGGATCGGAAGAAGCCATTATCTCCTTTCGGAAAATGATGTTTGCAGCACCTTCAGGCCCCATAACGGCAATTTCGGCAATAGGCCATGCAAACACAAAGTCAGCTCTCAGGTGGTGCGAACACATGGCAATGTAGCCTCCGCCATAAGCTTTCCGCATAATGAGCGTAATCTTCGGTACAGTTGCTTCTGAGTAGGCATATAGTATTTTGGCACCATGACGGATAACACCGGCATGTTCCTGATCAACGCCCGGAAGATAACCCGGAAGGTCAACAAGTGTAACCAATGGAATGTTGAAAGCATCGCAATAGCGGATAAAACGGGCAGCCTTATCGGACGAATCCACATCCAGTACGCCGGCCAGTACCATCGGCTGGTTGGCAACAAAACCAACGGTATCCCCATCCATACGTCCAAAACCAATGACGATGTTTTGTGCAAACAGTTCCTGAACTTCCATGAAATCAGAATCATCAGTCAATGAGTGTATTACATCGCGCACGTCGTAAGGCTCACGTGGATCGGAGGGGATGATCTCCTCAATATTATATTTTCTGGTTTTGGGCTTCTTTTTGGGATACTTGGCTGCTTTGCGGGAGTTGTTCCATGGAATAAAACTTACCAGACTTTTAATCTGATTAAAACACTCTTCTTCACTCTTCGCAAAAAAATGTGCATTACCGGTTGTTTCGCAGTGAACGCGGGCACCTCCAAGGGCTTCCATGCTGATTTCTTCACCAAGGACGGTCTTAATGACTTCCGGACCGGTAATAAACATTTTGGAGATGTTTTCAACAACAAAGACAAAATCAGTGAGTGCGGGTGAATAAACAGCACCACCGGCACAAGGGCCGAGAATAACCGATATTTGCGGAATCACTCCCGAAGCGAGGGTGTTGCGATAAAATATCTCCCCGTATCCTGCCAGCGAGTTGACGCCTTCCTGAATACGGGCACCACCGGAATCGTTAATGCCTATCAGCGGAACTTTCAGTTTTAGGGCATGATCCATAATCTTGGTAATTTTTTTGGCGTGCATCCAGCCCAACGAACCTCCGGCAACGGTAAAATCCTGCGCATAAATACAAACAGGATGACCGGAAATAGTTCCTGTCCCGGTAATGACACCATCACCGGGAAGATACTTCTTGTCCATATTAAAATCTTTGGCTGCATGCTCTACAAACAAATCATATTCATGGAAAGTATTTGTATCCAATAAGGCGAGAATCCTTTCGCGAGCGGTAAGTTTGCCAATAGCTTTTTGTTTTTGAATGGCTTTGTCGCCACCGCCTTTTAAGGCATTTCTCATGCGCTTTCGAAGGTCGGTTGATTTTTCTTTAAGTCCCATAATGAAATTTTAAATCCCTGAGTATTAGCGAAAAAAAGAGATAAGTAAAGCAATACAACATTGCAGGCTCTCTTATCTCCGGTTGCAAAAGTAATTGATTTTAGAAAAAAGTCAAGTTTTTTATTCCATAAGTTTTGATTATGTTTGCAGTTGTTAACTTCTTAACGATTTTATGGACGCAGAAATGATACGCCGCTACTGCCTGAACAAACCGGCGGTTACCGAAAGTTTTCCCTTTGATGACACTACGCTGGTATTTAAAGTGGCGAATAAAATGTTTGCGCTTGTGAATCTTGATGGCCCTCTGAGCATTAATCTGAAATGTGATCCTGAGAAAGCTTTTGAACTTCGTGAACATTATCCGGAAGTCAGCCCGGGTTACCATATGAACAAACGACTTTGGAATACGGTTTTGCTCAATGGCGCGCTGGACAACGACCTGATAAAGTCGTGGATAGACGATTCATATGAACTTGTTGTGAAAAAATTGCCGAAATCATGGTCCAAGCGGACGCTTGAACCATGAGCGGACGCTTGAACCATGAGCGGATGCTTGAACCATGAGCGGACGCTTGAACCATGATATGAGCGGACGCTTGAACCATGATATGAGCGGATGCTTGAACCATGATATGAGCGGACGCTTGAATTATTCAATTAATTCAACCTTTATCAGCCCTTTTATGCCTGCATAATCTTGTGCACTACTGTAAAGATATTGTTCCGGTTCCATTACAAACCCTGCTTTCACGGGATTGTTGTGGATGTAATTCAGCTTTTGGTCAAGCAGAAAATTGGAATTCAGTAAAATAGGGTGGTTGTGCTGTTGCCAAAATTGAAAACCCTTGTTGTTCTTATTCTTTGTTCCAGCCTCTTTCATCATCTTCAGAATCCAGCTTTTTCGGCTCTCAACGGGATTTTCAGTAATCATCTTTTTAAGTGATGTGGATGTGAAACTTTTCATATCACGCATGATATGGTTTAATTCTTCCTTTTCGCTCGAAATAATCATGTGTACATGATTTGTCATAATACACCATGCATGTATTTTTAACCCTTTGTTTTTGATGCAATAGTTCCAGCTCTCAAGTAATAAATCTTTGTATTCATTCCTGGTGAAAACGTCTATCCATTTGATGACAGTGTAGGTGACAAAATATAGTTCTGTTTTTTCATAAAATTTATAATTCCTGCTCATAGAACTAAATAATTATCAACTTGTACAATACAAATTTACAAAAACTTTGGTCCAAGCGGACGCTTGAACCAATAGTTTTACCAAGCGGACGCTTGAACCAATAGTTTTACCAAGCGGACGCTTGAACCAGTAGTTTTACCAAGCGGACGTTTGAACCAGTAGTTTTACCAAGCGGGCGTTTGAACCAGTAGTTTTATTCATTGAGCAGATGCAGCATAAAAGCATCTTCCATGGCGGTTTCTTTAAACTGTTCAAAACGTCCGGAGGCACCCCCGTGTCCGAAATCCATGTTTGTCCATAGTAATAGCAGATGATGATCGGTTTTCATATCGCGTAGTTTGGCTACCCACTTGGCCGGTTCCCAATATTGCACCTGACTGTCGTGTAAACCGGTGGTTATTAGCATGGCCGGGTAATCCTGGGTTTTTACATTGTCGTACGGAGAATAGGATAGCATATAATCGTAATAACGTTTTTTGTTGGGATTACCCCACTCATCATACTCT
>JAJRQN010000112.1 GCA_024280235.1 Bacteroidota bacterium | reverse complement strand
CTGGAACCTGTTTCCACAGAAAAAAAGTCAAGAGACATAATGGCCAACTGAAAGAAAAAAGTCATGCTGATACCCGGATGTAAGAGGGGAAAATTTGCAATATTGCTCCCGGATTTTTGCTATTTTTGAAAATCCAAAACGAAATAATGGATAAAACGAAAAAAGAAAAACGTTACCAGCGGTTGCATAAACAAATACGCAACTTAATTGTCAAAAGTAGTAACAACCCTCTATCGAATATGGCTACTATAAATGCAGTGTTGTATCACAAAATGGAAACTTTTTTTTGGTGTGGCTTCTATCTTTTTCAGGAGGACAAACTTCAGATCGGGCCTTATCAGGGCGCATTGGCCTGTATCAATCTGCCATCCGGTACAGGTGTTTGCCATGCAGCCATCAGCCAAAGAAAAATATTGATTGTTCCTGATGTGGAAGCTTTTCCCGGACATATTGCCTGTGACGGAAGAGCTAAATCAGAAATTGTGGTGCCGGTTTACGATAGAGAAAACATTATTTGCGGCGCTTTGGATGTGGACAGCAAAACATTAGACAGTTTTGACGAAGTCGATGCTACCAATCTTGAAAAAATTGTCCGGTTGGTTTATTTTTCTGACAATTCCTAATTGACAGAAAGGAATATTTATCTTATAAAAATTGATACGATGAGAATAAAAATGAATTTTGAGCGGGGAATTTTTTTTATTTCCCTTGTCCTGCTTTTATCATCGGCTACGCTCTCCGCACAGGAAAGCTATTCCGTAAAAGACCATTACACCAAAGCGGAATACCGCATTCCCATGCGCGATGGCATTAAGCTCTACACTGTTGTTTACACGCCCAAAGACACAACGCAGAATTATCCCATTCTTATTTGGCGAACGCCTTATTCCTGCTGGCCTTATGGTAAAGATAAATTCCGCCGGTTACCTGTGGAGCTGGCCAAAGAAAAGTTCATTTTTGTTTATCAGGATGTACGCGGCAGATTTATGTCGGAAGGAAAATTTGTAAATATGCGGCCTTACATCCCACATAAAACCGGTAAGCAAACGGACGAAAGCAGCGATGCCTGGGACACAGTGGACTGGCTCATCAACAACGTAAAACACAACAATGGAAAAGCAGGCATGTTTGGTATTTCATATCCCGGGTTTTATGCTGCCATGGCCTGTATCGATGCAAATCCCGCTTTAAAAGCCGTTTCACCACAGGCACCCATTTCCAACTGGTTTGTGGACGACGACATGCATCATCACGGCGCATTTGCGTTGCAAATGGCCATCAACTTTTTCTCCGTTTTCGGCGTAAAACGCGATAGCCTGACTACGCACTGGCCGCATCGCATGGCCAGGATATCTCCGGATGCATACAATTTCTTCATGTCGCTGGAACCGTTACCTAATGTGGATAAGAAATATTATCATAACAAAGTTGCCTTTTGGGAAACAGTGAAAAAACATCCCGATTATGACGCTTACTGGCAGGCACGCAACACGCTTCCATATTTTAGGAACATAAAACCAGCAGTGCTGACAGTAGGTGGCTGGTACGACAGTGAAGATTTTTACGGTACGCTGCATACTTATAAAAGTATTGAAGATAAAAGTCCTCATGCCAAAAACATGCTGATTATAGGCCCCTGGCCGCATGGCTGGTGGGCGCGTGGCGATGATTATCGTTTGGGAGATATTACTTTCGGCTCTAAAACAGGCGATTACTTCCGTAAGAAGATTCAGCTTCCGTTTTTTAAATATTATCTGAAAGGGGAAGGAAGTTTTCCGGAGCCGGAAGCCCGCATGTTTAACACCGGTGTCAACAAATGGCGCTCGTTTGATGAGTGGCCGCCGAAGAATGTTCAAAAAGAGACGCTTTCGCTGGAAGCCGGACATAAACTGTCTTTTGGGAAAATCGCTAAAAGTAAAACAGATAATTATCAATATGTCAGCGACCCGCGAAAGCCGGTACCTTACACAGCACATGTTATGGATTCCAGAACATTTTATTATCATCCATATATGAATGAAGACCAGCGTTTTGCTGCACGCAGACCGGATGTGCTGATTTTTGAAACCGAACCTTTGGAGAAAAATGTTACACTGGCAGGGCCAATGCTGGCCGATCTGTTTGTCTCAACCACAGGTACGGACGCCGACTGGGTGGTAAAACTCATCGATGTTTATCCCGACAGTGCATCCAACCCAAAACCCAATCCCACCAACGCAAAAATGGGAGGTTATCAGCTACTGGTTCGCGGTGATATTTTGCGCGGAAAATATCGCAACAACCCTGAAAAACCAGAGCCTTTTGTACCGGAAAAAGTAACGGAGATAAAACTGCCGCTTCAGGATATTTTACATACTTTCAGGAAAGGACACCGGATAATGATTCAAATTCAAAGCAGTTGGTTTCCGTTTTTTGATGTTAACCCGCAGACATTTATGAATATCTACAAAGCCAAACCGGGTAACTTTAAAAAAGCCACCCAGCGAATTTGGTTTTCCCGAAAATATCCCTCAAAAGTTGTTGTAGGCGTTTTGCCGTAATCCTGTCTTTTTTTATATAAACACGATTCGGAAAAACAGAAATCCGTGAGGGTAATGATAATATATTTGATATAGGAAAGGTCGGGATTACAAATCCCGACCAGCAATAAGTTTTATCCCGCTTATTCGGATTTGCACCGTGTCTCGCCTCTGGCAATGAATCCGAATGTTCCGGGTTCAAGGATCTCTAATCCGGTTGAGGCATAATGGATTAAATGAAGAAGGAAGAACAAAAAATACGGATTTAAAATCTGAAAGCCCTAAACTTACGAATTGCACGTATCTCGCCTTTGGCAAGAAATCCGGAAGAGCGATAAAGCGGTAAAACGGAAGTTTTAATAATTAAAAATCTCAACTTCAAAGTAGGACTGCGGGTGTAAACATGCCGGACACTTCTTGGGTGCTTTTTTGCCTTCGTGCAGGTATCCACAATTGCGACATTTCCATACCACTACACCGTCTTTTTCAAAAACATGTCCTTCTTCAAGATTTTTGTACAATTTTGAATAGCGTGTTTCGTGGGCTTTTTCCACGCGGGCAATCATGCGAAAAGCTGTGGCTACTTCTTTGAAACCCTCTTCTTCGGCAATGCGGGCAAACTCCGGATAGAGTTCCGTCCATTCTTCGTTTTCACCTTCGGCGGCGGCTTTCAGGTTTTGCAGGGTAGTGCCAATGATGCCGGCAGGATAGGCAGCGGTAATTTCCACAGCGCCACCTTCGAGAAATTTAAAAAAGCGTTTGGCGTGTTCTTTTTCATTGCCTGCAGTTTCGGCAAAGATGGCAGAAATTTGTTCCAGTCCTTCTTTTTTTGCCTGTTTTGCAAAATAGTCGTAGCGCATACGGGCTTGTGATTCGCCTGCAAATGCTTTCAGCAGATTTTGTTCTGTTTTACTTCCTTTGAGTGATTTCATAAATAAAATTTTTAATTATTTTTTTATTTGTTGTAAGGTTCGAAGTCCACTTTTTCTGCACCGCACACCGGACAAGCCCAGTCGTCCGGCAAATCTTCGAAAGCTGTTCCCGGAGCGATACCTGCTTCCGGATCGCCCTCCGCCGGATCATAAATATGGTCGCACACAAGACAAATCCATTTCTGTCCGGTTGCCTTTTCAGGCTTTGCAGCTTCCGCTTGCGGTTTTTCCTGTTTGGTTTCTTTGATGTAAGTCGGGGCATTTTTGGGAGCCCGTCCGCGAAGTACTTTGTGATAATAATCGTAGGTGAGTGGCGTTTTCCCTTTCTCCAGTAAATCGCCATCCAGTACCTCGCCGATGAAAAGCAGATGGGTTCCCACATCAACGGTTTTAACTACCTTACAGGTAAACCATGCAATGCAACCTTCGGTTACAACCGGAATACCTTCCGGACTTTCAAAGAACTGTGTCTCTTCAAATTTGTCAATATCTTTTCCGCTTTTATAGCCAAACCGTCCGATAATCTCTTTAGAGGTATCCTGATCAAGTACTGACACACTAAAGAAACCGCTTCCAGCAATAACTTGTGCACTGAGGTTGTCTTTATTGCAACTGATAGCGAGCTGCGATGGCTCTGCGGTAACCTGAAAAGCAGTATTGGCTACATAGCCGTTTTTTCTCTCTTTAGCCTGAGCACTAATGACATATAACCCGTATGAGAGGGTAAAAAAAGTTTCTAAGTTCATAATAAGGGTGTTTTTCTATTTCTAAAATATGCGTTGGACAAAGTTAATAAAGAAAGCGGTATTTAAAGGGAGAAAAAAGTGAATATTTTTTTGTGGGTTGAGCAGCAAGATTCATGGGGGTTCCTTGTGTGCAATAATGAACAAATTTTCCACGTTGGCTGGGTTACGCAGTACTTGATGTAATTATTATTATGGTAACTAACTGATTTTTATTATTCTGCATTCCATCTTAGTAGAATATCCGGCGTATGGTAAAGGATACGTTACTACTCAGCAGCAATTAAATCTTGATGAGCCAAGTGTGATAGCGTATCAAAAACATTTTG
>JAJRQN010000111.1 GCA_024280235.1 Bacteroidota bacterium | reverse complement strand
TCGGCTTATCACCTTGTGCTTACGGCTCTTTTTGAGGATGAAGCCGGCCTGAATGCTTACCGTTCGCATCCCGACCATGTGAAAATCCTTGAACGTATGAAAACTACCGTGGAGAAAGTAGCTGCCGTTGATTATTTTACCAACGGGTTGTAAAACAGGGATGAAAATACACAGCGGGCAAATGGAGAAATTTTGTGCGGTGGGGGTGATTTTTGTTTATATTTACATTTCTTTTTAAGAAGGGAAAAATGACTGCTCCGAAAACGCAAAAACTCTTTATTAAAAATATGGTTTGTCATCGCTGTATTATGGCGGTGGAAGAGGAATTGCAAAAGCTGGACCTAAAGCCTGTTTCCGTGGTTCTGGGCGAAGCCGTTATCGCATCCGATATCGATCCGGCAACCCGTGAAGTATTAAATAAGAATCTGCAAGCCATTGGCTTTGAGTTGATTGATGATAAGAAAAGCCGCCTGGTGGAGCAGATTAAAACGGAGATTATTAACTATGTCCACTACGACAAGGAAGTGGAGGAGTATGTTAATTTTTCCGACCACCTGTCACGTGAATTACATCATGAGTATTCTTACCTGAGTAATTTGTTTTCTTCGGTGGTGGGTACCACCATTGAGAAGTATATTATTTTACAGAGGATTGAAAGGGTGAAAGAACTGTTAGTGTACGATGAGCTTACTTTAAGTGAAATTGCCTGGAAAACCGGTTACAGCAGTGTGCAGCATCTTTCCAACCAGTTTAAAAAAATTATCGGCATGAGTCCTTCGGCGTATAAAAAAATGCAGATACACAACAGAAAAACTCTGGATAAGGTTGTAAACGATTAATCCGGTTGAACAGACTGGCTGTTTCTTTTATGGGTATGCGACAGCCAGATATTGCGTACATAAATAGCAGCACCGAAAATCTGACCGATAAATAAGACCGGATCGCGCCGGTATACGGCATAACTGATAATCATAAGCGAACCGGTGAAACTGATAAGCCAAAAACCCAAAGGTAACAGCGATTTGTGAGCCTTTCTTGATACAAACCATTGATAAACAAATCGTAGTGTAAATACAATTTGTCCTGCTGAACCCCAAATCAATAAATAAAGAGGAATGTCACCGTTATGAAACAGCCTTTGAACGATTTCATTGAAATGAAGATAAACATACGGAATAGCAGATAACGGAACGAGGTAAATAAAAACCTGAAAGGGCTTTGACAGTTTTCGCCAGGCTTTGTGTAACTTTAAGTTGTAAATGTAAATAAAATAGGTAATTATCTGTCCCAGAATAATGGCAAAGTCGTGGCGCAACCATCCGTAAAAAAACATAATAATGGCTGCCACTAAACTGATTTGCCAATAGAGCAGGGGCGAAACCACCTTTTTGGCTTTTTCCGATAAGATCCATTGGACCAGCATACGTGCCGAAAAAAGCAGCTGGGCCAAAAAACCAAGGGCATACACAAGATAACTATCGGGGGACATTAAATTTTCTTTTGGTCAATATGATAATTGATGTATCTTTTTTTCATCCAGCGGTAGGCAAAACAGTCCATAAACGGACCGGCCAGACGGTTGATTAAATGATATTTACTTTCGCCTTCCTGTCGTGGGAAATGACGTGCCGGAACTTGTTTTACTTTGGCATTTTGCAACTGGATGAGTGCAGGTAAAAACCGGTGCATGCCGTCAAAAAGCGGAAATTTTTTGGCGTAGGAGGTACGTATGATTTTTAAAGGACACCCTGTGTCGATAATGCCATCGTGTGTCATCATGCGGCGGTAACCGTTGGCAATTTTCGATGACATCTTCTTTACAAAATTATCTTTCCTTCCAACCCGTATGCCGATAACCATTTCATAATCGTTAATGTATTGCAGCAACAGGTTAAAATCTTCCGGTGTGGTTTGTAAATCCGCATCGATGTATCCAATCCATTCCGATTGAGCGGTGTCAATGCCTGCTTTCAGTGCTGCACTCAGACCGCCGTTTTGTGCCAGACTGATGAAATAAAAAGCGTTGTTGCGTTGACAAATTTCCCGGATTCTTTGCAAACTTTCATCTTTTGAGCCATCGTTCACAAATAAAACACACGATGAAACTGCGGCTTTTTGAAGATAGGTACCTAATTCCTTTTCTAAACGGTAAATGCTGTCCTGTTCGTTGTAAACAGGAACAATAATTGTCATTTGGTATTTTGCTGTTTTGTTCATAGCTTTTTTGCTGTTTTCATTAATAGTAAATATCCCAACGTCCCAATGTTTTCAGATGGTTGTACTTGTGGGTTAGCGAGTAAAAATTTTGTGGTAACTTTCCTTTTTGTACAATAAAAACAGAAGGCGATTCTGTAAGCTCTTCTAAATAAGATAACTCGTCAGGATGATTTACGTTGATAAGATTCTTTTTCCATGTTTTATCTTCTTGAAACTCGGTATGTCTTTTTAATGAAAAGTCGTGGTAATAAACGCTGTACAAATCTTTTTGCAAGTCGAACGACAAGGAGGGGAGCCGTTTGTCCCAAACAATAATCTTTCTGTTTTTTAAATGCCTGCTGTTTAAAAACCGTGTTACAGGCATCATACCGTTGGTTTTACCTTCTGTTTGGTGTAGGATGTTTGTGGAAACAGGAACCAAAATTACAGGTAGAATCAACGACATGAGGGCAAAATGGAGTTTACTCCTTTTGATGAGGAAATAAATCAGTGCAACAAATCCCATTGCCAGGAAAAACAGGGCACTTCCCTCCGGTTTAAAGGAGAAGTGCGGTAGCCATCCGGTGAATAAAATGGCAACCGTCGTGAGCAATAAGAGATAAAATCCCCAAAAAACAAAGTAACAGGGTTTTTGCTTGCCCATGGGTATTTCATCCAGCAACCAACCGGCAGCAAGTGCTACATAGGGCGTTAATGGCAACACATATAAAACCAGTTTGGAACTTGATGCCGAAAAGAACAAAAATGGTATGATAAGCCAGAATAAGGTGAGCTGTATGATGGATTGATTTTTTTGCTTGAATCCGGTACGAATGGCTTTCGGAATAAGTAGAAAAGCCGGCAGGGTGGTGGCCGGGAAAAAAGCAAAATAGTACCAAAAGGGTTTGGCCCGATGCAAGGTTGAAGCTTTAAAAATACGGTCGCCAAGCTGTACATCAATAAAAAAATGATAAAATGCCGGTGATTTAAGCATGAGGTAGAAAAACCATGAACTTCCTAAAATCAGCATAAGCAAAACCCCGAGCCAAACATGTACGTTGTTTTTTTTGCCTTGAACCCCTGATATTTTCCTTACGGGATAAATCATAAGCAACGGAATAATGAGTCCTACAGGGCCTTTGGTAAAAAGAGCAAGTCCGAGGTCAACAAAAAACAGATAAAGCCACACCGGTTTGCGATGTAAATAATAGCGTATTAGCAGGTAAACGCCCAGCAGTTCAAAGGTGTTGAGGTAAGCATCGGTAGTGAGGTTTCGTACCGACATTAAAACCAAGGGTAAGCCGGCATAAAACAAGGCAGCATAAAGGGCTTTGTTTTTGTTGCGGAAGAGATGTTTCCCAATGAGGAAAACAAGGAAAATTTGAAGCAGGTAGGTAAGTTGTAGAAAAAAACGGGCGCCGAAAGCATTTATGCCGAAAAGTTTCATTCCGGTGGCGGTAATCCAATAAGTCATAAGCGGTTTGTCGAAATGATAAATTCCGAGCAGCTGGGGCATAAACCAGTTTCCGGAAGTGAGCATTTCCCTTGAAATTTCCGCATAGCGGGCTTCGCTGGTTTCCAATACCCCCCAGCTTCCCAAATGCCATAGCATGGTAAAAAGCAACAACGGAAAAAGCAGGTACAGCAGTTTATGAGGTTTCATAGACTAACGAGAATGAAGTGATAAATACCAGTTGACGAAATTTTCGATGCCCTTTTCAAAAGGAGTGTCGGGCTGAAATCCCAGTAATCTTTGGGCTTTTGAGATATCGGCATAGGTTTGAACTACGTCGCCCGGTTGCATGGGAAGTTTTTCAAGCAAAGCTTTTTTCCCGGTAGCTTTTTCAATTTGTTGCACCATCTCGGAAAGGGTTACCGGATGGTTACCGCTTAAATTAATAATTTCATAAACCGGTCTTTTTGCCGATACCAGATTTGCTGCCGATAATATTCCGTTTATAATGTCATCAATATAGGCATAATCGCGTCGGGTACTGCCATCGCCGAAAAAAGGGATGGGTTTTCCCTCCAAAATTAACCGGGTAAACTTGTGAATAGCTAAATCGGGACGTTGTCCGGGACCGTAAACCGTGAAAAATCGAAGCGCGATGACGTTTATATCAAAAAGATGATGAAAAACATAACAAAAATCTTCGGCCGACTTTTTTGTGGCGGCATAAGGCGAAATGACCCGCTCCAACGGATCGTCTTCACGAAAGGGTACACGACGGCTGTTTCCATAAACAGAGGAAGAAGAGGCAAGCAACAGGTGCCGTACCCCGTGTTTGTTCATGACATTCAGTAAATTGATAGTCCCCTGTATATTTACCTCTTCGTAGAGTAATGGTGTATCAATACTGGGACGAACACCGGCCATGGCAGCCAAATGAATAACCGTGCCGATGGTATGCGACTGAAATATTTCATTTAAAAGTGATTGGTTACGAATGTCGCCTTCATAGAGATGGTAACGGGGATGCCTTATTAACGGGGCTACCTGCCTTTTTTTAATCTCAGGATCGTAAAAATCATTGAAATTATCTATGTTGATTACCGAGTTGCCTTTTTCGATAAGCATTCGACACAATGCTGATCCAATAAATCCTGCGCCTCCGGTAACAAGATAGGTTTGTTTTTGCATAGGTAACAGAACTAAATGTTTAAAAGTGTTGCTTGCCGAGGAGCGCTGTTACTGGTTCGGAAAACGTTCTTCAACAAGTGCTTTCTCCCTGATTGCTTACGGGGTTAAAAGTGGTGCAAAATTAAACTTATTTCAAATACATTATCATTTTGTAATGTGTTGAAAAGAGTATTTGTGATGGAGATAGGGGCGGGGTATACCCCCTTTTTCTTTAAATAAACCGGAGCCGTTTTAAGTAAGATTGGGAAAATATTGAAAGACAACGTTTTGCTATTTTGAAATTATCCTATATTTATCGCCGGAAAATCTTGTTGAAAAGGAGTTTTCCTGCGTGTATTTTTGTTGTTATTTTTTATTATTTCCGGTTATGAATAGATTTATCAAATCAAATGCAGCTGTATTGGGAGTCTTTTTTTTCTTATGGTTATTTGGGCTTGTGGTTGCAATTTTTTTCCCCAAGGGGGATATTTATTTGTTAATAAACCGTATGAATACTCCCTTTTTGGATAGGTTTTTTAAATACATTACTTTGCTGGGAAGCGGTGGTATGATGGTTTTGTTTGCCTTGATGCTGGCCATGATGAAGTGGCGTTATGCCGTGATTTATCTTGTTGGAAACGTTCTGATTACTGTTCTTGTTCAGTTGGGTAAGCATGTGGTGTATCCTCATGCTGTCAGACCTATTACCTTTTTTAAGGGTCATGCGTTGCATCTTGTGGAAGGGGTGACAGTTCATGCATATCACAGCTTCCCATCGGGGCATTCTGCCACGGCGTTTGGTATTTTTATTTTTTTAATCTACTTGAGCAAAAACAATTTTCTTAAATTTTTCTGGCTTGTTTTTATTGCCATCTTACCCAATCTGTCGCGTGTATATCTTTCGCAACACTTTTTTATGGATATTATAGCGGGATCTATGGCCGGGTTGCTTGTTATGATGGCTACCATTGTTTTTTTCGAGAAATATTATCCCGGTTGTTGTAATGGGTCAATGGCCGGCTTTGTAAAAGGACTCAAGAGAAAATGAATAACAGGAAATACGATCTGATTTTTATTGCACTGGCAGCAATGTTGTTGTTTGTCCCGTTTCTCGGTGGCGTACATCTATTCGACTGGGATGAGATCAACTTTGCCGAATCGGCACGTGAGATGTTGCTGTCGCACGATTTTCTGACGGTTCAAATCAATTTTCATCCTTTTTGGGAAAAACCGCCGCTTTTTATCTGGATGCAGGCTCTTTCAATGAAAGTTTTCGGCGTCAATGAATTTGCTGCCCGTTTTCCGGATGCCATGGCCGGAGTGGCTACCCTCATGGTGTTGTATTTGATAGGGGAGAAGCTGTTTAGCCGGCGTTTCGGACTCCTCTGGGTGTTGGTGTATGCCGGTTCCATTTTGCCTCAACTTTACTTTCGGTCGGGGATTATTGACCCCTGGTTTAACCTGTTTATTTTCCTGGGTATTTATTTTATGGTACGCTATCTCGCTGCCCTTACTGACCGGCGTGGATTTCTTTTTGCTTTTCTTTCGGCTGTATTCATTGGCCTTGCCATTATGACCAAAGGGCCTGTGGGATTGCTGGTGTTGCTGCTTTCTCTTGTTGTGTGGCTTCTCCTGTATCGGTCGTGGAGCAAAATTTTTCGTTGGCGCTTTCTTTTGATATACGGGGTAACCCTTTTGTTGGTGGGAGGTTTTTGGTTCATCCTTCAGATTGCCGATGGAAGAGCTTCTCTGATTATGGATTTTATTCAGTATCAGATTCGATTGTTTTCACATACAGATGCCGGCCATGGCGGTTTTCTTTTCTATCATTTTGTTATTCTCTTTTTCGGGGTTTTTCCAGCTTCGGTTTTCATGCTAATGGCTTTCAGGAAGTTTCGTGACAAAACAGACAGACAAAAGGTTTTTCGAAACTGGATGATGATAAGTTTCTGGGTGGTTCTGATTCTTTTCACCATTGTGAAAACAAAAATTGTACACTATTCATCTTATTGCTATTTTCCCATCACCTTTTTCGCCACTTATATCATTATCAGGATGATGAATAATGAGCTGAAATTTCCTTCATGGCTCAAAGTTGTACTTATAGGCGTTGCTGCTCTTGAGGGATCGCTATTCGTTGGATTACAACTTTTTATTCATTACAAAGATCAGATTATTGCCAAAGGCTGGATTCACGACCGTTTTGCTGTTGGTAACCTTCAGGCAAATGTGCATTGGTCGGGATTTGAATTTCTGTTGGGGATACTGTTGTTTACCGGCGTACTGATTTCTATTATCATTTTTCGGAAAAACATTCAAAGGATGGCTATGGGAATTTTTGCTACCTCTCTGATTTTTACAACACTTTCGGTATTTATTATTACCCCTAAAGTGGAAGGCTACTCACAAAATGCCGCCATTGATTTTTATGCTAACCATTCCGGAGAAGATGCTTATGTTGATGTGTGGGGATTTAAAAGTTATGCGCAATATTTTTATTTTCGCAAAAAGTCTCCGGAAACTTTCCCGGCTGCTACCATGCAGCAGAAGTTGAATGGAAAAGTGAACAGGCCTGTTTATGTGGTAACGAAAATTACGTCGAAAAAAGTTTTTCAACAACGCTATCCTGCCTTTCATCTGCTTTATGAAAAAAACGGATTTGATTTTTTTAAACGGAATCCGGAATCAGAAACCAAAACAAAACCTGTCATAAATGATTAACGAAAAAAAGATTATTGTTGTACTGCCTGCATACAATGCGGCACACACTCTGGAACAGACATATAAAGAGATTCCCTTTGATGTGGTAGATGATGTGATTCTGACAGATGATCACAGTAGCGATCAAACTTTGCAGGTTGCTAAAGAATTAGGAATACGTCATATTATTGAGCATGAGCAAAACAAAGGTTACGGCGGTAATCAGAAATCGTGCTACAACAAGGCCCTTGCCATAGATGCCGATATTGTGGTCATGCTACACCCTGATTATCAATATACACCCAAACTCATTCATTCCATGTGCTATTTGATTGCCGATGGAGTGTACGATGTGGTGATTGGTTCGCGAATTTTAGGAAAAGGTGCACTGAAAGGCGGTATGCCGTGGTACAAATATGTGTCCAACCGTATGTTGACTCTTTTTCAGAATATTCTGATGAATCAGAAACTTTCTGAATATCACACCGGTTACCGTGCTTTCTCGGCGAGGGTTTTAAGAAGTATCCCCTATAATAAATGTTCCGAAGATTTTGTTTTCGATAACCAAATGCTGGCACAGATTTTTTATGCCGGATGGGAAATAGCAGAGATTACCTGCCCCACCAAATATTTTGATGAAGCATCTTCTATTAACCTCAGCCGCAGTACGATATACGGTCTCGGAGTTTTGAAGGTTTCGCTCATGTATTTTGCACAAAGAACCCATCTCGGGAACTTTGAAATCTTCAAAGACATCCTTCCCGGGAAAGAAAGCTGATTCTTACCCTGCTTATGTATGTGTTCATACTTAAAGTAACATTAGTTCAAAGTGTTTACGCTTCCCCTATTTTGTAAATGCAGAACATTATTAACAAGTAGGTACTGCATATTCAGTTGGAGGCTGCTATATTGAGTAATTATTAAATTGCCCAAATCCCGGAGTCGGAAGTCAGAAGTCAGAAGAAAAAGAGCACCTTAAATATAGTATCTAAATATGCAGTGTCCAGTATATATAATAGTTGTGCCACATTAAAAGAAAGATTTCAGAAATATAAAAAAGGTTGGTATTTTTGATAAATGGAAAACTCTGAAATAAAGATATATAAAACACCTGATGGAAAAATCTCAATAGAGGTAAAACTTGAAAAAGAAACAGTTTGGTTGTCTCAAAAACAAATGGCATAACTATTTGATAAGGATAGCGATACCATTGGCTTGCATTTGAAAAACATTTATAACTCAGGTGAATTAGAAGAATATTCAACTACCGAGAAATACTCGGTAGTTCGTCAGGAAGGGAAAAGAAAAGTCAACAGACAGATAAGATTCTACAATCTTGATGCTATAATATCAGTTGGATATAGAGTAAATTCAAAACGAGGTGTTTTATTCAGAAAATGGGCAACTCAGTTACTAAAATAATTTTTATAAAAGGTTATGTTATTAATTGACAACGATTACAAGAGTGGGCCAATCAACTTGCCGAATTAACAGAAATAATACGATTACTTGGAAAAACACTTGAATACAAAAAACTTACAAATGACGAAAGTCAGGGACTTCTAAAAGAATTACCGGCAATTGTAACAATGAAAAAATTTCGGTCTTCTGACTTCCCGCAAATTGATTCCTTTAGCACTACAATAACAATTTACCAACTAAAATGGTAGTAGAGCCAATACGTACTATATCGCTGTATTTCACAATATTATTATTTATTAAAAAATCTAATATTCACTAAGGCCTTTATTATCAGTCTGTTGAATTTTTTATTTTAAAATTGTTCCCCATAGAATCGACTTCTTATCAACACCATAAAGAGATTGCGATAATATTTATATATTTGCTAAATACTTATAAATCAAAAATATGTATCAGGCCGAAAGTAAAAGCTATCTCCCAATTGTAAAAAATAAAAATCTATAATACGTACATCCGCAAGGTATGAATTTTGATTTGTAAGTTGGGCTAAAAGATGCATCGCACTCACTGCCGGACAAAAATCCTGTAACTCTTTCCCATAATTGTGTAATAGCAGTCCTGTGATGCTTATCTATTTTTGCCTCATAATTCGGAAGAAGCTTTCGCGTGATACAATTTATATCCCGAACAAAGCTATTCTCTTCTTTATTCAGGAATTATAAAAAGTTGTTAATCACAATTGAAACAAAGAGTTGCATTTAAAAGTTGAATGTATCCATAATAAAAATATGTAATATGAAAACAAAAACATTGCTGTTTCTAATGACTCTTCTGCTTTTGTCAGGCCTTGTGTCTGCTCAAAACACCGGGTCGCTGCAGTCTTTGGTAAAACAGGCCGTTGAGGTCAACCCGAAGATTAAATCATTGCAGGCAAAATTGAATATGGCGAGGGAAGACATTTCCATCGGAACCCATCTTCCCGACCCTGTTTTTTCCGTAGGATTACTTAACCTGCCTGTCAATACTTTTTCGTTCCGTCAGGAAGCCATGACCGGTACGGCACTCAATCTTTCGCAAACCATTCCGTTTCCCGGATCGCTAAAAGCTAAGGCTGAGGTAAAAGCCATGGATACCCTGATTGTCAAACAGGGAATTGCCGACCTGAAAAACCAGATTGCTCAACGAATGGCTATCCTTTATTATACACTTCAGGAAAAGCGCCGCGAAATTGTGTTGGCAAGAGAGAGTGTGGATTTGTTGAAACAAATATCCCTTGTAGCCAAACGAAAATTTGAAGTGGGAACGGCCAGTCTTGAAAATGTTGTTCAGGTAGAGGTGCAGATTACCCGCGTAAAGGATAAAATAGAGGCGCTGAAAGGAGAAGCAAAGTCGATGCAGTCGCAACTGAATGCCTATTTGTTACGCGATGAGCGGGTTATAATTGCTACCCCCCGAATTCTTCCTGTCGGTCACGAAATTTTTGAAACAGATACCTTGTTAAAACTGGCTGCCCGCAATCGCCCGCTTTTAAAAGGAATAAAACTTTACCAGAGCAAGGCTGTGTTGAAACAAAAAGCGGTCGAAAATAAATATTATCCCAATTTTAAGGTGGGAATGCAATATACTTTGCGTAGCTACAATAAAACTTCCGGTGTAAATTATCCTGATTTTTTGGGGCTTGTGGTGGGGGTTACCATCCCGCTGGGTTATGGCGGAAATATTAAAGCTCAGGTGAATAAAACGCGCTACCTGCAGGATTTCTATGGTCAGCAATTCCATTCTTCCATGCAGGTGCTGCGGCAGTCCTTTGGGAAAATAAATGCAAAGATAGGCGAGCTTCGCAGCCGCGAGAAACTATTGTCCAAAACTTTACTGCCGCAAGCGGTTCAGGCTTATCAGGCTGCCATGGCCGATTATCAGGTAAACAAAATTGACTTTGTAAATGTAATCAAAGCAGAAAACGATATTCTGAAAATAAAATCCGAGCTGGCGAAACTTCGCACTAACTATACGATACAGGTGGCATCACTTGAATATTTAACCGGTTCAAAATTAGCTTATTAATTGAAAAAATCAAAGTAAACAAACATGAATAAGAAAATTTTTATCTACACAGCTTTAATAGTTCTCGGCGCTGCACTTGGCGTAGCCGGATACTATTTTTATGCGGGAGAGATACTGAAAAAAGAATCTCTTTCCACGAAAAGTGAGACAAGCCAAAAGTCGGAAACCTCAAAAAAAAGAAAGGTACTGTTCTGGCGTGCTCCCATGAATCCTAAAGAGATTTACAAACATCCGGGCAAATCGAATATGGGAATGGACCTTGTTCCTGTGTATGCCGATGCATCGGGCGAAAGCGGGTTGGTTTCCATAAATCCTATTATCCAGCAGGATATGAATGTGAAAATGGCCGTGGTTAAATCAGGCAGGTTAAATGCCGAAGTCTTTACCAACGGAATCATTCAGCCTGATGAACAAAAAGAATATGTGGCCACTACCAAAGTCGGAGGCTGGATTGAAAAAATGTATATCAATTATACCGGCCAGAAAGTACACAAAGGCGATAAGCTGATTAAGATTTATTCGCCCGAACTGGTAGCAGCACAGCAGGAATACCTGACCGCACTGGCCTACGATAATGCCATGAAAACAACGGGTGTAAAAAGTAATTTAGTTAAAAATGCTACGCGTAAACTGGAACTGCTCGATGTCTCAAATGCGGAAATTAAACATCTGAAAGAAACCAATAAGGTGAAAAAATATATTACCCTCACCGCTCCTTTCGATGGAACCGTTTTGTACAAAGGAGTTGAAGAAGGCGCCAAAATTAATCGGGGAACGCCCTTGTTAAAAATTGCCAATCTGCGCAATTTGTGGATTATGGCCGATATTTACGAGTACGAGTTGTTTAAAATCGGGTTGGGAGACCATGCGCTGGTAAAGTTTGACTACCTCCCCGGTAAAAGTTATAATGGAAAAATTTCATTTATTTATCCAACGCTCAACACCAAAACACGTACCATTAAGGTCAGAATCGACTTGCCTAATCCTAATGGCGAACTCAAACCGGGTATGTTTGCTTCGGTGGACATCAAAGGGAAAAGTCTCGGTGTTTATCCTCTCGTTCCGGAACAGGCAATACTGCGTAGCGGACGGGTGAATACGGTTATCATTGCTTTAGGAGGTGGAAAGTTTAAGCCCGCACAAATTGAGTTGGGAGCCTATTCCAATGGATATTATCAGGTTTTGAGCGGCTTGCAGGCAGGGACAAAAATTGTAACCTCCGCTAAGTTCCTCATCGACTCCGAATCTAACCTGAGGGCTGCATTAAGCGGATTTACAAGTGCTGATACAACAAAAAAGATGAGCGAAAAGGAGATGAAAGCCATGAAAAAGCCTAAGGCGGTTAAAACGGATAAAAAGCAAAAATCAGAGCTAATCCGCACCGGTGTGATTGACCTGAAAGCCATCGATAAAAACGGGGATGGTAAACTTTATGAGGATGTTATGGACTGGAATGTAATTTCCGATAAGCCGGGAACGTGTCCTATTTGTGGAATGAAGCTTCGCGAAATGACCATCGAACAGGTAAAAAAGAACTTGAAAGAACACGGGTTCTCCTATCGATAATTTTAAATAATAATAAAGGAGACAACACATGACACCAATAGAAAATAATAATGACGGTTTTATTGCTAAAATAATAGAATGGTCTATCAATAACAAGTTTTTGGTGATTATCTTCACGGCAGTATTTATTGCTGCCGGAGGATGGGCCATTAAAAATACCGCCGTGGATGCTATCCCCGATCTAAGCGACGTTCAGGTAATTATCTTTTCAAAATATCCCGGACAAGGGCCTCAGATTGTGGAAGATCAGGTTACCTATCCGCTGACTACCAAAATGCTTTCCGTTCCGGGAGCAACTGATGTTCGCGGATACTCTTTCTTCGGTTTTTCCATGGTTTATATCATCTTTAAGGATGGCACCGACCTTTACTGGGCACGAAGCCGTGTTTTGGAATATTTAAGCTCTATGCAGAGTCAGCTGCCAAAAGGCGTTTCACCCGAGTTGGGGCCTGACGCCACGGGATTAGGCTGGGTTTACGAATATGTGCTGAAGTCGAAGACAGAAAGCCTGCAACAGTTGCGCTCTATTCAGGACTGGTTTTTGCGCTACGAGCTGACTGCTGTTCCGGGAGTGTCGGAGGTGGCCAGTCTCGGTGGCTTTGTCAAACAGTATCAGGTGAATATAGATCCCATAAAATTGGCATCGTACAACATTTCTCTCGAAAAGATAAAAAAAGCTATCCGGCAGAGTAACAACGATGTGGGTGGACGATTGCTCGAAATGGGCGAAATGGAGTTTATGGTTCGTGGTCTTGGCTATATCAAAAACAAAAAAGACCTCGAAATGATAGCCATTGGCGTGAACAAAGCCACAGGAACCCCCGTTTATCTGAAAGATGTGGCAAACATTGATATTGGACCCGAATTGCGCCGCGGCCTGGCCGACTGGAACGGCGAAGGCGAAGTGGTGGGAGGAATAGTCATCCAGCGTTATGGCGCAAATGGGCTAAAAGTGATAGAACGGGTTAAGAAAAAGCTGGCTGAACTGAAAAAATCATTGCCTCCGGATGTACAAATTATAACGGCTTACGACCGATCAGGATTGATAGACAGAGCTATTGACAACTTGAAGGATAAGTTGGTTGAGGAGATGATTGTTGTTTCGCTCATTATACTTATTTTGCTTCTCAACCTGCGTAGTTCGCTGGTTGCCGTCATTACACTACCTATAGCTGCATTAGGTGCTTTGTTGATAATGCATTTACAGGGTATCAATGCCAATATTATGTCGTTGGGAGGAATTGCCATTGCTATTGGTGCCATGTCAGATGCCGCAATTATTATGGTGGAGAATGCGCAGTCGCATGTGCTTCATAATCAGCAAAAGCCACCAGATGAACAGAAGCCACACTGGGCTGTGATTATGGAAGCAGCTAAAGAGGTAGGTCCTTCCATCTTCTTTTCATTGCTTGTGATTGTGGCCTCGTTCTTACCCGTCTTTGCGCTTGAACAGCAAGAGGGACGTTTGTTTAAACCGCTGGCCTACACAAAATCCTATTCCATGGCTTTTGGCGCTATTCTTGCCATTACTATTGTTCCGGTTTTGATGGGGTATTTTATCCGTGGAAAAATGAAAAAAGAAGAGGATAACCCGATAACCCGGTTTCTCATGAATGCTTATCATCCCATTGTAGATTTTGTGATGAGAAGAAAATGGCTTGTACTTTCACTGGCAGCGTTGATCTTAGCCGGAACCTGGATTCCTTTCAAAAAACTGGGATCCGAATTTATGCCCCCGCTTTACGAAGGTGATTTGGTTTATATGCCTACAACTTTGCCTGGTATTTCCATTACCAAAGCCCGTGAGTTGTTACAGCAAACGGATAAAATTATCAAGACTTTTCCGGAGGTGAAATCGGTTTTGGGAAAAATAGGACGGGCAGAAACCTCTACCGATCCCGCCCCGTTGTCTATGATTGAAACTACTATTCAGCTGAAACCGCAAAGTGAGTGGCCAAAAGGCATGACCCCGAAAAAGCTGATTGATAAAATGAATGCTGCCATTAAAATACCAGGCCTTACCAATGCATGGACCATGCCCATAAAGACGCGGGTGGATATGCTCTCCACAGGTATCAAAACACCGGTCGGAATAAAAATTGGCGGCCCTGATTTAAAAGTATTACAACGGCTGGGTAAAGAAATTGAAAAAGTAATTAAAAAAGTACCCGGAACCCGCTCGGTTTACGCTGAGCGCTCCGAAGGAGGTAATTATGTCGATTTCAATATAAACCGTGATGCCATTGCTCGCTACGGCCTTACCGTTGGAGATGTGCAAGATGTCTTTATGTCGGCTGTGGGTGGAATGAACATTACCAAAACAGTGGAAGGGCTGGAGCGTTATCCGGTGAACCTTCGGTATCAACGTGATTATCGTGAAAATATTCCGGCGTTGAAACGTGTATTGGTTTCCCTGCCTCACGGTGGAAATATTCCACTGGATCAACTGGGTACTATTGTTGTGAAGAAAGGCCCTCCCGTTATCAAATCTGAAGATGCCCGTCCCAATGCATGGGTTTATGTCGATATTGAAAATACGGATGTTGGCTCATATGTTGCAAGAGCACAAAAAGCGGTTCGTGAAAAAATTCACCTTCCGGCAGGGTACTCCCTGGTATGGAGCGGTCAGTACGAATATATGAAACGTGCTGCCAAAACACTGGCACTGGTTATCCCGCTGACGTTGTTACTGGTATTTCTACTGCTCTATTTTAATACCAAATCGTTTACTAAAACAGGTATTATCCTGATGTCATTGCCATTCTCCATGGTTGGCGCTATCTGGTATCTTTATTTTGCCGGCTACAATACGAGTGTAGCTGTTTGGGTGGGCGTTATTGCTCTGCTTGGCGTGAGTGCGGAGATTGGTGTGGTGATGTTCCTTTACCTCGATATTGCTTATGAAAAAGCGGTGAAACAGGGTAAAATGAAAACTTTGCACGATCTGCGTGATGCTATCTTTGCCGGTGCCGTACAACGTATCCGTCCCACAATGATGACTGTGATGGTACTCTTCTTCGGGTTGTTACCTATTTTGCTTGGACACAGCGCCGGTAGTGATGTGATGAAACGAATTGCAGCCCCAATGGTGGGTGGTATCTTTACTACGCTGATAATGGTGCTCACTATTTTTCCTGCTACGTTCTATCTGATAAAAAGGAAAAACCTAAAGGAAGAATATCCCCGGCTTGATGAAGAGAATAAAGTCATTCAGGAATAAACTAAACTATTGAGGGAGAAGCGGGCAACGCTTCTCCCTTCATTTCAAACTTTAAAAACAAAACTCATGAAGGAAATTAAAGCTTACATCAGAAAAGAACAAGCTGAAATAGTCATCCGAAAACTTGAACAGGCCGGCGTTACAGGAATGACGGTACTCGATGCCAATGCCCTGTCGCAATGGGCAGATTCCGAATCATTTAGCTATTCCATCGACCTGGTACAGAAATATTCCACCGTTGTAAAAATCGAATTGGTTTGTAACGACGATCAGGAGAGCAAACTTGTTGAAGTGATAAAAAAATACGGCTATACCGGAAGAAGCGGCGATGGTTGGATTTTTGTCTCTCCTATCGAAAAAGCGGTACGTATTCGGACGGGCGAAGTAAATACCATTAGATAAAATGCTACCTCAGTATTTCAGTTATTCATTTTTCCATATGTTTTATCTACACAAGATTTTATAAAATATTTTCAAAATATTGTAACAGATACTTGTAAGCTCTTGTCTATTTTTGCTTCATAAATAAAAAGTATTTTATCAACACAAAAAAATAAAAGTCATGAGTTATTATTTCACAAAAACACTAAAAGAAGGTTCTTTTGAAGAAGCCATAGAGCGTACGAAAGAAGCCTTGAAAAAAGAGGGTTTTGGCGTTATTGCCGAGATCGATTTTCAAAAAACATTAAAAGAAAAGCTAAATGTGGATTTCAGAAAATACCGCGTGCTGGAAGCATGTAATCCGCCTTATGCATTAAAATCACTTACCGCTGATGACAAAATCGGCACTGTTCTTCCCTGTAATTTTATTGTTCAGCAAATAGACGGAAAAGTAGAGGTAAGTTCCATCAATCCTGTTGCAGCCATGGCTGCGGTGGAAAACGAAGAGATGAAGAATATTGCCAAAGAGATCAGTGAAAAACTGAGCAGGGTAGTGGATTCGCTGTAAGTGGCGGATGGCAAAATCAGCAGGGAGCCTGCTTTGGACAATTTTTGTTCCGAAGCAGGCTTTGTATTTTATACGCTTTTTCATCACTGTTTCAATGTCTTCCCTGCATAAAATCATATAATCTTTTATCATAATTGTGTAACACCTACAATACTTTCTGAAACTACTTTTGTAGAGAACCTTAAATCCGCATCTAATACTTAAATAATAAAAACAATCAACTGTGTAAGAAAATCTTACACAGCGATTGTCATGTAAATATTTTCACTTATTTTAGTGATACCATTCATAAGAATAAGCGTTGAAATATTTACGAGAT
>JAJRQN010000110.1 GCA_024280235.1 Bacteroidota bacterium | reverse complement strand
GAATAACGCAAATCGGTGATTCATATTTTATTTAGAAAGAAAAAGTTTATCGAATGGTGTAAGCTTAGTTAACTGACAGATGCAATTTTAATTCTCTGTCCCGGACGCAGATGATGTGAGTTGTGGATGTTGTTCAGCCTTCTAATTTGTTCCACGGTAACACCGTCATACTCTTTAGCAATATCCCATAAAGTATCGCCGGGTTTGACCACATGATAAATAAATTTACCCGATTTTATCGTATATTTAGGTTTGTCCACCGGTTTATAGACATAGAGTTTCTGGCCGGGGAATATCCGTGAAGATCTAAGGTTATTCCACTCTTTCAGGTCGGTGGTGGTACAGCGGAATTTTCTGGCAATAAGGCCCAGATTTTCGCCGGAGTGAACTACATGGATGGTTTTGGAATTGGATCTTGCAATAGGAGTGGATGCTTTTTGGTAAAACTGCCTGCTTCCGGCTCCGTAAACAATGAGTTTCTGACCCGGATAAATACGTGAGCTGTGCAGTCTGTTCCAGCGCATGAGCTGGCTTATATATACATGATTTCGCCTTGCAATGGTTCCCAGATTATCTCCGCTATGCACGTAAATGATGTTTCTGTTTCCAACTCTTTTTATCTCAGCAAGCATTTTATCACGTGCCAGACCTTTTTTTGTTTTGAAAGCATAAAGCGCTTTCTCGTTGTTCAAAAAATCATCAGTAAACTGACGTGGAATACGTAAAACATAAGTTTTTCCGTTGACGGCAGGTATAATTCCCATCTTAAACTGAGGATTTAAGAACTTAAGCTCATCCAACGGTATTCCAAGCATTTCATGAAGCTGGCCGAACGATAGCACATCGTGAACGGTTACCGTATCGATATCATAATAAAAAATTCCGGGACGCATGGCAAACAGGTTATGTTCCGGAGCATAATTCATAATATAATTTACAGCGATAAATGCGGGTATATAACCTCTCGTTTCACGAGGCAAAAAAGGCCAAATGGCCCAATAGTTTTTAGCTCCTCCCGCTCTTCTGATGGCACGGTTTACGTTGCCAGCTCCTGAGTTGTAAGCAGCCATTGCCAACGACCAGTTTCCATAAATATCGTACAGGTCTTTCAGATGTTCACAAGCAGCCACAGTCGCTTTGTAAGGGTCGTAACGGTCATCGACCATGGAAGTAACTTTCAGCCCGTAAACTTTTCCGGTACCGTACATAAACTGCCACAGCCCTTTGGCTCCTTTGTTGGACCCTGCTGCCGGATTCAGTGCCGACTCAACCACAGCAAGATATTTTAGCTCAAGTGGCATATTGAAACGGTCCAAAACCTGCTCAATCATTGGAAAATATATTTCAGATAGCCCAAGGACTTTTTCGGTTAATAATCGTCTTTTATCTGCATACAAATGAATAAATGCTTTTACCGGCTTGTTATAAACCAGCTCAATGGGCGTTTCCACATTTAAAGCAGCAATACGTTTAGCATAAACCGAATCCGGATAATGCGGAATTTGTCCGGGCTTGAATTTTGACCTCTTCATGGAAGCTGTATCCATCAGCAAAAAACCTTTTTTATAAAATTTCACATAAGCAAGGCTGTCGAGCGCATGAACCAATGGGGAATCGCTGATGAGCAGATGTCCGTGGAATCTCCTTGTTTTGTGAATGCTGTCATTAATACGCCCCATAATACTCAACGACTTGGGCAGGACTATTGTATCACGGAAAGAGGGTAAATCTTTTTCCAGGCTATCTTTGGCCAGCACACTGTCCGATGGAAGCTGCGTAGTATCAGCCTGTTGCAGTTCGATAGTATCCGATAGCAGAATTTTTTGGGTGTTTTGGGCAATAACCCGAAGTTGACAAAATGTCAAAACAAAAACAGTAGTAGCTATGATTATTCTTTTCATTATTCTTTTTCCTCTTCCTGATTCGGATGACCGTGATTTCGATATAAGTTCAATATAACAACAACAACCTTTAAAAATTATTATTTGAATACTGATTTTTTAACAAAAACATATTGTTTGTATGTCTGTGTATGACGTAAAAGGCGCTGTTTAGGAAAATTTATTTCTTTTCGCCGGAAGTGTTTTCAGTTTTTTCGCCCTTGTCAGCCGGTTCCTCATTAATGCCTTCTTTAAATTCTTTCACGCCTTTGCCGATTCCGCGCATTAATTCGGGGATTTTTCGCCCGCCAAAAAGAAGGACAATAGCCAAAACAATGAGAACAATTTCGGGTGTGCCAATCCATCCTGCCTGCTGTAAAAAAAATGTATTCATGATAGTCTTCTTATTTTATTTTTCCAAGCGACAAAAGTACGCAAAACATTCTTTGTGCCAGATTATAAATCTACTGATTTTCCGGAACGTCATTTGGACAACGAACCTGTTTTCGGTAAACCTCTATACCAAAACCATCGAAAGATAAACTGCCGCCACAATGGAAGCAACCACAATGATAATGGTTATATTCATTGGCAGTTTATCTGTCTCCGGATGATAATCCCAGTCGCTTTTCCACATTACATTTTACTTTTTTGCAAATTACGGCAATTTATCCAAACGATAACCATTTTTGAAAGCAACAACGAAAGCATCGTTGATTCCATTGTGACGTCGCACTTCATTGCGACGTGTTATAGCCTGATTATAAGTTTGGTAAGAACCAATGGTGTAGATAAAATAGCCATTGTGTTTATCTTCTCTGATGTCATTCTGCGAAAATCCGTATTTCTTACTTATCCATTCGATGGAGATGCGATGACCATATTTTGCACGGATTTGTACCCTGTATTCCAACAAAGGTTTGGGTGGCGGAGCAACCACATGCGTATTAGTAATGTGTTGCGGTACCGGTGTAACAGTAGCAGGTTTTTCTGTCTTTACAGTATGGGGAGTTACCGGAGGTGGCATAACCGGTTGCATCTCAACAGTGCAGGGCTTTTTGGGTTTCACCTCTTCCGGTTTCCCCGGAGGTACCTCGTGTATATTTTGATGTTGTACAGGTGTTTGCGGCAGAGACTTCACTTTTTTTCTTCCAAATCGATAGGACAGTCCCAAAGAAGTGTAGTTATAAACATCGTATTTAAAATTCTTTATCCACCCATCCATTGCATCTGAATTCATAATGCGGTTGGCCGTTTCAAAATTAATAACAAAATGGTTGTTTAATCTGAAGTTTACCCCAATGCCACCCGTAAGGATACCTTCGAGGGTTCGGCCTTTGATACCCGAACCGTTTCCAAAACCAATTTTACGTTTCTGCTGCCCTGATGACAAAGTATAAATAGTGGTATTATAGTTTGTAAGTCCCACTCCAACCAGCAAATAGGCCGAGGCAAATCGGTCGGAACGCTTTTTCCCAAAAAGATTGTTCAGGTCTATTGTCGTGTTTAAATTAAACTCTATATAATCACCTTCAAAATAATAATCGGCAGAACGTTTTGTACCGGCCAGCTGACCATAAAGAGCCTGACCGCGCAGCCCGAAAACCGGAGTAAACTGATAACCTGCCATCAGACCGCCACCCAAACGCCATTCGTTGTTGTTGCTGCTCAGGGGTATGATTGGGTTTTCTTTTACATCTCCAAAAAAAAGACTGGTACCTGTATTTAAATTAATATCCCAGTAACTGGAGAAGTGCTTCTGAGGAATAATTTTTTGTGCTTTCACTGAAATAATTGATATAGATACCATTACCAGTAAACATAGCCTTATGAAGTTGCTGTTTTTCATAATTCAGTTTTTTTCTTAAAAAAATAACATACACACCATCAGGGGTTAAAGATAATGAAATAATAAGGTTTGAAAAATTTATCTAAACAAAAGATATTAACAATAAATTGTTATTTTATTTTCTCACTTTTTTCTTATAAAAGAAGAAACAGACAAGTTATTTCGTAACAAATCCCTCAGTGAAAGAAGAAATGTTAAGCGAGTATCGTCAATAATGGCGAACAGTCTGGTGCTGAAGTAGATTTAGCCAGCAGATTTAAGGATAACTCAACCTGAAAAAGCCAAATATCTTTTGACAGGATTTCAGGATTTACATGATTTTAAAGTGCTTAATCCTAATTTCCAATGTTTATCTTTGTCTTCTCCTTATTATGCCTATCTAACATCTCACAACCTCACATCCCACATCCAAACATCCTCACATCCTCTCTATCCACAGTTCAATTTCTTCCACCTGAACAGCAGGAATGTTGAGCTTGTTTTTCTTGCGATAGCCGTTGAGTTTCTGTTGGATAGCGGTGGCTTTCATACCCGCCAAATCTTCAGGTTTGGAGAATCCGGCATTCATCACATGTTCTGCCCAGACAGCATCAACACCTGCCGCCACAAAATCTTCGGGACCGTATGTCTTGACGGGTTTTTCAGGACGCATTTGGGGGAATAGCAACACTTCCTGAATGGAAGGCTGATTGGTAAGCAGCATCACCAGCCGGTCAATGCCGATACCCATTCCCGAAGTGGGAGGCATACCGTATTCCAACGCACGAAGGAAATCGTAGTCGATATACATGGCTTCATCGTCACCTTTCTCGGCCAACCGTACCTGTTCTTCAAAACGCAACCGCTGGTCGATGGGGTCGTTCAGCTCGGTGTATGCGTTTGCCAGTTCCTTTCCGTTGACCATCAGCTCAAAGCGCTCGGTAAGCTCCGGATTGTCGCGATGGCGTTTACACAATGGCGACATCTCCACCGGATAATCAGTAATAAAAGTGGGCTGCAGGTAGTTGCCCTCGCATTTTTCTCCGAAAATTTCATCAATCAGTTTTCCTTTTCCCATGGAGGAATCGGTTTCTATCTCCAGCTTTTTACATGTCTCACGAAGCTCATTCTCATCCATTTCACTCACATCTATGCCTGTATTTTCCTTAATGGAATCCAATATGCTGATACGTTTAAAAGGTGCTTTGAAGTCAATGAGATTTTCCCCTACCTGAACGCTGGTTGTGCCGTGCAGGTCGCAGACTATTTTCTCTACCATTGTTTCGGTGGTTTCCATCATCCACAGATAATCTTTGTAAGCCACATACATTTCCATCTGAGTAAATTCCGGATTATGAAACCTGTCCATACCTTCGTTACGGAAGTCCTTGGCAAACTCAAAAACGCCTTCGTAACCACCCACAATAAGTCGTGTCAGATAAAGTTCATTGGCAATGCGCAGATAAAGCGAAATGTCCAGTGCATTGTGATGGGTGATGAACGGACGTGCTGCAGCGCCGCCGGGGATAGGTTGCAAAATAGGGGTTTCCACTTCAAGATATCCTTTTTCGTTCAGAAATTCACGCATGGAACGCAGCACCTGTGCCCGTTTCACAAAAATATCGCGTACTTGTTCGTTGACTACCAAGTCCACATAACGCTGACGATAACGTTGGTCGGGATCGGTAAAAGCATCATAAATCTTACCATCTTTTTCTTTCACGATGGGAAGCGGCCGCAACGATTTGGCCAACACTGTAAATTCGGTAACATGTACCGTAATTTCTCCCATTTGAGTAGTAAAAACAAATCCTTTAATCCCAATAAAATCGCCAATATCCAACAGCCGCTTAAATACCGTGTTATACATGGTTTTGTCCTCGCCGGGGCAAATATCATCACGTTTAAAATAAAGCTGAATCCGGCCTGTGGAATCCATAAGCTCGGCAAAAGAAGCCGCTCCCATAATCCTGCGGCTCATAATCCGGCCTGCCAAAGTTACCTCCTGAAAAAGGCTGTTGTCTTTGGGAAATTGCTCTAAAATATCCTTTGCATACGCATTTACTTTATACGCTGCCTGCGGGTAAGGATTGATACCTAATTTCTTCAACTCGTCCAAAGCTTTGCGCCTGACAATCTCCTGTTCGCTCAATTGCTGCATCGATTTTCTGTTAAATTTTTTTTGCAAAGATAAAACTTATGCATCATGTTGGGATGTGAAGATGTGAAGATGTGAAGATGTGGGGATGTGAGGAATGGCATGTTTTGTTCATATCCTTACTGACAATCGTTTGACTATTGAATAGCAATCGAATGACAATTGAATGACCATTTTTTCTAACTTTGTAACATGGCAAAAACAAAAACAACCTACTTCTGTCAGAACTGTGGATATCAGGCTTCCAAATGGTTAGGTAAATGCCCATCCTGTGGTGAATGGAATACGTTTGTGGAAGAAGTGGTCAGCAAGACAGAAGATAAAAAGCGCGGTATTAAGAAAGGTGAAAAAAAGCCAAAGCCGGTTCCTGTTTCTCAAATTACTTCTGAGAAAGAAGAACGTATAGATACCTGCAACGGCGAATTGAACCGTGTACTTGGTGGCGGACTGGTAAATGGCTCGGTGGTGCTCATTGGCGGAGAACCCGGTATTGGGAAATCGACTTTGCTTTTGCAAACAGCACTGAACATGAAAGATTCACGTATTCTGTATGTTACCGGTGAAGAAAGCCAGCAACAGATAAAAATGCGTGCCGATCGCATCGGAATAGCCAACGACTCCTGTTTTATCCTTAACGAAACTTTCACTACCGATATCTTCAAACAAATTGATGCGGTAGAACCCGATATTTTGATTATTGATTCCATCCAAACGCTTTATACCGATACGCTGGAATCGTCGCCGGGGAGTATATCGCAAATCCGTGAAACTGCCGGCGAGCTGATGCGTTTTGCAAAGACCACCCATGTGCCTGTGTTGCTTATTGGCCACATTACCAAAGACGGCAATCTTGCCGGCCCGAAAGTGTTGGAACACATGGTGGATACCGTTTTGCAATTTGAGGGTGATCGCCATTACGGTTTCCGTATTTTACGCTCCATGAAAAACCGTTTTGGTTCCACTTCCGAGTTGGGGATTTTTGAGATGCACACCGGTGGATTACGCGAGGTGAGTAACCCCAGCGAAGTATTGCTGTCGCAACGCGATGAGGCAACCAGCGGCGTAGCTATTGCCGCCATGATTGAAGGCCAGCGCCCCATGCTGGTGGAAACGCAGGCACTGGTTACCAGTGCGGCTTATGGCACACCGCAACGCTCCTCCACAGGTTTCGACCTGCGCCGTATGAACATGCTACTGGCCGTATTGGAAAAACGCAGCGGATTTAAGCTGGGAACGAAAGATGTGTTTCTGAATATTGCCGGCGGTATCCGTGTGGACGATCCGGCCATCGACCTTGCTGTGGTAGCTGCCATTCTTTCATCCTCCGAAGACATTGCCATTGAGAACAATGTTTGTTTTGCTGCCGAAGTGGGACTTTCGGGTGAAATAAGAGCCGTAACCCATATCGAAAATCGTATTTTCGAAGCTGACAAACTGGGATTTGAAAAAATTATTATTTCCAAATTTAACACGAAAGGTCTGGATTCCCGGCGTTATAAAATAAAGGTGGTCGGGATCGGTAAAACCGAAGAGCTGCTACAGGAATTGTTCGGATAAACCAAAAGATTTAAATTATTATTGCAACATTCATCACCTGATATATATCACTTTCATCCCTGATAATAAACTCTTATTATTGTAAAAACATCAGCCGCAATAACGACTTGACAAATTCTTTTAATCTAAATTTGTGTTAATTAATTAACAAATTAAAAACGTAATTCGAGAAATCAAAATCGAGAATTTTTCCGCATCAATCGCAAAAAGTACGAGATGTGTTAAAGACGATTGTAAAAGGATTCCGGATAAAATAGGAGGATGGTTTTCGGTTCACCTCATTTAAAATACGTTTTTAAATAGTGTCTAAAATTTGTCAATATGAAATTATTCACACGAAGGCTTAAACCTGCCAATATGAAATTATTCAGTAAGAATATTCTTATCATAATGCTACTCTTTCTGGTTTTCTTCATGGGGATTTTTGTTTTTCATTCCGCTTTTGCTCAGGACATACTCAATGCAAATCAGGATTCTCTCAAAACAAGTCAGGACACGCTCAAAACAGATAAGTATATAAATGCTACTGAAAACCATATATGTTTCAAGTGTCACGGGCATAAATTTTACACCTATTATAATGACTGGACAGAAAAAAATGTGATAAAGAGAATGAATCCGTTTTATATAATTGATTCAGCGGCGTTTTACGAACAAAATCACTGCAGCTTTAAATGTATCGACTGCCATGATGCTGATTATGCGAAATTTCCTCACGATGGTGATTTACAGATGGAAGAGATGTCCACTTGCCTCGATTGTCATGAGGACGATGAGAAAACGGCAAAGTATCACTTTGAGGAAATAGACAAAGAGTACAAACTTAGTGTTCATTACAAAAAATTCGGCAGTAGTTTTAGTTGCTGGTCATGTCATAATCCACACAAATATAAAGTTACCGCAAGGGAAAATGAAGATATAAGTAAGGTTATTATTTATGACAATGAAATATGTTTAAGTTGCCACTCGAAGGTATCGAGTTATATGGTGCTTTCCGATTCTGCGCCTAAAAATATGGTTGCTGCCCATGATTGGCTTCCTAATCAGAAGCTTCATTTTCAACATGTCAGATGCCTCGACTGTCATGTAAAAGTTCAAAACGATTCGATGGTTGATCACGACATACTTCCCAAAAAAGAGGCAGTGAGAAGGTGTGTGGATTGCCATTCGCAAAATACTTTTCTCATGGCCACATTATACAAATTTCGGTCAAAAAAAAGCAGGGGTCAGTTTGGTTTCCTAAATGCCACTATTTTAAACAATTCGTATGTGATAGGTGCCAACAGGAACCACTTCCTGAATAGAGCGAGTCTTATCATATTTGTTTTCGTAATTGTAATACTTATTGTTCATGGAATTCTGCGTATAATTAAAAAATGATATGAAAGAAAAAATTTATTTATATCCCGTTTGGGTAAGAGTCTGGCATTGGTTGAATGCTTTGTTATTCCTGCTATTGGTCGCCACAGGCCTCAGTATGCAATATGCATCTCAGGGTTCTCATCTGATTCCATTTAAATTTTCGGTAACAGTTCATAATATTAGCGGAATAATCCTTATTGTTAATTTTTTGTTTTTTGCATTTGCAAACAGTTTTACGTGGAATGGAAAATACTATAAAATCCCCCGGAAGGGTTATGCTAAAATGTTATGGAAACAAATTCTTTACTATTCATGGGGGATTTTCAAAAAAGAGGCCAAGCCTTTTCCCATCACTCAGGAACGCAAATTTAACCCGTTACAACAGTTTAGTTATATCATTGCCATGTATATTCTTATTCCACTGATTATTATCAGCGGCGTTGGCCTGCTTTTTCCTGAAATAACACTGACCGTTTTATTTGGCAAGAGTGGTATCTGGCTGACAGATTTATTCCATCAGTTTCTGGGCTTTTTCCTCACAATATTTTGGCTGATACATTTATATTTCTGTACCATAGGGAAAACGGCAACAAGTAATTTTAAGAGCATGGTTGATGGTTGGCATTAGAAAGATGTATAAGCCTGATTGTATTCTCATCCGGCAGTTTTCCTTTCTGTTGATATAAAAGAGACTTAAAATCCGGTATAAAAGTTTGATATGAGAACCAGAATACTTTTCATTTTGATGATTTCTCTGTGTATGCAAAGTTTTGCTCAGCATACAAATTCTTTCATTTCGTTGCGTAGCGGTGTTTCAATACCTTTGAAACCATATAGTTCTCATAATCTGGAGAAAGGAAGTTTCACTCAGCCCGGATTAAACGTGAGTATAGATGGGGCTTGGTTTTTTGCGACCCACTTTGGAGTAGGCGGACAAGCAGGGCTTCATTTGCATCCTGTCAATGTGTCTGCTCTCGCGAAAGCGAAAGTTGAAGCAGACCCTTTTTTAAGCGACCTGACCATCCGCTCCGATCCTTTTCGGGTAATTAATGCCACATTGGGATTTTATGCCCAATGGGATATGGGGAAAAACTTTTCGGTGAATGCCAAACTGCTTGGCGGAATATTATGGGCAAACACGGCTTACCAGTTGTATAAGCCAACTTACTTTCTGACAGGCCCCGATTATTATGAGATTACCACTGCAAAAGACCACAAGTTTGTCATCGAACCGGGCATAGGTCTGACGTACAAAATATCTTCCTGTTTTGCCTTAAAAGCAGATGTTGAGTTGTTGAGTCGTACCATGAAGTTTGGATTTAAAACATGGGAAGGGATACGTTATGACCTGAAACATATTAGTTTTGTAAATACCGTTATAGGGGTTGCCATTTTGCTTTAGGATTTGCAACAAAAGACTATTTGAAATAAACACAAGCAAAATATTTTCCATCCATCCGGCTATCTCCGGAATACCGTCATCCTTTTTTGCTTATATTTATCAAAACATCTCTTTTTAGAATTTTGAAATAATCACCTTTGAAATCGATAATCCCGTTATCCTTAAAATCTTTTAATGTCCTAATGGCACTTTCATTGGTCATACAGGACATATTTGCGATGTCAGAGCGGCTAAGTTTCGTAGTAAATTCAGGATTTTGATAGACATCGTTTGAAAGATAAATCAACGTGTCGGCCAACCTGCCATTCATATGCTTGTGCGTAAGACATTTCAACTTGTCATACAAATTAATAATCTCACGGTTCAAATAAGCTATCAGATTCATGGCAAATGGCTGGTTAGACAAAACAAGACGCTTAAAAAGATTAACATCCACAAAACAGGCTTTTGTATCCTCCAGTGCCACCGCTGTGAAATAGTGACGATAATCAGTATTAAAACCAGGCCCTCCGATAACATCCGGCTGTTTTAATATTTTAAGCAGAATTGTCTGACCTTCAGATCCTTCTAATAGGATTTTAGCCTTTCCCTGTATAATATAAAGGATGTGAGTCAGAGCACTGCTCTGCTTAACAATTGTTTCGCCCGCTTTAAAGTTCACCACAAACCGATTTGCGTTCACTGCATTTAATTGTTCATCGTTCAGCAAGTTGAAAAACACAGGTTTCGAATCACAACTATTTTCCCTGTTTTTTGTTTTCGGCTTATTTGATTCCATTGGACTGGCCTTAGTATTTTTTTGCAAAGATTGTTTTATAAAATCGATAAGTAAAATAAAATGTATAATTTTTATAACCCGGTATTAGCTGATATATATCATATTAATTTCCAAAAATAATCATTTTTTAAAGTGGAAACATCATCGACCAAAACATTCATTAGATTTTTTTTGATTTAATTTTGTGTTAAGAAATTAACAGCTTAAAAGAAAAATATAATGTCATTAGGTAGGGATTACTTTTTAAGAATTGAATATTAATACCTCTTAAATATGATGGCAATGGACAAACAAGTTAATTCATTTTTAGATTTTTTATGACAATAAAATAAATTATAAGCGAATGAAAACAAATCGTAATTTTTTGGTATTTATACTTTTATTATCGATGGCTTTAGTGAGTTCATGCCAGTACGATAATATTGTAAAACCGGTCGTCCCTCCTCCGAGTCCTACGGATACAGTTAGTTTTGTAAAGACGATTGAGCCAATCTTTAATGATAATTCAAATTGTACTTCCTGCCATAATACGGGGGGGCAGGCTCCTGATTTAAGCACCGGCTACGCTTTTAACAGTATTATGAATATGGGATTGGTGAATCTGTCCAGTCCTGCAACCAGTACAATATACCGGATTCCTAATCTGAATAACAGTTCGGATCATACATGGAAAAAATATACGGATGTTCAGGCACAGTATATTTTACAATGGATCAAACAAGGTGCTTTAAACAATTAAACAAGTCTTTTAAAAGACATAAAATTATTGAAGGATGAAAAAATTGATATTAAATTTTCTGCTTGTTTTTTTAATCTCAAGTGCCGGATTTGCGCAAGGGACCACGAAAGCAAAGAAAAAAGACAAACCGGTAAACTTTCCATGGGATAGTGAACTGCTGATTGATAACCAAACAACACTTTCTCCTCCTACAAAAACGCTGGAACTGATTATTCAACACAGATTTGGGCTGGTAAACCAGAAGGGAATACACGATTTGTTCGGCATATATGCTCCCGGGGCAAATATTCGTCTTGGACTTAATTACACCCTTGTCAAAAACCTGACCATTGGCTATGGACTTACCAAAAAGAATATGTACAACGACTTTCAGGCAAAATGGGTGATTCTTCACCAAACCCGCTCAAACCGAATTCCCGTAGCCGTTGCCGTGTTTGGCGACTTTGCCATTGATGGCAGAGCTAACAGCGTTTTTGGTAAGACGTACAAATTTGCTAACAGGTTTTCATATTTCAGTCAAATAATTGTTAGCAGAAAATTTGCCGAATGGTTATCGCTTGAGGTTACGGGAAGTTTTACCCATTATAACATGGTTGACTCAGCTGCTAATCACGATAACATTGGCGTAGGGATAAACGGACAAATAAAATTTTCGCCCCAGTCTTCCATTATATTCCAGTATGATATACCCTTAAAAATCCAGGGTATTTCCGAGCAAACCGGTTTTACCGATGCCAATTCGGCAAAACCAAACTTTGCTTTTGGATATCAGGTGGAAACTTCGGGGCACTCTTTCCAGATTTATATTACCACTGCCGATGGGATTCTACCACAGGATATTTATATGCATAATCATAATGACTGGACAAAGGGAGATTTTATGCTTGGCTTTACCATCACGAGATTATGGAATTTTTAACAACAACAAAATTAAATATAATGAAGAAAATTAGTGTAAACAATTTGATGGGCCTTTTTGCTCTGTTACTTTTTATCGGGACATTAACGGCTTTTATGTCTCCTCAAAATCAAAAAAAGGAGCTAAATGGGTGATTCCTGCAAAATATGTGCATATGAAAAACCCCTATAAAGGAAACAAAAGAGACCTGAAGATGGGCAGAATGCTTTATAGTAAATACTGTAAATCCTGCCACGGGTCAAAAGGTCTTGGCGATGGGCCAAAAGCTCACCAGCTTAAAACTTTGCCGGGTGATTTTAGCACGGCAAAATTTCAGGCCTATACTGACGGAGAACTCTTTTATATGACAGCGGTTGGCAGAGACGAAATGAAAGGTTATAGTAAGAAAATTCCTGACGAAGAAAACATCTGGGCAATCGTTAGTTATATGCGAACGATGAAAAAGTAAGTCCTCTGAAAACAGAGGATAAAGTATTACAGGATATTATGGAATTAATAAGAAGCTGAATATTTTTTTGTGGTACCAATAAGTTTCAATATGAAGCATTTCAAATTCAGTATCTTTAAACAGCTTCAATGCCCGCTAGTTGTAATTATTAATCAATTCAAAAAAATGAAATTTACCATATCAGTTTTATCAATAGTCCTCTTCATTGGATTTACTTCCTGTAACCAAAACAACAAACAGTCGAAGGAAAAAAATGTTACAGAAGCCCGTGTAGTCAAAAAGCACTTTACCAATCGGGGGGGCATTCTAAAAGTTTTGCAAACCTCAAATTATACCTATGTTTTAGTAAAGAATAATACCGACACCAACTGGCTCGCCATTATTAAAATGCCCGTCAAAGCAGGCCAAATCTTATATTACAACACCGGTTTTGATATGAAAAACTTTCACAGCAAAGAACTTAGCCGAACATTTGCCGTTGTGTCTTTTGTTCAGGAAGCGAGTATTAGCCCGACCTTTAGTGTGCCGGCCGGAAATCAACCTGAAAAACAGACTATTAAACCAAAGACTATTCGGGAAAATATTAATATTAAACCTGTTAGCGGGGGGATAAGTATTGCTGAATTATATGCTCATAAAGATAGATATTCAGGAAAAATAGTTAAAGTCAGAGGAAAAGTAACCGTTTTCAACACTAATATTATGGGAAAAAATTGGGCACACATTCAGGACGGAACCAGTAACGATGACAATTTCGACCTGACTGTAACGACACAAAATCAGGTTCATTTAGGTGATGTGGTTACTTTTGAAGGGAAGATTACTTTAAATAAGAATCTCGGCGCTGTTTATTTTTATCCGGTTATTATGGAAGATGCTAAAGTCATTAAATAAACTGCGCCTGTTTGCAACTTTGTTACATCGAAAAGTAATAACACTGCGTTGATGAGATTTTAAAAGTGAATGATACAAATTACAGTGTGAGTTTAGGATAACAGCAAAATACAAAAAGGATGCATTTATTCATTTCAGGCAGGACAGGGAACAGGGATTTCTTCTTCTTTAAACAGGCTTGTGTTTTTTCCGGTAACTCAAAAATAATATGAGATCTTAACACCAAAATACCATGAAAAAAGTCAACAATACAACTTAATTTATATTGATTCTTATCATTGCTGTTAATATCTTTACAGAAACTATTGTGTGTATCAAATATTTAAGGAATATAATAAACAGATTGACTTGCAGTAAGTTTTCGCAAAGAGATACGAGGATTTGAAAATAGATTTTAATTCTTTGTTATGAATAATACTGAAAAATCATCGAAAAATAAATTAAAGCGGACAAGAGTGGATTTAAGCACTTGTATCCGTTGTCCCATTAGTTACAAAAAGTATATAATTAATCTATAAACAAAAAATTTATTACTATGTTTAAAATTTTATCTTCTTTCGTTTTAATCCTGGCCTTTTCAACATGTCCGGTGGTTGCATAATCGACATTGAAGTGTACACTATGCCATGTTGCTAGTCATGTTACAAATGATAGTTTGTGGGCTACAAGTCAGCATGGGAACACACAAAATGCTGTTGCATCTGAATTATCTACGGAGAGTGCGGGTAAAACTCCGGCAGAAGTAATTGCAGATGAAAACTGTATTGCCTGTCATGCGCCAACAGCTGTTGCAGCCAACGGAGGCATGACAGAAGCCCGGGCTTTAGGGAATTTTTTCTCGACAACAAATGGAGTTTTTACCGATTCCACACAGGTAACCGATACTGCGAACTGGCCTAATGTGGCTTGTGTTGCATGTCATAATGTAACAGCAACGCATCCAACTTCAATGCCTGCATTGGCTATCTTTAATTCATTCAGCGGCCAGTATGTCTCGATGTCTAATTCAACGGAATTATGCGGACAATGTCATGGAAATCTCCGTTTTGCCGGCACCGACCATTTAACAATGAACGCGTGGAAAGGCAGTAAACACGGACACGGCGGGCAAGCTGATGTGGCTTCTGAATTATCTGAAGAAAATGCGGGAAGAACACCGGCAGAGGTAACTGCTGATGAAAATTGTATTGCCTGCCATGCACCAACATCTGTAATGAATAATTCATTAACCGAAGCAGACGCTTTAGGGAATTTCTTCACCACAGAAAATGGTAAGTTTACCTCATCAACCGCTCCGCAAGATACCTCGAATTTCCCCGAAGTTGCTTGCGTTACATGCCACAACCCACACAAACCGGGCGAAACATCATTCTTTAATTCAACGACAAAGAAATACGAAGCCATGTCTTCTTCCCAGGAATTGTGTGGACAATGCCATGGAAATCTTAGATTTCCGGGTACAGACCATTTAAGCTATAATATTGAAGAAGGAACCGGTGGAAAAGGAGTAGCCGATTTGAAAACAATGCCAAACACCAAATGTGTTGATTGCCATATGCATGTAGGCACAGTTGATGGTTCAAACTCTGCAATGTACAGGGGACATACATGGAAAATATTTGTTAAAGAGGATGGCAGCGAATCATCATCTTGTACCGTTTGCCACGCAACAATGACCGCTTCTATAGCCCATGATTCAATCAATCTGTGGAAAGCCAACTTTGTTGTTTCAGATTCTATTGCAAATATTAAAGTTGCTGCCGCTGACAGCTCTTTGAAAGGAAGTAGCGACTCGTCTAAAATTCATATGCTTCAGGAAGCACAGTTTAACCTTGCTTATGCAGAAAGTGATGAAAGTGGCGGTGTACACAACCATAAATATACAACTTCCTTATTGAATGACGCTATTAAAAAAGCGGATGATATTCTCACAACAGGCATAAATGATAATTTTGCATCTAATGTCAAAGACTTTAAATTGTACCCCAATTTCCCCAATCCGTTTAATAACTCAACCTTAATCTCTTACCAAATTTCTAAAAAAAGCTTTGTTAATCTGACTGTTTATAATATTTCAGGACAGCAGGTGGCAATATTGGTTAATGAGAATAATGCTGCGGGTAAATACAGTATCCGGTGGAACGGCAGAGATGGACAGGGTCATTATCTTACCCCGGGAATTTACTTGTGTATCTTAAAAGTAAATGCTTCTTATACTATTCAAAAAATGTTACTTGTAAAATAGAGGCAGGTACAGTTTTTTAGTTAGTGGCAGCCACTAACTATTCATATTCTTTAAATCCGTGAGCTACTTCGAAATAGATTTGGCTTGCGGATTTTGGTTTCATCGTCGCATGAGCAATGTGGAATAAACTTCCTGACCAAAAGCATCTGCAAAAAAGATACATGTATTAGTTGATATATGTCATGTCGCATTCCAAAAATACTCGTTCACGGAACAACAAACATCATAGGCTAAAATTGGTAATGAATTGTATTTAAATTAGATTTGTGTTATGGTTATAACAATTAAAAACAATTCGCTTTATGAAAAGGAAGACTATTACTTACTTAATGTTTATTCTCCTCCTTGCTGTGGGTTTGGTAACTTCATGTACTAAAGTTGGTCCGGCAGGACCGGCGGGGAAAGATGGTACCAACGGAACTAATGGAACGGATGGAACAGATGGAACGGCCGGCTGTATCAAATGCCATGACAATTCACAGATTATCCTTGCAAAATCATTACAATGGGAGGCTTCTGTGCATGCCACAGGCGGAAACTTTGAAAGAAACACCAAGGATTGTGCCCCCTGTCATACGAGCCAGGGATTTCTCGAGAGAATTAAGTCAGGTGCTGATACCACACTCGCTACCATTGAAAATCCGGCATCTCAGAATTGCTACACCTGCCATGATATACATCAGACCTATACTCCTGCTGACTGGGCCATCACCACAAAGTCTCCTGTGCAGTTGTGGATTAGCGGAGTAACTGTGGATTTTGGCAAGGGAAACCTTTGTGCCAACTGTCATCAGCCTCGTATTCCAACTCCTCAACCTGTGGTTGGCGGCGATTCCGTTACAATTACCTCTCCCTACTGGGGTGCTCACCATGGCCCTCAGGCCGGCATCTTAGGCGGAACCGGTGGTTATGAAATCGGAACAGGATATGCAAACTCGTTACATACTACCGTGGTTACCAATGGCTGTGTTACCTGCCATATGGCAGAAGCTTTCGGCACACAGGCCGACGGACACCAGATGGGAATGACTTATCTGTATCACGGACATGAAAAGATCAATACTGCGGGATGTGTTACTTGCCATCCGGCCGGATTGGATGTATTAATTTCTGCTACGCAAACTCAGGTACTTGATTTATTGGCACAACTCAAAACCCTTTTGGTTAGTCATGGAGCAATGTCTGAAAGCGGCAGGATTATTACCGGAAAGATGTCTGCCGATGTTGCCGGTGCCTTATTGAATTATAATATGATTGAAGCGGATGGAAGTGAAGGGATTCATAATGCCAAATATGTAACGACTCTTCTCAAAAACAGTATTCAGGCTTTAAGTACGAAATAGTGTCTGTCAGAATACGTCAAGATCGTTCCAAAATAAATCCGGAAAGAAATTGACGTTTTCTGATAACTACTTTTCCTCAATAAGGAATTTTCCGGCAGCTGCTAAATAAGGTTCCTGTTGTTGATCAACGCAAAGGGTTCGTATTGGGAACCATAATCTTAGCATAGTTTTTAAAAGCCATTGTCGTAAATGTCGTTTTAGAAATTAAAAGATTAATCTGGTTAAAACAGATAAACTGCGGTTATGAATTTTAGTTGACTTTGTCTGACATAAAATAAATTATGAATGGATACAAATTGTCATTCTCCGGACATCACCTCAGGACAATATCGAATTTGTTTCGCTGCCGAAAGGAATGAGAATGAAAAAATTACCAAAATCATTTTATAGCTGGATGACCATTAGTGGCGCATTGCTTGCCTCTGTTAGTTTTCTGATAATACTGTTTCTAATTCTTGTTTCTGCTGTTTTTCCCGGGGGCGGAAAGTATTTCGGACTATTTACTTTTATCATAATGCCCATCTTCCTCGTCATGGGATTACTATTAATTCCGATTGGAACATGGCGAAAGTTTATCAGGGATAAAAAAAAACAGATTCAGCGAAAGTATAAATTTCCGAAGATTGATTTAAATGATCCCGGGCAACGAATGATTGTTTTTATTTTCGTGTTGGGTTCG
>JAJRQN010000109.1 GCA_024280235.1 Bacteroidota bacterium | reverse complement strand
TGTACCAACAGGCGGGACAGGCGGATTAAGCAGATTAAGCGGATTTTAGTTTTTCGCAAGCGAAAAACATCCGTTAAATCCCCCGAAATAATCGGGGCAAGCTGCTCAATCCGATGATTATTTTTTTGGAGATAATCATTCTCCTGCGTGTTCCCGCTTTAAGCGGGATCATGAGTCTTTCATGTGTTTAAAGCTTTGTAACGTATTGATAATAAAAACTTTGCCTGTATAGCCCCGGATTGAAATCCAAGGCTAATTTTGAGCCGTCCGCTTAAGGCGGACTTTGATCCTTTTTATGTGTGTTTAATTTTTTATAAATTTCCAATGGTTGTTAAATATTGATATTTCGCAAAGAGCAACTGCAGTTTGTGCGCCTGCATGGATAGTTGTGCTTTTACTTCTTTGTTGAGTTCGATTAAATAGGAGGTGGCGGTGATGGTTCCGTTTTTGAGTTTGTTGTTGGCGGCCTCCACTACACTTTTCTGTAACAGCAGGATGTCTTTGTCTGTCTTTATAAGCTTTTCAAATTTTTGAATCCCGGAAAGCTGTCTTTTTAATTCAGCCCGCAACGACTGGTTAAATGTTTCCTGCTCGGTTTGGATTATGTCCGACTGAATATTCAGAATTTGCTTTTCGTGTTTCACATGATTCCAGTCAAAAATATTCCAGTGAAGACGCACTCCGGCCATGTAATAAGTGTCAAAATTATCATTCAGCATATCGTATCCCGGTCGGCCATAACCTGCCTGCCCAAAGAGTTTGAAGACAGGCATCCTTTTTACAGTGGTCATTTTTTCCAGTGCTGTAAGTTTTGATTTTTGCATGTCGAGTAACTGATATTCGGGTCTGTTATTGACAAAAGTATAAGAAGTAATGCTCACTTTGGGTATCATCAGCTCCTTAGCCGAATTGATATTTAAATGTGTGAGCTGGTTCATGGAGGCAATGAGACCTTTCTGGTCTTCAGATTTTTCAATAATCTGTTGCTCGGCAAGTTTTTGATTTACCTTTAAGGCATCCACATCGGCCTGCAACAAAATGCCGTTTCGCAGGGCAGTCTCCGCATCTTTTATGCGGGCGTTGAGGTCGCTCACCAGCACATGCAGCGCATTCAGATTCGCTTGCAGGAACAAAATGTTGAAATAAAGGATGTTGATCTGTTTTTTTAATTCAAAAGTTTTAATTTTTACCTGCTGGTCTGATATCTTATAATCCACAGTTTGCAACTGCTTTTGGTTTTTGGTCAAACCACCATCCCAGATAAGCTGGTCAAGGTCGAAATTAATTTTGTACCAGTCTTTCCTGATGACCGGCATATTAAAACCGGGGATGGGAGGAACGGGAACTTTTGTTACATCCGACTGGTACGAAGCCTGACCGTTTAGGTTGAGCTGTGGCAGATAGTTCTTTTTTATGTTGTTTTCCTCAAGTGTGTATTTGCTTTGGTTGAGCAGCAATTGTTTTTGTGTAGGGAAATGCTTTACCGCTTCCCTCAGACATTGCTGCAAAGTAAACTTTGGCTGCTTTTTTTGGGCAAAGAGAATGGCCGGAAAAAACAGGATAAGGCTGACATACAAGATGATTTTGTTCATTCTCGAAAGTTTTTATGGCTGTAAATATTTTTTAAAAAAGGAGATAATGTGCTGTTTTCTTTCGTATAGAAAAGTTTCGGCTCTGTCCGGATAATGATGAAAAAGCATTTCTTTGAGCATGGGTCCGGCGACATAAGGAAAAACACACATCCCGAGTAAATCAATGAGTAAATGCTCCGGCGATATCAAGATAATCTTCTTTTGTTCAATATTTCTTTCAATCATGTGCCTGAGCTGAGGAATGTTTAATTTTATTTTGGCCGTAAGCTGCTCCATTCTTTCGGGATGGCTGTTTATTTCATTAAAAATAAAATTGGGGATGAACGGGTTCTTTTTCAGAACAGTGAGATAATGATCTACAAAGGTTTCGATAAAAACAAATATATCACCATCTTGATGAATACTTTCATTAATTACCGCAAAAACAGCTTCAAGTGCATTTTCGAAAATGTGGAGAAACAGTTTCTCTTTACTCCGAAAGTAGTAGTGTAACAGGGCTTTGTTGATGCCGGCTTCATCAGCAATCTCCTGCATACGTGCTCCTTCTAATCCTTTTTTTATAAAAACGAGGCGTGCCGCTTCCAGAATATGCTGCTCCGTATCCGGCTTTGTTTTTTCGCTATCCATACGATTTCCTAACGGTATTTATTCTTCACGAAAGTATAAAATCTTTTCTATTCCGAATTTATTTTTTTGCAGGCATAATCTACATAGTAGCTGCCAGAAAACGCCAATCTCTTTCCGCCTGAGGCGAGATAAGCTGTTGAGCTTATCTTCAAATCAGTCATCCCGATAATAATATCGCGGACTCCTGATTTTCAGATTGCGCTCGCCTCGACCTTGACGACTTCTGACAACCACCTTCTAAAATAGGGAGTTTTCTTGCTGACACTACATACAAGCCAAAGTGTTTTGTATGGTTCTTTTGTAAAATATTTAGGCTAAAAAACATGAAAAATTCGGCTTTCCACCTTAATTTGTAAGAGATGAGTTTTCAAAACTCAGAGCTTAAAACTAACTCAAAAGTATGTTGTTGTTTCTAAATGTTACGCTATTTGAAATAGAAGGTGTTTAAAGTAAAATGGGATTTCGAGAGGAACAGGTTGGCTTTAGTAGCAAAGCTCGGTTTTTATTTCATAGCCATAGCTATAAAATAAAAAATAGCTGAAGTCCAATGAAATCAAGATGTTTCTTGTAGTTTCACTATTCATCTTTAAACAACTTCATTAATAAAAATGATGCATTTACACTGAAATTAGCCATGATGAAGATGGTAGAAATAAAAATAAGTTTGTATGTTTGTAAAATCAAGTCAGTCCTTTAGATAATAGTGGTTCGGTACAATTTTAATATTACCTTTAAGACCAACCACCAACTTTCAGGAATGACATGATTAAATATGATAATTTATTGTCAGGTACAAACTAAATTTATTATACAATGAAACGTTTATTACTTTTTTTATTTTCATTTTGCCTTTTTTTGTTTTTAGTCAAACGCAGGTACAACCCGGATGGCTTAGGCATCCAGCCATTTCACCCAACGGAAAATGGATTGCTTTTGAGTATAAAGGCGATATTTTTAAGGTTCCCACAACAGGCGGAACGGCCATTCCTATGACCATTACTCCTGATTACGAAAGTTATCCGGTATGGAGCCATAACGGGAAATTCCTTGCTTTTGCTTCAGACAGGCACGGTAACTTTGATGTGTATGTCATGCCTTCGCAGGGAGGTTCAGCCAAGAGGCTAACCTATAATTCAGCGGCCGATATTCCTTCGGATTTTACCGTCGATGACAAATATATTATTTTCGGTACTGCGCGAAATGATATTTATACTTCTATCCGGTTTCCGATTCCTTCCCTGTTTATGAAGTTATACCGTGTTCCGATGAAAGGAGGACGTTCCATTATGATTAATTCTGCCGGAACAGAATATGCGCGATTCAACAAAAGCGGCAATAAGATTATTTTCCAGGACAGAAAAGGTTACGAAAGTGAACAACGAAAACATGAGCGGGCTTCGGTAACACGCGATATTTGGACTTACAATTTTAAAACCGACAAATACACAAAACTTACTCATTTTAACGGAGACGATCTTGAACCGGTTTGGGGGAAAAGTGGTAATTACTATTACCTGAGCGAACAAAACGACAACGACTTAAACATTTTTAAAGCTTCAACAGCTGAGCCGAACCAGCCGGAACAGCTGACCCATTACAAAAAAAATCCGGTACGCGGACTCAGCCGGGCACAAACTGGCATGTTATGCTTTACGCACGATGGAAATATTTACACGTTAGTCCCCGGCCGGCAACCTCAAAAAGTGGAGATTGGTCTCCGTGCCGATTTTGCCGGACAAGCTATCAAAACCCTTCCGGTAGCCAATAAACAGATTAGCGAAATGAGCCTGTCGCCCAAAGGGAAAGAGGTAGCCTTTGTTTACCGGGGTGATATTTTTGTTACTTCTGCTGATGGACACACCACCAAAAGGCTGACCAATACGCCTTATCAGGAACGGATGATTGAATTTAGTCCCGATGGACGTTCTATTATTTATTCGGTAGAGGATAATGGTTCCTGGAATATTGACAAATTGCAGATTGTCAACAAGAAAGAACCCTACTTTTATGCTTCTACCATTGTAAAGAATACACCGGTCATTGCCACAGATCACAACGATTTTCAACCCCGTTATTCTCCCGATGGGAAAAAAATAGCCTATCTCGAAGAACGGAATATCCTCAAAGTTTACAACACGGTTACCCATAAAACCGTAACAGTCATACCGAAAGGTGTAAATTATTCATATTCGGATGGAGACCAGTATTTTACCTGGTCGCCCGATGGAAAGTGGCTTTTGGCACAATCCAATGAAGGAACTTTTGTCCGCAACGAAATTGATTTGGTAAAAGCCGATGGGAGTGGCAAACGCATCAACCTTACCCAAAGCGGGTTTAGTGACTGGCATCCCAAATGGGGAATGGATGGTAAAATGATGATCTGGGCTTCGAGTCGTGAAGGATTGAAAAACCTGAGCCGCGGCGGACAAAGCGATGTATATACTATGTTTTTTAACCAAAAAGCTTTCGATAAGTACAATTTGAGCAAAGATGATTTTACACTGTTGAAAGAGGAACAAAAAAAAGATACTACCAAAGCCAAAAAAACCGGAAAAACATCTTTGAATTTGAAACTAAACCTGAATAATCTGGACAGCCGTACCAAACGACTGACTATTAATTCCTCTTTGTTGAGTGATTTTGTTCTTTCCAAAGATGGTGAAAAATTGTACTACCTAGCCAAATATGAAAAGGGATATGACCTTTGGGAAACAGAACCCCGTACGCGTAAAACCAAAGTATTGGCTCATCTGAATGCCCGCAGTGGGGGAAGTCTTTCCATGGATAAAGCGGGAAAAAATATTTTTGTTCTCGCCGATGGCAAAATCAGTAAGATTTCTGTTGCTAAAGGAAACGTTTCACCATTACCTATACGTGCTAATATTGAGTGGAATCCCGCTGCCATACGGGCGTATATTTTTGAACATGCCTGGCGACAGGTCAAAGACAAACTTTTTGACCCGAACCTGCAAGGTGTAAACTGGAAATATTACCACGATTTTTACAAGCAGTTTCTTCCTTACATAAACAATAATTACGACTTTGCCGACTTACTCAGTGAGCTACTCGGTGAATTACACGTTTCACATACCGGATGTCGATATTATGCGCATCCTGACAACCCCGACAGAACAGCCTCACTGGGTATGTTGTATGATGAAACCAAAGGAGGAAAAGGCCTTGTCGTAAAAGAAATGATAACCGGCGGACCTATGGACAATGCCAAAACAAAAGTAAAACAGAATGATATTCTCGAAAAAATTGATGGCATACAAATCACCAGCGACTTTGACTGGGCCAAACTGCTAAATCATAAAGCCGGCAAATTTACGCGGCTCACGTTCTATAACCCCACTACAAAAAAGACATGGGATGAAGTAATCAAGCCCGTTTCCTTAGGAAAAGAACATGCCTTAATGTACAAGCGATGGACAAATATGATGCAAAAGATGGTAGACAGTTTATCGAACGGTCAAATTGGCTATGTTCACATAAGGTCTATGAACGAACAGAGTTACCGTACAGTCTTTGGTAAAGTACTTGGTAAAAATTTTAACAAAAAAGCCTTGATTGTCGATACCCGTTTTAACGGCGGTGGATGGTTACACGATCATTTGGTTACTTTCCTTAGCGGTAAATTTTACCTGAAATTTGCTCCGCAGGGACACATTGTTCCGGGAGGTGAATCCTCGGACAAATGGGACAAACCCAGTTGTGTGCTGATTAGTCAAAGTAATTATTCTGATGCTTTTATTTTTCCGTATGTTTACAAAGAACTGGGGATTGGAAAACTGATCGGCATGCCGGTCCCGGGCACAGGAACAGCTGTGTGGTGGGAACGTCAGATTGATCCGAGTCTGGTTTTCGGTATTCCTATGGTAGCGACTATGGGAGTAGGTGAAAAACATTTTACCGAAAATCACGAACTCGAACCGGACATCAAAGTCAAAAATCCTTACAACAAGATATTGAACGGTGAAGATCCGCAGCTGGATGCTGCCGTCAGGGAAATGCTGAAAGAGACAAATAAATAGGATTTGCTGAAAAGCTCAGATGTGCGTCAGACTTAGATTTTGTGAAGTGAAGATGCATCCATATACTTAGACCTGAACAAGATACAAAGATGGTGTGCAGCTGAGCAGTATAATGTTTGAAATTGTGGCTATAGTGGTCTTCTAAAACTTAAAAAAATCGGCTTTCCACCTTAATTTACAGGAAATAAGTTTTCAAAGCTTGGGGCTTAACTTAAAAATATGTTGCCGTTGACTTTAACCCACATTGCAGCTAAAAATCTATAATTCACTGATCCCAAGTTGTTTAAACGTCTGGTTGCAAAGCCATTCTGCGCCTACTTCCCGAGTATCTTTGTTTTTTAAGGTCTTCAGGTCAATAGTTTCCCAGTCTTTGTCAAAATCATAACGTTTCTTCTTTTTTATCTCTTGGTAATAATGCTCGGCAAGCTCTTCTACCCTTTCATCAATAATACATCAAACGGAAGTAAGGTTTGTTTCTTTATTTTTTCTTCTATTCGTTTGCCAAGCATTCTTATCTGCTCTACTGTTGAAAGTTGCTCCTCAAGTCTCCCTAAACCTATAAATAATATGGTGACGAATGCGACCATTTAGTCGATAACTTCCACAAAGTTGATATATGGTGTATCGCTCTGTTGTCTTCTTATTATATTTAGGTAATGGTTTAACAAACATGTTGCAATGTTAGCATTTAACTTATTGCTTGTCAAACCTCCAGGTAGGTCTACAATTGATGATTGGAAATTCGTAAAATCACAAACAATTGATATTGTGTGTAATAAAAATAATGCAACTTCTTATTGTTAATAAAAATGCAGGTTATCAACAGATGTTTTTTGATTTATTCAAAATTGTGCGCAATGTGGGTTAAAAACACTTTTATTCTGCCTCGAAAAAATTATGGAACTTGGCGAATTTGGTTTTTATATCCAGTACTGTTTTTTTTGCTTCATTAACTGATTTCTCTGCAATCAACGCATGCATATCATCTTCCACACCATTAACAAAGTTGTGAATTTGATTAAACTTTTCACCGGTGTACGATTTGTCTAAAAGAATAAATTTGGCATCATTAAATAATTCTTTCCCAAATTGGTTGTAGTCCTTAATTTTATCGGATTTAAAACCGGATAGCTTATTTATTATTACATTAACTTTTTCCATTGTTTCTTTTTTCAGTTTCCATCGATGGCCATTATTTAACTTCAGTTTACCCATCATTTGCATTCTGCTGTTTGGAGTGCTGCCAAATTGGTAATCATAAATTGTTTCGATAATAAGTTTTAAATCCTGATCATTATAGACCAATTTGGGCATTACATGAAACTTTTTAACGGCCCCGGGCATCAAAGTGTTTTTTTCTGAAGGATTCTTTACAATAGCCATAACTGCCTGAACAAAAGATTTTTTATCGGAATATTCGGGCAAATAGTGCGCTTTGACACGCATCATGGGGGGCGCAATCATTTGGTTCATTTTAGCCGGATCGGGTTTGGGAAGATGACAGATAAAGCATTTGCTTACCATCAGCTGATATCCCTTGCTTTCCTTTATTTTTACCTGCGAGGTTTTGGTGGTTTCTTTTTTACCGGTATTGTTGGTGCCGGAATGATAATTACATGACAATAAAAATGTACTTATTAGGATAATCATTATTTTTTTCATATCAATTTTTTTTAAATGATCAGTCTTTTAAAAGATTGGTCTGTTGTTATAAATATTTTTTACTGTGTTTTTAATCTCGTAATATCTTCTTCCGAATTTTCTTGCAGATTATTGGTTTGCTCTCTTTTTATTTCAGGGATACTTCTTCTCTCCGTCCATAGTGATTTCACAAAAACCGAAAAAATAAAAATATTCTTCTGTTAATTCGATGATTTCACCTTTTATACTCATTTTTTTCAAGAATTATCATTTTATTAAATTCTTTTTGTAAAATCAAGAATCCATTGATTTAAAAATCTTTTTTTAGATAAATTTTCAAATGTAAAAAGCACAACTAAAGCCAGCATAATTCCTGCCACAACATCAATCACATAATGTTGACTTGTGTACACTGCTGCGAACCAAATACCAATCGTAAATATCACAAAAATAATATTTACCCATCCCAAGTGTTTTTTTATACCATAAAACAGAACAATCAGAGGATAAGTAGCATGCAGCGAAGGCATTGCTGCCAAAACATTGGCATTTTTACTATAAATATTTTTAAAAAGAGGATAGTGAATAAGTTCATCAAAGCGGGCAAGGCCGGCTCTGTGGCCCGGAATGCCAATGTGCAAATCGAATCCGTAAAGATGGACATACCACGGGGGAGCGGCAGGATAGATATAATAAATGATAAATCCGGCCAGATTGACAAGTAGAAAAGCAGCGGAAAATTTTAAAAACAATATTTTATCATTAAAATATAAATAAACAGCAAATGCTAACGGTAAAGGGATCCAGTTAATGTAAAAGAATCCGGATAGAAAATCTAAAATTTTATTATGCCATATGGCAAAATATTCATTGGGGGTAAGCAGCTGCCCGTAGATATGTATGCCAAAAAGGGCTTTTTCTAATTCGTATGGTTGTTTAATGTGAACCGTATTTATCTCATAATTTGGTAATATTCTCATAGAATCATAGATAATCCAAAATATGATAAAGAAAGAAAACCCAAGAATAAACCGCCGCGTTTTTTCCTGTGTGTAAAACATAACCAACCAAAGAAGAGCGAGAAAATAATGTTCGGGTCTAATTCCTCCGGTAAGATGAGTCCACATAAGATAAATAATGACAGTCAGGCTGTTAATTATTACATTTTTCTTTGTAAATCGCTGAAATCCCATAATGCAAGTTTGTTACTGGTCTGTTAACATTTTTTCATAAACACTTTTTCCCGTTGTTATATCTTTTCCGAAAAGTTCAATGTAAATCACCTTTGGCCAAAACCCGGAATTATCTGCAAAAATATAGAGATGTTCCAATTTGGCCAGTTTGCCATTTATTTTTGTGTAAATAGCTGCTTTAAAAGGGGCTTCTTGTTTTAGTAAAAAATCTTTTTTATTGGTAGCTACAAGGTCTACTTTGTATTCGCCCTTTTTATCTTTTATTTTTGTATACTTAATGCCGTAAGCAAATATTTTTTCGATTTTTCTTAACTCCATTGTTTGCCCTTGTTCTTCGTATCTTATCCAATAAACATGAATAGGATCATCCGGATTTATATTTCCAAATTTGTCGAAATTAGCATCATAAACAATGGTATTTTTATTGTGGTTTCGTTGGATATAAAACAGTAACTTTTTAGTTTTTGGCGGAACAGGGTATTTCATGTTATTTCCCGGACAAAAAGACATAAGTCCGACTGATACAATTAACAATGCGAATATGTTACTTATTTTCATAATAATTTTTCTTTTTTATACCAGGCAATGGCTTTTGCAACTCCTTTTTGTAAATCATATTCCGGTTGAAATCCAAAATCTTTAGTAATAGCCTCACTTTCACATAACCAGTTGGGGGCAATCAGCTCATGGTATTTATCTTTGTTCAATGTGGTTGTTTTCCCAAAAAGGCAAAAGAAGTTCTCACTAAAATAAACAACTATTTTCAGAAAAGCTTTTGGGAAAACAATAGTAATGGTTTTTTTATTTAATATTTTTTTGATCAACCTGTTAAATTCTACGGTTGTATATTGTTTCTGGTCTGTAACAAAATACGATTTATTTGTTATTTCAGATTCTAATGCATCGAATACAAGTCGGGACAGATCAACAACATACACAAATGTCAGATATTGTTCCTTTGTCCCTACATAAGTTTCCAAATGTTGGTTGATCGATTTATAGGCCAGATAGTAATCTTTTTCTCCCGGGCCATACACTCCGGTAGGCCGAAGAATTATATATGGCAATGTTTTTAAAGATTGAATATATTGTTCGGCTTTTAATTTACTTTTACCATACGAAGTTATGGGATGAGGAGTGTCTGTCTCTTTAATCGGTTCCAGAGTTTC
>JAJRQN010000108.1 GCA_024280235.1 Bacteroidota bacterium | reverse complement strand
TTTCAAAAATGTCTAATGTAATCATAATAAATTGTATTTTAACGCATAAGATTACAATAAAATTCCTGTTACAATCCCTCAAAACAGAATAACTTTTCAAACAACTATTGTGAATTACTTTTTAGTAAGCGATAGCCCTGTTCGGCATAAGATTTACTCAACAGAAAGCCAAAGGGGTTTTTAGTGCAAAAATAGTCTGCTATTGGATTTTTAGTTTTAATTTCGATAATCAGTTCATATCAATACTCCGTTAATTTTTCGTTCTCGTAAAGACACAAAATCGCAAATGTTTGCTTCATAATAAGTTACACTTATTATGAAGCAATTATATCTATCTAATAATCAGATTGGTAGGATTTTTTACCAGACTATTGCATATAGAAGTTTTGTTTTTTAGTATAACTTCTTTACGATTTTTGCCTGTTTCCCGAATTTTACTACTTTGGTCATCACAAAGTACGTTTTTATGAAAAGAATACTACTTATTCCTCTGATTTTATTTATTCTGGTGGTAAGTTGCAGAAATCCGTTTGATTCCGGTATGAAATATGGAGAAGCAACAATTAAAAAAACTGATTTACTGGATTCTATCCTAAAGCGGAAAAAAATTATTGCACTTACCGATTACAGTTCCAATACTTTTTTTATTTATCGTGGTGAACGACTGGGCTACCAATATGAGCTGCTTCAGGCTTTTGCAAAATATCTTGGCGTTTCTGTTGATCTGCACATTGAATCAAACTTAGACAACAGCTTTCACCAGTTGCAGGAAGGCAGGGCCGACCTACTGGCAATGGGGTTGACAGTAACCGGAAATCGTTCAAAGTTTTTGCTTTTCAGTGAACCACTTTTTTACACACGGCAAGTGCTGGTACAACAAAAACCAAAAAATTATAAAAAAATGGCCACTGCCGATGAAATTAATTCCCATCTTATTCGAAACCTCATCAATCTCGGAGGAATCACCATCCATATTCGAAAAGGCTCGGTATATTATCGGCAGTTGCTTAACCTCGAAAACAATATTGGCGACACCATCCACATTATTCAGGATACGTTAAGTTCGGAGATGCTGATTCAGGAAGTAGCAGAACATAAAATTGATTATACGGTAGCGGATGAAATTGTGGCACGCAATTCAGCTAAAATATATCGCAATATCGATGTGAAAACACCGATAAGTTTTGAACAAAAAATTGCCTGGGCTGTCAGAAAAGATCAGAAACATCTCGTAGATACCCTTAACGACTGGCTTCTGAAATTCAACAAAACATTAGGATCCAGATTGTTGTACAATAAGTACTTTAAAAATATGCGGGTAAGACGTCTCGCAAGGAGCAAATATTACTCCTATACCGGAGGGAAGCTTTCGCCATATGATGACCTGATAAAGAAAGCAGCCAAAAGAATACACTGGGACTGGCGGCTGCTGGCCTCCATGATTTATCAGGAGTCGGAGTTTAAACCCCATGTAACATCGTGGGTAGGTGCTTATGGTCTCATGCAGCTCATGCCCGAAACCATGAAAGCCTACGGTATCACCGAAGATTCAAGTGAAAAAGCACAAATATATGCCGGTGTACGGTTACTAAAATCCTTTGAAAATCAACTTCCCTTAACAATTTCAGATTCAGTGGAAAAGATAAAGTTTGTTCTTGCTTCCTACAATGGTGGTTTGGCACATATTCTGGATGCCCGCCGTCTGGCAAAAAAATATGGGAAAAACCCTAACGTGTGGACAAACAATGTGGATTATTATGTGCTGCACCTTTCGGAAAAAAATATTTTCACGATTCGGTGGTGCGCAATGGCTACATGCGGGGCTGGGAAACATATGATTTTGTAAAAGATATTTTCGGCCGGTATAACAGTTATAAAACACTCATAGAAAAATAACGACAACTTTTTCTGTGTGCCGCGTGTTACACAACAAAACCTGCAGACATCAACTGTTGAAAAAATTTCCCGTTATTGTCAGCAGGTTCTATAATTATGTCCGGAACAGAAATATTAAATCCCTATCTCCTTTTCAGCTGAGCTACCCATTTCCGTGCACGGCCTTCTGTTTTTTCAGCCTCGTTATCAGCATCAAGTGCAAGACCATAAAATAAACCTTCGTGTGCTCCATCTGAATTTGTAAACTGATACCCTTCAGTGGGCCAAAAACCAATAATCCGGGCTTTGGTTTTTGCCATTTCTTCATAAAAAACGCCCAAACCATCCACAAAATGATCGGGATAAAGAACCTGATCACCCAAGCCAAAAGCAGCAACCGTTAAGTTGGAAAGGTCCAACTTCTGCACGGTTCTGAAAAATTTATTCCATTTATTATCATTTGTGGCATCTTCCCAGTTTTCAGCACCAACAGTAGAGCCACCAAGAATAAGCAGGTCATAATTATAAATTTTTTCCGCATCAAATTCGTCTAGAGCGAATAAATCAATGATTTCCGCATCAAACTGACGATAAATAATTTCAGCAGATTTCTCAATATTTCCGCCTTTTCTCCAGTACAATAGTGCTATTTTTTTCATCTTCAAAAGTTTTTTCTGTTGTCGGTAAAATTAATATTTATTCATTAAAATGACTGTAAAGTTTCTTTTAGAATTGATAAAAATTATCTGCTAAAACTTTAATGAATGAAAGACAGTAAAATAACGGATATTTTTATCGCTTCAATGCTTGTGAATTTATTCATCAGCATCTGTAAATTTGTATGCCGATTACGGTAAAACCTAATTCGTGTCAGCAAGAAAACTACTTATTTAAGGTGGTTGTCAGAAGACGTCAAGGTCGAGGCGAGCGTAATCTGAAAATCAGGAGTCCGCGACATCACTGTCGGGATGACTGATTTGAAGATAAGCTCAATAAAGAGATTGATATTTTCCGGCAGCCACTAATTCAGAATTACTCTGATTTTTGCAACAATACTGTACGGCTGAAAAAGACTTTGGCACAATTTACAGAATGAAATCCCAGTGATTTAAACTGAAGAATTATATTCCCAAATTCCTTTTTGGTAACATTTCCTTTTGGTTCAATAATTAATAATTTTCCTCCCGGTTTTAACTGTGAATACAACTCTTTGTAAAGATTTTCTTTATCGGGAATTTCGTGGAGAACGTAAAAAGCAAGGATAAAATCCGCTTTCATAGATAAATTCAAGCTTTGACGGGAGGTCTGATGAAGTGTAATAATCTTTTCCAAAGGAGTATCCTGTATCTTCTTTTGAACAATTTGCAACATGCCCTCCTGAATATCGGCAGCCACAACCGAGCCTTTCGCACCAACTAATTTCGCCATTTCCAATGTATAAACCCCAGGCCCGCAACCCAGATCCAACACCTGCATTCCAGGTTTGATATAAGGCTTTAGTATTCGTTTGGGAGACTGCATAAACCTCCTGAAACGTGTGTCTAATGCTCCGGCTCGCTCAACCGGACATACGCGGTTTTTATCTTCTTTTTCTTTCATAGTCAGAACATATTTAAGATATGGACAAAGTTAGTTAATATTCGCTCTGTTTCCACGAGATAAAGCATTCCAAAAAACCGATTTTTTTTGATTTGGCAAGACTCTGGCTAAGTGACTTCGTCATTGATATACACTTTGAAATATAATTATTCTTAAAAGAAAATCTTCTCATTCCAAAGAAGGTTTTCTATTCTTATATTTGCATCTCTTTAAAATTTATCGGTTATGACCAAAAGGCCAAGAAATTATCGCGTTTACCTGCCCATAGCTTTTGCGCTGGTACTTATTTCGGGGATTATTCTCGGATTTTTATTACAAAGCAATACTTCCCCACACCGTGGTGTTTCATTTCTTACCGGAAGCAGACCTGTTTACAACACAATAGATGAGATTATTCACTATGTGGAAAATAATTATGTGGATTCGGTAAATCAGGATCATTTGGAAACCGATGCTCTCAAAGGAATGATGAATGATTTGGATCCACACTCAGAGTATATTACCTCAGCAGAATATAATGCACTAAATGACCCTCTGCTGGGACATTTTGGGGGAATTGGTATCAGCTTTCGTATAGAAAATGATACTATCATGGTCATAAATCCCATTCCGGGAGGGCCATCGGAGGAAGTCGGGCTTATGGCCGGCGACCGTATTGTGAAAGTTAACGACACGCTCGTAGCAGGTGTGCATGTTACCAACAATATTGCCATGCATAAACTGAAAGGGAAAAAAGGAACCAAAGTTAAGGTAACCATTTACCGTCGTGGTGTTCCCAAGCTTCTCCATTTTACTATTATCAGAGGCACTATCCCCACTTACAGTCTCGACATTGCTTACATGGTCAACAAGCAACTTGGCTACATAAAGCTGAATAAATTTTCTGCTACAACTTATGAAGAGTTTGACCACGCAGTAAGAAAACTGAAAAAAGAGGGAATGAAAAAGCTGATTCTTGACCTGCGTGGCAATCCGGGGGGCTACCTTAATGCTGCCATTCGCGTGGCAGATGAATTTCTCCCAAAGGGTAAAATAATTGTTTTCACCAAAGGTCTTCACCGTCCGAAAACAGTGGCATACTCTACCAGCAAGGGCCAGCTGAAACATACTGATGTGGCTATTTTGATTAATGAAGGAACCGCCTCTGCTGCCGAAATTGTTACCGGAGCTTTGCAGGACAATGATATCGGCGTAGTCATTGGCCGGCGCTCATTTGGGAAAGGACTGGTACAGGAACAAATGCGCCTTCCCGATGGCTCGGCATTACGTTTGACCGTAGCCCGCTACTATACGCCCACCGGACGTTGTATCCAGAAACCGTATAAAAAAGATGATTTTAAAGCCTACTATGCTGAAGCTTACCATCGTTATCTTGACGGCGAAATGCAACATCCGGACAGTATTAAATTTAATACCTCATTGAAATTTACCACTCCCGATGGTAAGGTGGTCTATGGCGGCGGTGGTATTATGCCCGATATTTATGTTCCGCTTGCCACAGATACTATTCATTCTTTTTATAATATCCTTGCCAACAAAGGGCTGATTTATCAATTTGCCTTCGAATATACCGATAACCATCGTATGCAATTACGTAAATTCAGGAAATTCAAAAGCTTCGACAAGGGATTTAACATGAGTAACAACGAGTACCGACGCTTGGTGGCTTATGCCAAATCAAAGGGTATCACCGAAAGCCCGCGTAAAGTGAAGCTGTCTGAAGACAAAATCAAAATTCTGTTTAAGGCTTACGTTGGCAGGAATGTATTAAATGAGAAAGGGTTTTATCCCATTTATCACCAAATTGATCCTATTTTCAAAAAAGCTGTTCAGGTGATGGACAAGCGGCATGTGGATGATTGAGTATGTTCAGACACTATTCGCTATAGCGCAAGCAAGCGTTTAGCCTCGCGAACGATAAAATCTTCATCCTGATTCATCATACATTGGAAGTGGCCTTTGGGACATTTGTTGTAACCAATTTTACTACACGGGCGACATTTAAGGTCTTTTACCTGCGCCAACACTACTTTATACTCTTCGCCCGGCTCGTATGGATACATTCCGAATTCGGGAATGGTGTTGCCCCAGATACTGATGACCGGCTTTTTAAAAGCAGCCGCAATGTGCATCAATCCAGTGTCGTTGGTGATAACCAATGCCGAATGCCGGATGAGCGAAGCCGACTGATGCAGATTAAGTTGTCCGCAGGCATTCATAATCCCATCGTGGGTGCACAATTCTCTGATATGTCCGGCTGCTTCGCTATCTTCTTTTCCACCGAGCAAAACCACCGGCTGTTGAAGTTTGTCAATGATGGCAGCCGCTTTTTGTGCAGGAAAAATTTTAGTAAAATGCCGCCCGCCAATGGCAAAAGTCAAAAAAGGTTTTTTTCTCAAAAGCGGATACTCATTTAAATCCACAAAATCTTTTTCAGGAATAAAATAATCCAGCCCTTTTCCATCGTTTTTCACACCAAGTGATTGCACGGCTTGAAAATATCGGTCAACAATATGCTCTCTTGGCAACCGGTTAATTTTCATATTAACCATCAGCCATTTTTCCGGATTGGCTTTTGAAAAAGAGGCTGAAGGCACTCTTAATACTCTTTTTATTTGAAATGAACGCAGGTTTTTATGCAGGTCAACAATAAAATCAAAATCTTCTTCACGCAATTTTGGAATAACTTCACTCAATTTCTCCCGAAAAGAATGTATTTTATCAATGTAGGGATTAGCAGCGAAAAGCATTCTGTATTTTTCTTTCGTAAGTATATGTAACTCACAGTTTATCTGTGTTTTCAAAGCCCTTATAACAGGTGTTGTAAGTACAATGTCGCCAATGGAACTAAACCGGATAATTAGAATTTTTTTCAAGACTTTCCTTTTTTGCAAAGTTATGGAAAACGTTGAAATAATTTTTTTTGTAAAGCTGAACTTTTTTCCCCTAAATTTGTGGAAATTAATAACGGCAAGGCACGCACATCACCAGGTCTTTGTTGTCTAAAGTTATTTACAATTATTCAAACTTTAACAATTAAATGATTATGAGAAAAAATGGGTACACAAAACGAATTCTGCTTCTGACATTTCTGCTCGCAGGTATCATTCACTATTCCCAGGCACAGGAATGGAAAAACAATTTGCCACAAAGCAAATTAAAAAACCATACTCTTACCCTGAAAGATTACCAGCAGGCTTTTGCCAAATACTGGAACAAGGAAAAAGTGAAAGAAGCTCCCAAAGAAGAAAATGAAGTGCGTGATGAGAACTACGAAAAATTTAAACGCTGGGAATGGTACTGGCAAACACGTGTAACACCCGGTACAGAAACTTTTCCACAAACTACAGCTTGGGACGTTTTCAAACAATATATGGCAAATCAGCCCGAAAAAATTCAACAAAATACTGCCGGAAACTGGGTTAGCGCAGGGCCTCATCAAACTCCTGGGGGATATGCCGGTCTGGGGCGTATCAATTGCATAGCATTTAGCCCGGTGGACACCAACACGCTTTATGTGGGAACTGCCTCCGGCGGAGCATGGAAAACTACAGACCTCGGAGGCCAATGGACTCCCCTTGGCGATTTTAACATGACTTTGGGCGTCGCCAGTATGGTAGTTGAAAATCATGGCGGTCAGGATATTGTTTATCTCGGAACCGGCGATAAAGACCATTGGGATACTTATTCTATTGGTGTTTTGAAATCTGTTGACGGGGGACAAACCTGGCAAAAAACAGGGCTTTCATGGAAGTTTACTGATTATGCTATGGTTTACCGTATTCTAAAAGATCCGAATGACGACAATACTCTATATGTTTCCACCAATAAGGGTTTGTTTAAAACTACCGATGGTGGTGTTAAATTTAATTTGATTGATGCACATCATTTCAGAGATATAGAATTTCAACCAGGTTCCAATACCAATATGTATGCCGGCGATTCGTGGGGAGGTATTTTCTATAGTACCGATGCCGGCGACAGCTGGACACAGGCAGTGGATAAATCAGGCGATGATGCCGGACGTGTAGCTATTGCTGTCAGCGCTGATAGTACCAATGTTGTTTACGGACTTATTGTAGCTTCTGACAATGGCTTGTATGGTGTTTACCGTTCCCGTGATTACGGACATACTTTTCAGGTTGTTCAGGATACCGTTAACCTGTTGGGGTGGAATTGTACGGGAACTGATTCAAAAGGTCAGGGATGGTACGACCTCGCTTTGGTTGCCGATCCGCACAATGCCAACAGAATTTATGTGGGTGGTGTGAATAACTGGACTTCTTCCGATGGCGGACACAACTGGAAAGTCGCTAACCACTGGTCGAGTACCTGTGGTGGGAAAAATGATATAGTTCATGCTGACAAACATTACATGGCTTTTCAGTCCGGTACAAATGCCCTTTTTGAATGTAACGATGGAGGTATTTATAAAAGCCAACACGGAATACATTGGACAGACCTTACTTCAGGGATGGCTATCAGCCAGATTTATCGTCTGAGTATTTCTGCTACTGTCAGCGATGAAGTGATTACCGGTCTCCAGGATAATGGCACCAAGCTGCTTTCTTCAGGCACATGGACAGATGTGATGGGTGGTGATGGCATGGATTGCCAAATTGATTATACCGATGTCAATACACAGTACGGTGAAACGCCTAATGGTGCTATTGAAAGAACAACAGACCATTGGGAAAAATCTAAAGATATTACCTCCGGATTAACCGGAACAGGCGCATGGGTTACCCCTTATCTTATAGACCCCAACGACCATAAAACACTTTATGTCGGCTATCAGGATGTGTTTAAATCCGTCGATCAGGGCGATAACTGGACTAAGCTAAGTTCATGGGATGGAAAATCACTCCACTCTCTTGCCGTCGCTCACTCTGATTCAAAATACATCTATGCAGCAACGTATTCTATTCTTTACAGAACCACAGATGGTGGGAAAACATGGAAAGACATTACAAATAATCTACCTGTAAATGACGCCGGTATTACTTACATTACCGTAAAAAATGATGATCCTAACACGGTTTGGGTTACCATGGGGGGATATAACAATTTGGGCGTTTTTGAAACAAGAAATGGTGGTACAAGCTGGGAAAATATTTCTACCGGATTACCTGAGATTCCAATTAATTGTATTACCCAAAATACATTAAAAACCGATACTACCGAGCTTTATGCCGGCACGGATATTGGCGTTTATGTACAGCAGGGCAGGTCACGCTGGATTCCTTTTATGGAGCATCTCCCGAACGTCATCGTTAACGACCTTGAGATTCAGTATAACAAACAGGATGGCGGTAAATTATATGCGGCTTCCTTTGGTCGTGGTTTGTGGACTTCACCTTTGTTTACCGGCTCTATTGCTCCAATAAAACAGGCTGATTTTGAAGCAGATAACCTCAATCCTTTTATTAACGATACAGTTAGCTTTACCGACCTTTCAACTAACCATCCTAATGCCTGGAAATGGGAATTCACCCCCGGTTCCGTAACTTTCCTTGTGGGGACTGCAACTTCTCAAAATCCAAAAGTAAGTTTTAACGCTGCGGGAAATTATACGGTTAAGCTGACGGCTTATGATTCCGATACTTCTTATACCAAAACAGTAACAAATTACATTCAGGCTAAAGCGGCACTTAGTGTAAATATCAAAGCTAACCGTACTACGGTTTGCTCCGGCGACACAACACAATTATTTGCCATAATGAACGGTGGTTCGGGAACATATACATTTAACTGGTCTTCGGTTCCAATGGCATGGACTTCACGTGAACAAAATCCGGTAGTTAAACCTTTTGCTGATTCTGTTGTTTATAAAGTATCGGCTTTTGATGGCACATTGTCCGTTCATTCAAGTATTAAAATATACAGGGAAGAATGTGCGGGGATTCATAATAATGAGGCGCTGTTGGGAAAAGTAAATATCTTTCCAAATCCCAACTCTGGAAATTTTGTTATTAATGCAGAGAAAACCTTCTACCGCATTGAAATCATAAGCCAGAATGGTTCAAAAGTGTTCAATAAGGTTTATGACAGTAAAAAAGCCGTAGTCCGGCAGACGCTGGCCAAAGGCGTTTATTTTATCAAAATATACGTGGGCACGGCTTCGGATATCAAAGGAACTATTACAAGAAAGATGATAATTCAATAACCTTTAGGAAAATTCTGAAAAGAGGCTGTCTGAATAAAAATTCAGACAGCCTCTATTGCTTTTGAGGAAAACCGATTAGCTTTTCCTGCTGATGGCAAATTCAATAATTTGTTCCAGCGCCCGGCGGGATTCGTTGTCGGGAAATTCATGCAGTAGTTCAATAGCTTTGTTTTTATATTCCATCATCTTTTTACGGGCATATTCAATACCACCCGATTCCTGAACCTGATGTATAAGCAGTTGCACACTTTTGGTATCCTGATTTCTTTTTTTAATGATATGTATAATTTTCTTTCTTTCCGTTTTGGAGCTTTTGTTTAATAAATAAATCATCGGAAGTGTAATCTTTTTTTCTTTGATATCGATACCTGAAGG
>JAJRQN010000107.1 GCA_024280235.1 Bacteroidota bacterium | reverse complement strand
TCACCACCCAGATTGATACCCCAATCAGCATTTGCTCTGAATTTAAATTGACCAACTGTCAAATCAGCAGTAACAGTCATGCATTGGTCTGTAGCATCCCATGTCATAAAAGTATCAGTACCCCATCCACCGGGTGTGGCATCTCCAATAATACCCCAGTGATTGGCACTGTAAGTGTAAGCATTAGGATGGCTTAAATTTAAAGTAACGTAATAGTCTCCTTCCGTAGAAACAGGAATATTAGCGCCTCCTGCCTGCAAGGTTCCATCAGCGTTGTTGCTTCCGTAGTTGTAATCCCAACTATGGTTGGCTCTGAATTTAAATGAACCGGCAGTCATATGTATACCACCTCCCCAGGTATCAGTAGTTTGATTGTATGTTAGAGGAGTTTCGTCATTCCATGAGTTAGGTGTAGCATCACCAATGACACCCCAGTTCGTGAGAACCAAAGAATAGGTCATATTGCTGAGGTTGGCCTGGATTCTATAATAGCCATCAGCAGGAACAGGAATGTTGTTCCCCGGATTGGTCAATCCACCGGAGCCATCGTCACCAAATGTATGGGCATTATCCCAACTATGGTCGGTGGTGAGTTTTATGCCACCTTTTTTCAGATAGACGTAACCTTCTGCCAAACCATTGCTGGTGGTGGTTGAAATGATGTATTTGGCATTATCGCTGTTGTCCCAACCGTTGTAATCGCCAACTACCCAAAATTTGGTAATATTGGCCAGTGTTGTGAAAGCAATATCATCACCATAGGCTGTGCCTGCACTGTTTACAGCATAAGCGCGTACATGATAAGTGGTGTTTGAAGTAAGTCCGGTCAGGTTAGCAACAAATGTTGAGTCCGTTCCGCCATCAATTTTGTTATCATTAACGGTGGGATTGGCATTTGTTCCCCAGGCAAGTCCCCGCTCGGTAATTACACCACCGCCATCATAATCAACTGTACCTCCAGATACGGCAGACGTCTTGGTAACATTAGTAACGGTGGCTGTTGTTACCTGTGGAAGATCAACCAACGTTTTAAACGAAACCTCTGGTCCATATCCGGTACCGGCACTGTTGGTAGCATAAGCACGAACATAGTAGGTCATATTACCTTTCAGATTGGTCAAAGTGCTTACAAATGCTCCTAAACTATCTCCATCAGTGGTGAAGCTGTCGGAAATGGTTGGGTTATGTTCTGTGCTGAAACAAATGCCCCGGGCAGTAACGGTTGCTCCTCCGGAAACAGTTACTTTCCCGCCTCCCATAGCAGAATTACCTGTGATAGAGGTAATACTATCAGTTGTAAGCGTAGGAACAACCGGTAAAGTGGTGAAGGAATACTCTTCACCATAAATAGGGTTACCTGCTGCAATTGCATAAGCTCTTGCATAATAGGTTGTTGCATAATGAAGCCCACTGAGGACAACATGGAATGTAGCAGTGGCATTCTCTCCGGTATAAGCAACTCTGTTATTATCAATAGTCGGGTGGGCTGCAGTGTCATAGCAAACACCTTTTTCACTGAAGCCACTTCCTTCTGCAACAACAAAGCCTACTACAGTTGCAGAATCTGAGGTTACACTTAATACCTGCGATGTTGCGAGTGTGGGAGCTAATCTGACATCTGAGCTCTTTTTTGTACAGGAAACAGAGATGACTGTTACTGCAAAAAGAACGGCTAAAATATTATAGATCGATTTTCTTTTCATGATTTTCATGTTTTATGTTCTAGTTACAGGATTAATTATTTTTGACAATGGTACAACTACCTGTCTGACCATCTTTGTTAATGGTCAATGTAATAGTATAATTGCCTGCAGTAGTAATGGGGATATTGGCTCCACCTTGTGTAAGATTGTCGGGTGTGCCACCCAGATTCCATGCCCAACCGTCATTCAGGCGGAATTTGATTTCACCTGCAACCAGATCTATAGTAATAGACCATGTACCGGATTTAGCATCATAATCCATCTTCGAATCGGGTGAACCCCATCCATTAGGGGTAGAAGATCCAACTAAGCCAATCATATAAGCCTCCATTGAGTATGTTAAATCAACGGTATTGGCACTTAATTTGTACCATCCGGCATCACCTGTAGCTTTAATTCCGGTTCCGCCATTGGCAACAAGTTTCCCGCCGCTGGCGCCATAAGTAATGTCTTTATCCGGATCGTGCAATTTGAAAGGCTTAGCAGGATCAATTTTTACGAAACCAAAATAGGAGCCATTGCCTAAGGCTGATTCGATTTTCTGCGTAATGCCTGAGCCGATAAGATCAAGACGTGGTAAACCATAGGTAGTTACATTTTCTGTAACTATCTTAGAAGAATATTCAAACGGCTTTGAACCGGTTCCGGGGGCACCGGTTCCGGCATCCACAGCCAAAACAGACCTGATACGAAAATCAACAGAAGAAACTGTATCAGTAGGGAATACTTTAATAAGAATAGCGTTCAGATCACTAACAGTAATTTTCATAGCATTATCTTGTTGGCTATTCATAATGCTAATCGGATTGGCAAAGTTGGTGCCTGAAGGACATGCTTCAAGAAAATAGGTAGCTGAAGCCTGAAATCCCGGATCGACAGGGGTGCCAACAAAAGTAAGCGTATCTGTTCCATTTGTTCGTTCCAGGGTCAGATCCGGTGTCTTTGTTAATTCGGGCGCTGTCGGGTTGGTACTCATCGTAACCATTTCCCCGTCTTTTTCACAAGAAGAAAGAAGTCCTACCAACAAGAGCAGTGATATAAAAAAATTGAATTTTATTTTCATGATTTTATTTTTTATTAGTATTAATAACCAGGATTTTGATGAATGTTAGGATTAGAAGATACTTCATCTCCGGGGATTGGGAACAGATTCAGGTGGCTATCCGTTGCAATACCATTTTTAGCACCACCTTTCCATGCCCAATTGTATGTTCCGTTAGTAAACTGTCCGAAACGGATTAGGTCTGTACGTCTGTGGGCTTCATAATAAAATTCACGTCCGAGTTCATTTAGTAAGAATGTATCATTCAGCTGGGCGGCTGTAATGTCGCCACTACTTCCACCAAATGCACGTTCGCGAATCACATTGATATCTTTCACTGCATCCGGAATATCTCCGGTACGATACTCGGCTTCTGCTCTCATCAAATAGGCATCGGCCAATCTGAAGACAGGAAAGTCTGTACAGGCAAAAGCAGAATTGTAATTAGCGGGTAAAGTTCCATCATGATTTCTCGCAGTGAATTTATATACACCAATACCATAGTCTCCACTTGATGAAGAACTCGGAATGTCGGGACTTTTTTTAACTCTCAGGAAAACTCGTGAGTCCTTGCACTTCTTAAAGAAAGGATCGTTAGCGTAATCAACATTTCCACCGTAAACGGCAGCTGTATCCATCATTACATTCAGGAAATTCTTTCTGGCCCTGTTTCCATTCCAGTTTGTATTGGTAGTCAAACCAACAAAAGTCTCAGCGGGGAGGTAAGTAGGGTCAGCGCTTGATTCCATGATGAATGTAGTTCCAACATATCCCTGAGTATGCAAACCATCCTGTGCCCATGCGAAAATCATTTCAGGATTCTCGGGATAACCATTATCAGCACTGAAATTCTGACGATAATCGGTTGCTAATGAATAAGCCCCGCTGGAAATGACCTTTGTTGCATAATAGCTACAGCTATCCCAATGGGCAGTTCCGGTATAAACTTTGGCATTCTGATATACCTTTGCAAGTAACATCCAGTCTGCACCTTTATCTGCTCTTGGATAAGAAAATCCGGGATCGCCGAGATCCGGTGCTATGGCTTTCAATTCGGATACGATATAGCTGAAGAGTTTCTTACGGGCTACTTTTACATCAGGATCAAGTTGTTTTGGGAAGAAATTACCTACCTGATCTTTTTCTGTGGTGAATGGTGGGTTTCCAAACAAATCCATATCCCAGTAATAAGCTAAAGCTCTAAGGAAACGTGCTTCGGCCCTGTATTTAACAACATCAGGTTTGGTATTTCCTTCTGTGTTTCTGATATATTCATTAGCATAGGTGATGCTCAACCCTAACCGCTGATATACAGCAGTAAGGAATGGGTTGGCCGGGCTCCATGTCTGTGTGTTCAAATCAGCTATACCCACGTCACCCCATGCGCAGATGGCTTCATCAGTAGTAATTTCCTGAAGATTCCATAAGGCCCTCATAGTAGTAAAAAAGTTGGGGTCGGAAGCAGTAATGTCAGGAGAGTTATTGTTTTGTCCTGAAATTATGAAACTGGCATATATTTTGGCAAGGTCCTCTTTCAGGTATTTCGGATTACTACCCAAATTCGCAGAAGTAATGGTGGATGGATCTTTAGGCGTAACATTTAAATCTTTCACACAGGATGTAAACATCACGGTGGAGAGAAAGACTATTCCTATTAATATGATTTTTTTCATTTCTATTTGTTTTTTAGTTTTTTAGTACGAAATTCTCACTCCTAACACAAAAGAACGTGCTCTGGGATAGAAATTATTGTCAATTCCTCCTGGGACTTCAGGATCTAATCCGGGATATTTCGTTATAGTAAATACGTTCTGAATCGTGAAACCAACATGAGCACTCATTTTATTGGGCAGGTTTTTAAATTCATACCCGATGCTCAGATTGTCCATCTTGAAGAAGGAAGCGTTTTGAACAAAATAATCACTGGAGAACTGACGCTTAACGAAATTAGTATTGCTAAGTTGTGTAGGCATATTTTTCCAGTATCCAATCTGGTACATCTGGTCATAGGAGGCTCCGGCAGTAACCATGTTGTATACATAGTTTCCGAGACTGAGTCGGGTGGAAGTAGAAGCGTCCCAGTTTTTATAAGTAAGCCGGAACGATAATCCCATTAGAACAACAGGTGCCGGATTATGGTAGATGTATTTATCATCATTGTTACCACTTACAGTACCACCTTTTCCCGAGAGATCAACGTACAAACCTTCAATTGGATTTCCATTGGCATCATAAACCTGTTTGTTTACAAAGAACGAGTGGGCTGCATACCCGACGCGGCTCACCTGGTTCATACCTGTCATTCCACTTCCATAAAGAATTCCGATAAAGTTGGGATCATTTGTAGATAAAAGTTTGGTAATCTTGTTTTTGTTGTAGGAGGTGTTAAAACCAATATTTAAGACAAGGTCTTTTTTTGCAATGGCAACAGCATTCAGATCTAACTCAAGTCCCTGGTTCTGAAGACTACCAACGTTGGTATATAGGTGGTTAGAGAAATTACTACCGGTTGGAATGGTAATGTCTTCCAGCAAGTTGTCGGTAACACGATAATAATAATCAAAGGTTCCGTAAATTCTCCCATTGAGAAAGCCAAAGTCCACACCAATATTTTTAGTAGTAGTTTGTTCCCACTTGATATTGGGATCATAGGCTTCAGGACGAAGTGTTGGAATATACTTTCCATCGAAATAGTAATAGTATCCATCCTGAGAAGTGGTATAGGTTGCCATGTATGGATAATAAGGCCCGATATCCTGTTGACCGGTAACACCCCAGCCCAAACGTAATTTTAATTGACTGAGCCAACTGACATTCTTCAGGAAATTTTCATCTTTGATTTTCCATGCTAATGCAGCTGACGGAAACAACCCCCAGCGATTGGATGGCGAGAATCTTGAAGAACCGTCATCGCGAAGCGTAAAGGTTAACAGGTATTTGTCGTTCAATGTATAGTTCAATCGTCCAAAAAATGAAATGAGTTGAAGTTCATTAATATGGGATATACTGTCAGGTGTTATACTATAAGGATTTTTAGCATCTCTTGTATAATTATAATTTTCAAGGTGAAAGCGCTGCCACGAATAACCGGCCATTACATCAAACTTACTTTTGATAGATTGTACTTCTTTTACATAGTTCAGGTAAAAATCCAATAAGTTATTTGTGTTTTTAGCATTATAGTTGCTCAGTCTACCATTGATATATGTGCCAAGAATATTGGGATTGGCAGTAACAGGTTTGTTATTGTAACCATCACTTTTGGTAATATCAGTTGCCAGGTTCAGGTGAGCACGCAAATCTTTAAAAAAAGGCAAAGTATAATCCAACTCAATGTTTCCGATAAAGCGATTGACAACAGATTTGTTATCAACGAGTAATGCTTGTGACAGAGGGTTTGGAGTACCGAGGTTAGCACCATAATTGCTCCACTGATAATACCCGTCAGACAAAGGATTTCCGTCTTTTACCGGCTGACTGGGGTCCATAGAGATTGCACTTCCAACAGCTCCAGCGTCACCAAAATTATTATTGATGTGCATCCCTTTTGCATTCACGTTCACTTTCAATGAATTTTTGAAGAAAGTGGGATTCAGGTTGACTGATCCGGTGAAGCGTTTCATATCTGTATTTTTAAGAATACCATTCTGGCCCGTATATCCTATAGTAACCCTGTAAGGAAGGGTTTTGTAAGAACCTGAAATGCCAATGTTATGATTCTGAGAAAATGCTGTCTGGTAAATTTGGTTCTGCCAATCAGTATTGTATGATCCCAGAGAATTGTAAGTAGCAGGATCGTAAAGAACCGGATGGTCATAAGCAATTTGTCTCATCTGATCTCCCGAATAGACATCGAGAAACTTCTGAGGAGTCGAAATTGTGGCATTTCCATCATAGGTAACTTTGAATTTTGAACCTTTATGAGCTTTTTTGGTTGTAATGATAATAACACCATTTGAAGCTCTGGAACCGTAAATGGCTGTTGCAGAAGCATCCTTCAAGACCGTGAATGTTGCAATGTCATTCGGGTTTATAAACGACAGGATATTTGAACTTCCCGAGACTGCACTGTTGCTAATCGGAACTCCATCAACAATGATAAGCGGGTCGTTAGAAGCATTTAATGAAGAACCACCGCGAATACGAATAGTAGCTCCGGCTCCCGGTGCACCTCCATCCGTATTAATGACAACACCGGCACTTTTGCCAATAAGCAATTCTTGTGGACTGGTAATGTTACCACGGTTAAAATCTTTGGATGACACTACTGCCACAGAACCAGTGGCATCACTTTTTTTCACCGTGCCATAACCAATGACGACCAACTCATTTAGGTTGGAAGCAGATGGCTTTAGCCTGATGTCAACGGTTGTGTTGGGTTTTACAGCCACTTCCTGTGATAGGTAGCCTACATAAGAAAATACCAAAACAGTATTTCCGTTTACCTTAATACTGTATTTCCCGTTCATGTCGGTAACCGTTCCGGTGGTTGTCCCTTTCACCAGAACTGTGGCTCCCGGCAACGGCGAACCGTCAGTTGCATCTACAATGGTTCCCTGAACTGTCCCGCTCTGGGCCATTGCTGTTGATATCCCCATAAAAAACAGGAGTACCAACATCGTAGTACTTGTAAAAAACTTTTTTAGCATAACGTGTTTTTTTAATTAAAATTCTACTGATGTTTTAAATTAAAATCTTTTGCGAAGTGTAAGTTTTCCGAAACTGCCTTCGGATATTACTCCCCGTCTTTTTCATGATAATTTCTTTTCTGTTTTAATTGTTGCTGTGAATTAATTATTAATATGATTTACAACAAAATTAATAGAATTTTTATTAGCAATTGTTAAACTTTTTTATATTTATTTAACGTATAATTAACCTTGATAATATAACTACTGATAATCAGTGATATAGCTGTTTTTTCCCGATTGTTTCAAAAGATGGTTTCGCATATTGAAATTGTATCTGCAAACGATTGAAATAAGGTTTTCTTCCAGGCTGGTCCGGCTGTGGATAAAATAATCTGAATTCCTTTATGGCAAAGGGATTCATGGCGGTAAGAGTACTAATTTTTCTCGAGATAATTGCCCTTTTGCCCGAATGTTTTTTCTATGATAACTCCTAATTACAGATTGTTTACTTTTGCCCACTGATGCGAAAAATGGAAAATCAACAAAAACAACAGTGGATTTCGTGGCTGATACTTTTTGGTCTGATGTTGACATGGGGCAGCTCTTTCATTCTTATGAAAATGGCACTTCTCTCTTTTTCAGGAACGGAAGTCGGATTGTTGCGTGTAGTCATTACCTTTTTATTTTTGCTTCCTTTTTCGTTTAGATATATCAGGAAAATTGAGCGAAAATATTTCTGGCCGCTGTTCATTTCGGGTATTGTGGGAAGTGTGATGCCTGCTCTTTTGTTTGCTATTGCCGAAACACGTATCGAAAGTGGTCTGGCCGGTACGCTTAATTCTCTCACCCCTCTGTTTACATTGCTTCTCGGATTAGCCTTTTATGGCTTTAAAACACGATGGGTCAATGTGCTGGGTGTTTTTATTGGATTGGTGGGAGCAGCCGGATTAATGATTTCAAGTTCGGGAAATCATTTGGGAGGAGATTTCTGGTATTCATTTCTTGTGGTTATTGCTTCCGTTTGCTATGCCATAAATGTCAATCTTGTGAAGAAGTATTTTTCGGGACTTGATTCGTTGCAAATTACGGTTATGACTTTTTTATATATCGGTATTCCCACCTTAATCTACGTACTGTTTTTTACACGCATTCCGGGTTTGCTGTGGACTCATCCAGACGTGTGGGAGGGAATGGGCTATCTTGCTATTTTGTCTATAGTAGGTACGGGTTTGGCGCTTATTGCCTTTAACAAGCTGATTAAAATGAGCAGTCCTGTTTTTGCTTCCTCGGTAACCTATGTAATTCCCATTGTGGCAATTATGTGGGGCGTATTGGATGGTGAACGGTTTACGGTTATTTATTTCTTCTGGATGCTTTTAATTCTTGGAGGCGTATTTCTTGTCAATGCAAAGCCCTCTCTGAGAATTAAATCGGGGCAACAAAATAATTTTGTGAAAAATAAATAACAAATATTTGTAAATAAGAATTTTTTAGTATTTTTGCACCTCCAATTTTTGACAGTAAAAAAGACAAATAAGAATGTACGCAATTGTTAACATAGCCGGACAGCAGTTTAAGATTGAGCAGGGTCAGGAGATTTTTGTTCACAGACTTGAAGGTGAAGAAGGCGCTAATGTAGAATTCGACCAGGTTTTGCTGGTGGAAAATGAAGGCAAAATAAATGTGGGAACACCCAACGTAGATGGTGCAAAAGTAGATGTAAAAATCCTTGCTCATATGCGTGCCGACAAAGTGAAGGTCTTCAAGAAAAAAAGAAGAAAAGGCTATCAGAAAGAATCCGGACATCGTCAGGATTTGAGTAAAGTACTGATTGAGAAAATTACTTTTTAACGCAAAAAAACTTAGAAAATGGCTCATAAAAAAGGAATGGGTAGCTCCCATAACGGACGCGAATCGGAAAGTAAGAGACTCGGTGTGAAAATTTTTGGCGGGCAGGTTGTCAACTCAGGCAACATTATTGTTCGCCAGCGGGGAACTGTTCATCATCCGGGTTTGAATGTTGGTATGGGAAAAGACCATACACTTTTTGCCCTGAGAGATGGTATTGTTGAATTCCGCAAAAGGAAAAATAACCGCTCTTATGTAAGCGTAATGCCTCCTCAGGAGGGGAAGTAATCACTGAAAAAATATATAAAGCCCGGTATCTGCCGGGCTTTTTTTGTATGGATATGCTAAGAATTCCTTTAACTGGGAATCTGTTGAATAGAAAGATATCATTTCGCAAGTTTGATTATTTTTGCATGAAACTGAATTAATGAATACAAAAGAAGAAATCGTAAGAAACTGGTTGCCGAGATATACAGGCATGCCTCTTGATGAATTTGGGAAATATATCCTGTTGACTAATTTTAGCCATTATATGGAGCTGTTTGCAAAATGGCATAATGTTGAGATACATGACCGCAGCCGGCCTATGATGGCAGTAACCGCCGGCGATATCACCATGATAAATTTTGGTATCGGGAGCGCTAATGCGGCTACGGTTATGGATTTGCTTTCAGCTATCAAACCCAAAGCCGTTCTGTTTTTAGGGAAATGTGGCGGATTGAAAAAGAAAAATGCTGTAGGCGACCTGATTTTGCCTATCGCCGCCATTCGTGGCGAAGGAACTTCCAATGATTATTTTCCTTCAAAAGTACCTGCTTTACCGGCATTTAACCTGCAAAAAGCCATTTCAACAACTATCCGCGATTTTTCAAGAGATTATTGGACAGGAACTGTTTTTACCACAAATCGCAGGGTCTGGGAGCATGACCAAAAATTTAAAAAGTTGTTGCGTAAAACGCGGACTATGGCCATCGATATGGAAACAGCTACTATTTTTACTGTGGGATTTGCCAACAAGATTCCCACCGGGGCTTTGTTGCTTGTTACCGATCAGCCCATGATTCCCGAAGGGATAAAAACTTCCGAAAGCGATCGTAAGGTAAATGAACAATTTGTCGAAATGCATGTGAAAATTGGAATTAAGTCGCTGGAACAGTTGATAAATAAAGGACTTACTGTTAAACATTTAAGATTTTAAGAACGGTGAAGGTATCCGAGATTTTTGATTCCTTAAAAAAGAAAATCTTTAGTCCTGTTTATTTCTTTTACGGGGAAGAGCCTTTTTATATCGATGAACTGACCGGCTACATGGAGAAAAATGTGCTGGATGAGGCATCGCGCGAATTTAACCAAAACACTGTTTACGGATTGGATGTTACTGCCCGTGAGGTAGCTGACTTGTCGCGCCGTTTTCCCATGATGGGAGATTATCAGCTCGTTATCGTTAAAGAAGCTCAGAATATTCAGAATTTTGATGCGTTGGCAGATTATATTGATCATCCGATGGACACGACAATTCTTGTTGTAAATTACAAATACCGAAAGTTAGATAAACGAAAATCTCTTTACAAAAAGCTGAGCAAGTCGAAAAAGGTGGTTCTTTTTGAATCTTCCCGGGTTTACGATAACCAAATTCCGGCATGGATATCAGAACGTGTACATTTACTTGGACATACTATTACGCCAAAGTCGGAGATGATGCTTGCCGAATATCTCGGTGCCGACCTCTCCAGGATTAATAATGAACTGAATAAACTGACTATCAATTTGCAGCCGGGACAAGCTATTACTGAAGATTTGATAGAACGCTACATTGGGATAAGTAAAGATTTCAATGTTTTTGAACTTCAAAAGGCGCTGGGCAAAAGAGATATTTTCCACGCTTTGCGTATCATTCGGTATTTTGAAGCAAACCCAAAACAAAATCCTTTACAAATGGTAAATGTTTTATTGTTTACTTATTTCATGAAAGTGCTTTTGTATCACCAGCTTAAAAATGAGAATAACAATACAATCGCATCAAAGCTCGGTGTCTCTCCTTTTTTTTTGAACGATTATCGTGTGGCCGCACAAAACTTCAGTCCTGCAAAAGTGAAGGAAATTATTTCGGGAATTCGTCAACTTGATTTGAAAAGTAAAGGTTTTGGCGCTACCGATACGACATCTTACGGTCCTTTGAAAGAATGGGTATTCAGGCTTGTCGCGTAAAGGATTTTGGATTTGAAGTCTTATTAAAATATACCGTTTAATTCTGAGTAACTTTTGGGATAGCGTGTTAGAATCTAATTTGCCGAAGACCTGCTTATTCATAAACATATCTTACCTGCCTTATAATCAGCTCCTAATTATTGAAGATGCGATAAATTGTTGATGCATACTTTTTATGAATATAAGCCCGTTTCAATTTGAGGTTAGCCGTTATTTCACCGGTATCGATGGTCCATTCATGGTCGAGCAATTCAAATTTCTTGATTTTTTCCGTATCGCCGAAATGCTGATTGTAGGTACTTACCTCTTTCTTAAAACGCAAAATAATCTCCTTTCGAAGAATGGCTGATTTATTATCTCCATAGGAAAGGTCTTTCTCATGGCACCAGTTTCTCAGGTATTCAAAATCGGGGACGATAAGGGCTGCGGCAAATTTCTGGTTTTCACCAATGACAATTATCTGATCAATAAAGGCCGATTCTTTAAATTTGTTCTCAATCAGTTGTGGAGAGATATATTTCCCCATGGAAGTCTTAAATATCTCTTTCACCCGTCCCGTAATTTTCAGTAAGCCGTTTTTGTCAATTACACCACGATCACCGGTATGCATCCAGCCATCGACAACGGTTTCATTGGTCAGCTCCTGATTCTTGAAGTAGCCCACCATAACGCTGTCGCCTTTTACAAGAATTTCGCCTTGTTCAGAAGTTTTAACCTGAACATTTTTCAGCGGAACGCCTACGGTTCCTACTTTGCTTTCGCCTTTGTTAAAAGTATTTAGGGCTATTACCGGAGATGTTTCGGTCATGCCGTAACCTTCGAGCAGGGGGATGCCGGCAGTATTGAATACCTTAATCAGACGTGGTTGAATGGCAGCGCCGCCGGAAACTACAACCCGCATATTCCCACCGAGAGCTTCTCTCCATTTTACATAGATAAGCTTATCGAAGAATCTGCGTTTGGTATGAAAAACGGGATTCTTAATTTCGTATTCAAACTGTTTGCCTAATGCTACCGCCCTGAAAAACAACCATCTCGGAATTGGTTTCAGATTTCTGCCTTTTGCCAGAATTTTGTCATAAACTTTTTCAAGAAGCCGGGGAACAGTTGTGAGGATATGGGGTTTGATTTCCTGAATGTTTTGAGCAATGGTCGCCATATTTTCTGCATAATAAATGGAAACACCAAGATAAAGCAGAATATAAATATTTGTTCGCTCGTAAACATGGCAAAGCGGGAGATAGCTTACCGCACGTGAAGTTTCGTCCACAGGAAACACATGATACAGGTTCATCACATTGCTCAGAATATTTTTGTGCGAAAGCATGACGCCTTTTGGATTGCCGGTGGTTCCGGAAGTATAAATGATGGTGGCAACATCTTCTTCTTTAATGCCGGCTTTGATATTTTCAAGATTTTCAGGAACAGCATTCTCTTTTCCCAAATCAACAAGTTCCTGCAAGTGGGGAACGTCATCGAAATTCTTAAATGTGTAAACACCTTTGACATTAGGCGTTTCGGGTATGATATGCTTGATTTTACGGAAAAGCTCCCGACCCGAAACAAAAATATATTTTACTTCAGAGTGTTTTAAGATAAAGCGGTAGTCGTTTTCGCTAATTGTCGGATAAACAGGGACATGAATAGCTCCTATTTGTAAGATGGCCATGTCGATAATATTCCATTCGGGTCGGTTTGGAGAGATGGTGGCAATTTTATCTCCCTTTTTTACGCCGAGTTTTAGTAAACCGTAACTGATGTTATCGGATAATTCGCGAATAGTTTTAATGTCGTATTTTACCCATTCTCCGTTTTCTTTGCCTGCCAGCACATCCTCTTTGGGCTTAAAAGAAGTTTCGTAATAAGGAAGAATATCGAAAAGTCGTTTTATTTCCATGTTCCTGACTGTAAAGATTTATTATTGATGTTCTCGTTCTGTTTTACCCTTTGTTCAGAATAGTTGCACTGGCCTGGGCTGTGGGCATAATTACAAGGTCGTTGATGTTTGCATTGGGAGGAAGGGTAGTGGCAAAAAAGACTACTTCCGCAATATCTTCGGGATGAAGTGGTTCAAAACCTTTGTAAACGCTATCAGCTCTCTCTTTATCTCCTTTAAAACGGACTACTGAAAATTCTGTTTCCACGGCGCCGGGGGCAATCTGCGTAACTTTTATCCCCTGTTTTACCGTGTCGATACGGATGGCTTTGGTTAGTGCATCAACGGCATGTTTGGTAGCGCAATAAACATTTCCGAAAGGATATACCTCTTTTCCTGCAATGGAACCGATGTTAATCACATGTCCTTTTCTGCGGTTGACCATCCCGGGCAATACGGCACGTGTAACATAAAGAAGTCCTTTTATGTTGGTGTCGATCATACGTTCCCAGTCATCAGTATCACCATTTTGTATAGTGTCCATTCCCACGGCAAGTCCCGCGTTGTTTATCAGGATATCTACGTCAGCCCATTCTTCAGGCAATGTTGTTACCGCATTTTTTACTGCCGCGTTGTCTCTCACATCAAAGTTGAGGGTATGCACTTTGACGGAAAAATCACGCCTGAGTTATTCAGAAATCCGAATAAGTCGTTCATCCCGCCTTCCGGTGATGATTAGGTTGTAACCGTTTTCCGCAAATTTTTTGGCGCAGGAAAAACCAATTCCGCTTGTAGCGCCCGTAATTAATACAATGTTTTTCATAGGACTTTTAATAGAAAAAAGCGAGCAAAGGTAAAAAAATTATGAAACTGACTTTTAAACCTTTAAATTCGGGTTGTGTCCGGACGAAATGCTCTATATTATTGAAAAACAGATAATTTAACAAAAATAGGAATGAGGCAGTTGTGTAAATTTTATAATACTTCTGCCTGACTGTTATGATTTTTTAGGAAAACCGAAAAGTACAGAAGGGATAAAAACAAAAAACCCCGGTTTTGCCGGGGCTTTTTGAATGGACAATTACAGCTTATCTCTCTGCAAACTGTAACAAAACTTTATCATCAGTTTGCCGAGTGATGTGTTCCAGGGTCTCCACCCCGAATTCACAATGTAAATATCAGCCAAAAAAAGGGAAATTTTACACTTTGACCGAAAAAACTACGTGATTTGATGAGTACCTGTTGACCTGCAACTGATTTTTAACCATTTAAAACGTTTGCGCAAACATGTTTTCCCTACGTGTTTCCCTTATAAAATTGTTTTAAAATGCTGGGAATAGTAATGAATTTCATAAATTTATCACAAAACAGACCTCCGGTTTTTCTGAAAAATACTAAAAATTATTTTCAGCAGGTGCCTCTTTCGATGAGTTGTGTCTTGATAAGATGATGTTCCGGAGTGAAATCGAAAGAGTCCTGTTCAATACGCTTAAGCAACAATTTGGCAGCTCTTTTACCCATTTCAAAACCAAATTGGTCCACCGTAGTTAGTTCAGGGTCGCAAATGGAGGCACTCAGGCTGTTTTCAAATCCAATGACTTTTAAGTCGCCGGGGATGGAAATACCCAGCTTTCGTGCGGCTTTCATGGCTCCGAGGGCTGTCATGTCGTTCACAGTGAATAGTCCATCGGGAAAGTCTTTCTTTTTGAAGATGCTTCGCGAAATCTTAATGGCATCCTGATATGTGTCGCAGGAATAAACCAAATCTTTATTAAAAGGAATTCCGTGTTTCTCTAATGCAACTTTGTATCCATTCAGCCGGTTTTGTCCTAAAAGCAGGTGTTGCGGAGCCGAATAAATGGCAATGCGCCGGCAACCTTTCTCAATGAGGCAGTTTACGGCTTGTAAAGCGCCATGGTAATCGTCAACAGAAACAGTGTCAGCATGTAGATTTTTGTTGATTCGATCAAAAAATACCATTGGAATTTCATTGTCTATAATCTGCTGAAAATGTGAAAAGTCGTGTGTCTCTTTGGCAAACGATACCAATACTCCGTCCACGCGGTTCGACAACAGCGCCTGGATATTCAGTACTTCACGCATGTATTTTTCGTTGGACTGAAACACCATGACATTATAATTGTTTTCGTACGCTACCTCTTCAATGCCGTTGATGATGGTGGAAAAGAAATAATGCTGGGTTTCAGGCACCAAAAGACCGATAGTATAAGTTCTGCTGTTTTTCAGATTCAGGGCAATACGGTTAGGTTGGTATCCCAACAGTTTAGCCAGCTCCTTAACCGCCTCGCGTGTCTTAACACTGATATCGGGATGGTCTTTCAGCGCCCGTGAAACCGTTGAAACCGAGAACCCGAGTTTTTCGGCAATGTCTTTTATAGTAACCTGTTTCTTCATCTTTGTTATTGAGATACGAAAATACATTATTTTTTGATAAGTGAAGACCTTTGTCCGAATAGATTTTGTCCTGACTGCAGTGTTCTTTGCTATTGACAAAATAAATGTGCACTTCGACTGTCCTGTTAAGGCTAAGACCTGCCTGTCTTAATGGTAAGAAATCTGTTACGACATTTCCGGTTTAAATTCTCATTTTTAACCATATTGAAAAAAAGACATCATAAACACGGATGATATCATTATCACGAAATATCATTTCCTTTTTTAACAATGCTTCTAATGCTGTTTTCACCGAGCTGGCTGCCCCTAAATGGTATTTACCGATAAATTTTTTTGAAGTAGGTTTGGCGACTCCGCTCTCTTTTGCAATGGCTTCTATCAATTTGAACTGAAGAGCTGTAAGCAGGTTCTTGTAATTCAGGTAAACTATTTCATTTTCTTCAAGAATATTTAACAGCGTTTGTTGTACTGTTTCCGGTGTGATATTTTTTACTTTTAAGCCAAATAGCTTATTACAAAGATATTGGACATAAAACGTGTGGACCTGTGTATATTCCATGATTTGTTCAAGAGCTTCCTGTCCAATAGATTTCTTACCTTTTTTAAATCGGCTGACAATAAAATTTTCATAGGTTTCTTTGTCTATTTTTCCCAGGTTTAATAATTCGGAACTCTGATAGAAGGGTTTCCCGTAATCACTAAACATGGAAATAAGCAGATGTTTCCTGCTTCCTGAAAAAATAAAGTGGGTATTTGTGAGTTGTTGGATATTTTTACGCAACAATGCCTCCACATTTTTCTCCGGATATTCCGTAATTTGCTGAAACTCATCAAAAGCAATAATTATATCTTTATCCTGCTTTTGCAAATAGGCAAATAATTCGGATAAACTGGTTTCCGGCAATACATTAGGCTGTAACGAAATTTCTATCTCCGGTTGACCGGTTAACTGATTTACAGATATTTTGGGATGAAGACTTTTTACCACGTTGCCAAATCTTTTTAAAATACGCATGGTGCGATTGTCTACTTTTCCGATAATTTCTTTGGCTAACAAGATGACGAATCCTGTAAAATTTTCAGTATCCATAATATCAATGTAGAACAATACTAAGGATTTATCGTTACGAAGTTGATTGAATACATGTTTTATCAGGCTGGATTTTCCCAGCCGTCTGTGAGAAGTCAGAGTGATATTTCTTTGATTTTCAATGGCGTTAATGATAATACCGGATTCTTCTGTTCGGTTGCAAAAGTACTGAGGCCC
>JAJRQN010000106.1 GCA_024280235.1 Bacteroidota bacterium | reverse complement strand
AATATATTTTTTGTCTTGCCGGTTACCCGAAAACGATTGGAAGCGCGATAGCCTGTAACCCAAATAATTTCATTGCCGGAAAACAGCAGCCACAGCTCTTCCCGCACAAAGCGGTCAATTTTTTCATCTGAGAAAAAATCGCTCAGCAGCTTACTACCATTCATACCGAATGGAATAAACCGGTCGCCCTGACGCCAGTGTCGCAGTTTTAATGGCAACAAAAGTTTGTCCGCATCAAACCATGCCACGGTTTTATCCGGAGAAAAAGTAAAATCAGGGTGGTTTGGGATAGTTTCAAAATTTAAATGAACCGGTTCTGTTAATGGCTTACCCAAGTCTTTTATGATAAATTCCTTTTGGGAAGAAGTAGTATTCTTTCTGATAATGAGCTGGTTACTGTCGTTGAGTAACGCGTAGTTTTCCGAATAAAACAACTGTCCGGTACCTGAAATTTCCAACGTATGGCAGAGCTCACCAATGGTGCTGTGGTTAAATCCGAACTCTTTCAAAAGAAGGTAAAGCCAGTCGACTTTTGGCTTCAGATGTTGAATAGCGGTTTTGTCTATCCTTATGTTATTTTCCGTTCGGATGAAAAGCAGGTTTTTTTTTTCTTCAAGCAGTTGGTGAAAGATGATTTCGGTGATTTTCAATTTCTTCAGGCTTTCGATCAGTGCCTTCGTTGCGCCCGGAAATTCTTTTTCATAAAAAGGGAGCAGATGATGACGAATACGGTTGCGGAGGTAATCGTCCGAAGCATTGGACGAATCTTCCCGAAACAAGAGTTGATGTTCTTTGGCATAAATCATAATCTCTTTGCGCGAAGCAAACAACAAAGGACGGATAATGTTTTCGCGTCGGGGCAGAATGCCTTTCAATCCATCCGGACCGGCACCGCGCAAAAGTTTAATAAAAAAAGTCTCCGCATCATCATCTTTGTTATGACCAATGGCCAACTTTTGAAAATGATGTTTTTCCATGATTTCGGCAAACCAGTCGTAACGAAGTTGGCGGGCTGCCAGTTCAATACTGATTTTTTCTTTTTCGGCAAACGCACGGGTGTCGCAGCGTTTCACAAAAACAGGAATCCCATATTGTGTTGCCCTATTTCTGACAAGATTTTCGTCACCATCTGATTCTTTGCCCCGGAGCTGGAAATTACAATGGGCAATGGAAAGGTTATATCCGGCACAATGTAACAAATGTAACATTACCACCGAATCTACACCACCGCTTACCGCCACAAGAATATTTTCATCCAGCCGACAAAGATTGTGTTGTTCAATATGTTGCCTGAAAGCCTCAATCATGGCGCAAAGGTATAAAAAGCCACGGGTTTACAGTTGGTTTCCTGCGCTGCTTTGATTACAGGAATAGCCTGTCTTATTTCTCAAAACGATCAAAAATCTTTCTTCTTGCAGCTTCGTCAAGCAGGCGCACCATATTAGTACTTCCTTTTACGCCGGAATGCGAGCCCATAGTAATAATGTATTGTTCTTCTTTGTTTACTTTTTGCAAAAACCGGTAAATCATGTGGTTTTCGCTAATGTCCAGCTTGATAGAAAAAATCTTTTCCACACCCCAGACAAGCGCGAGACGATGGCTGATTTTTTCGTCAAACGTAACGGCATACAATGGCTTCCGTGGCCTGAATTTGGCAATTTGCCGGGCGGTATATCCTGAAGTGGTAAACGAAACAATAGCCTTGCAAGGTACATCCCCGGATATTTCCGCAGCAGCATGTGCAAATCCTTCCGTCTTATCGGGTTTTATCTTTTTTATTTTCGGCAGATGAGCCTGTGTTTCCATCAGGGTTTGTACCATTACTTCCACGGCCTCTATCGGAAAAGCACCTACAGCTGTCTCGTCTGAAAGCATCACTGCATCTGTCCCGTCATAAACGGCGTTGGCAATGTCGGAAATCTCAGCACGTGTGGGAGACGCGGAATGCAACATGGAGGTCAGCATTTGAGTAGCGGTGATGACAGGCAGTGCCCGTTCGTTGGCTTTCCGAATCATCTCTTTTTGCAAGCCCGGAACGGAATAAATACCTGCTTCCACACCCAGATCACCGCGGGCGACCATGATACCATCGGTAACAGCCAGAATTTCATCCAGATTTTTCATAGCAGATTTCCGTTCTATTTTAGCAATAATCCAGGCATCGGAGCCATTGTCGGTAAGAATTTTTCTGGCTTCGAGAATGTCATTTGCTGTTTCCACAAACGAAACGGCAACAATGTCGATACCAATTTGGGCGCCAAATTTCAGGTCAGCTTTGTCTTTTTCGGTCAGCGCGGACATTTTTATTCCTGATTTGGGAATGTTGACACCTTTTCCTTCGCGCAGCTGGCCGCTGGTCATAGCCCGTAGAATCAGCGTATTAGCTAATTTTTTTTCCACTTTCGATTTGACGGTTCCATCGGCAAAATAGACCTCATCACCTTCCTCCAGCTGGTCGATAATGTGGGGATAGGTGATGGAAAAGGCTTCATCTTTCGCTGTTTTTGCCATGATGAGCTTATCACCTTTATTCACCTCACGAATGTCTTCCATTCCCCTGATGCGAATTTTCGGGCCACAGATATCCTGCATTACAGCAACTTCTCTTCCCAGCTCTGAAGCACATTGCCTGATGAGTTGAAAACTTTTTAAATGACTTTCATGCGTCCCGTACGAGAAATTCAACCTAAAAACATTCACTCCGGCTTTTATCAGTTTATAAACGCTTTCCCGATTATCACTCACCGGCCCCAACGTGGCTACTATCTTTACCTTACGTCCCATTGTTAAATTTTTTGCAAAGGTAAATATTCCATATCATAAAGTCGCATTTGATAGTTGAATCTACCCATTTAAATTTTATCTGTGGAATTTTAGGGGATAATTGAAATTGTGTACTTTTGTTTGTCATAAGTGATTCATAATTCAACTTTTTAAGACAAAGGATAAAATACAAATCCGATTCCAAAGGGTTCAAAAGTGGAAATTCTTTTCTCTCCTTGAAAAAGGCTGTGTTTATTACCTTGGATTTAGGATTTTAAAATGAGACCGGATTGAAAATAACGAAGAATATCAGGGAAGCAGCCGAAGCCATACGTCAGGCAAAATACACTGTTGTTTTTACAGGTGCGGGCATTTCAGCAGAAAGCGGACTACCAACATTTCGTGGTGAAGGTGGTATCTGGAAAGAGGTGGATCCAAACTATTTCAACATCGACTTTTTTCATAAAAAGCCCGGACTTACCTGGGAAATTATCAAAAAGATTTTTTACGAACCACTCACCGATGTAAAACCCAATCTGGCACATCATATCTTGTCGGTTATGGGACAACAAGGTGTTATCCGGTCCATTATTACCCAAAATATTGACCATTTGCATCAGGAAGCCGGATGCCAAAAGGTAATTGAGTTGCATGGCACTTACCGGCGGCTGGTTTGCACCAAATGTTCTACCGAATATGATTACACTTATGCCGATTTGAATTACCTGCCCCCCACCTGTTTTGTGTGTCGCGGCGTATTGAAACCCGATTTTGTCTTTTTTAATGAGAAACTTTCCCCTGTTGTCAAAAGAAAAGCTTTTGATGAGGTAAAGAAAGCCGATGTGTTGCTTGTCATTGGAACACGAGCTGAAGTTTATCCGGCTAATACCATACCACAACTGGCTAAAGAACAGGGAGCTATCATTATCGAAATCAACCTGAAACCATCCCCGTTTACCGACCACTACACCGACATCTTCCTTAACATTGGTGCCGTGGACGGCATGAAACAACTTTGCCGCCTGCTCTCCTGCCATAAAAACGGAGATGGGTTCAATATATAACATGGTCCAAGCGGACGCTTGGACACTTCCTTTTTCCCTTTTCCGGTATTTCGGTTGTACTGACACTAACTTTTCTTAATTTTGGAAATCCAAAAAATGAACCTGTATGTCCTTTTCTCCCCAAAAGAATTTTGAAGAAAGCCGCCACAAAACCGGCTACCTTCCCCGCAAAGAAGCAACGCAGGAAACTTATGACCGACTTGGATTTATGTCCGGATTGGAAGTACACCAGCAATTGCTGACGCAGGAAAAGCTGTTTTGTCATTGTCCGGCAGGGATTTACAACGATGATGACGATTTTAATGCAGAAATTGTCCGGCATATGCGACCCACGTTGAGTGAACTCGGCGAGTACGATGGCACGGCACTCATGGAATTTAAAACCCGCAAAGAGATTACCTATCGCATCAACAACGAAAATGCCTGCACTTATGAAATTGATGATACACCGCCGTTTCCGATGAACCGTGAAGCACTGGCACAGGCGTTGGAGATTTCCATGCTTTGCAAGATGAACATTGTGGGCGAGGTACACATCACCCGCAAGCAATATCTCGACGGTAGCATTCCCACGGGTTTTCAGCGAACGGCTATTGTGGGCATCGAAGGAGAACTGGAGTTGCCTCACAAAAAGGTGCGGCTGATCCAACTGAGTATTGAAGAGGATGCCTGTCGCGAAATTTCCGACATCGGACATAAAAGAATTTACAAAACTGACCGGTTGGGCATGCCACTCATCGAAACGGTAACTTATCCCGATTGTGTCAACCCGGAAGAGGTGTGCGAGGCCTGCAACTACATCCGTTTTTTGAACCGCAGCACCGGCAAAGTGCGCACCGGTATGGGAGCTGCACGGCAAGACGTGAATGTAAGCTGCAAAGGCGGAACACGTGTCGAGATAAAAGGCGTTGCCCACACCAAATGGATTCCCGAACTTACACATAATGAGGTTTTCCGGCAATGGGCATTGCTGCGTATCAAAAAAATATTGAACAAACGGATAAAAGCTTCTTCATGGAAGATGTTTTATGCGGATGTTACAGGTATGTTGCGTTATACTCCGTTGAAAAAAGCAGAAAAGGTACTTGCTATCAGGTTGCCTGAGTTTCAGGGAATTCTGTCGCATTTTATTCAGCCGGGCAGCCTCTTTGCCGACGAACTTTCGGGAAGACTGAAAGTGATAGCATGTCTTGAGCAACCCAACATGATTCATAGTGAGGAGCTGAAACCATTGCCCGGGAAAAAAGATCGGGAAAAAATTATTCAGAAGCTTCAACCGGAGGAAAAAGATGGCTGGATAGTGATATGGGGAGCACAGGAAGATATTCCCACTGCGCTGGAAACTATCGAAGAACGTTGTCGCATGGCTTTCGAAGGCGTTCCCAAAGAAACCCGCAAATCACTTCCGGATGGGACGACCATTTTTGAGCGCGTACTTCCCGGTGCCAACCGTATGTATCCCGATACCGATTCGGCGCCCATTCCTCTCGATGATAAATACATTGAGGATATCGGAAAAAGCCTGCCGGAAGAGATGATTCTGCGTTACAAAACTCTGAAAAAGTGGAATGTACCCGAAGATGTTTATGCCTTCCTGTTTTCAAAGAATCTTTTTCCAATGATGCAAAAAATCACAAAAGAAACCGACATCTCTCCGCTTTATCTCGGTATTTTTTTTGGCGAGAAGCTGAAATTTGCCTTGCATCATTACAGTAACAGAAAAAATTTTCCGTTCAAGATTTTGTCTCCGCTGTTTTCATTTCTTAAAGAAAACAGACTGCATCATCAGCTGGCAGAAAGCATGTTGCCAACGATTGTGGCTTATCCCAAGATGGAATTTGATTCCGTGCTTACAGCCATCGGATTCAAGCGGCATTCCGAAAAGGAAATTTTGGCGCGTGTTCCCATTCTGTTGGCCAAATTCACAGAAGGGAAAATTCATCCTGATAAAACAAAAGAACACAACTGGGTAATGGGCCGGTTGCGAAAAACGGCACTCGGCAATATGGACTTGTCGGTGCTGAGTGAAAAGTTGAAACAGCTTCAATAAAAAATTTTCGCCAAAGCGAACAAAAACCGAACCTAATGGACAATGATATTTTTCAGGGATACAAAGGCGATGCACTAACGCTGCTGAAGAAATTTCAGGTGCGTGTGTGGGGAACAACCCGCATTGAAACAACCCGCGGACATTTTGAAGGAACCGTATTGCCTCGTGCCGAAAACGATGATGACCAGCATATTGTATTGAAAATTGCTACCGGATATAACATTGGCATCGATGTGAAGACGGTAAAAAAGATGAAGGAAACCGGTTATCACAAAGCGAATTACAAAATTCCGGAAAAGGAATTTCCGATTACTCCGGGACTGCCACGCGTAAAACTATTCGGTACGGGCGGAACCATTGCCTCCCGGCTCGACTACCGGACAGGTGCTGTGATTCCGGCATTCTCCCCCGGCGAACTTTACGGTGCTGTCCCCGAACTGGCGGATATCTGTAACCTTGAAACAGAAAAAGTGTTTGCCGTTTTCAGTGAAAACATGGGGCCAAAACAATACATTGCTCTCGCCAAAGCCATTGGAGCAGAGATAAAAAACGGCATTGATGGTATTGTCATTGGACATGGTACCGACACGCTGCATCACACCGGTGCCGCACTGACATTTATGTGTCAAAATCTGCCGGTGCCGGTAGTACTGGTGGGTTCACAGCGTTCGTCCGACCGTCCCAGCTCCGATGCAGCCCTGAACCTGATGCATGCCATGAAAGCTGCCGGCCATTCCGATATTGCCGAGGTGATGGTCTGCATGTTTGGCCCTACTTCAGACGAATACGGTCTGCTGCACAAAGGTACGCGTGTCAGGAAAATGCACTCCTCTTACCGCTCCACTTTCCGAACCATTGGCGATACGCCGCTGGCACGCATCAGCCGTAAAGAGATTATCCCCATCAAAAAGCATTACAACAAACGGCGGGCAGATAAAAACGTGAAAATTTTGCCCTATTTCAGTGAAAAAGTTACCATGCTTTACTATTATCCGGGAATGCATCCCGATGTACTAAATGCCATGATTGACAAAGGATATCGGGGGATTATTTTTGTGGGAACCGGCTTGGGACACGTCAACAAAGAGCTTTATCCGGCCATTGAGCGTGCCCATGCCAAAGGTGTTCACATGTTTATGACCTTACAGACATTGTGGGGCTATGTGCATATGTTTGTGTACGATACGGGGCGTGATATGATGGCGCGTGGCATTATTCCCACCGGAAATATGCTGCCTGAAGTGGCCTGGGTGAAGCTAAGCTGGATTCTGGGACAAACCGACGATCCGCAAAAGGTAAAAGAGATGATGCTCACGCCGGTGAATGATGAGATTACGTTGCGCGAGCCATACAATGGCTATCTTATTTATCAGGGAGGTGTGCCTGAAGTAGAAGAATTCATTCGGAAAGTGCACAAGTAACAAATTCGTTACTAACAAAATAGTTACTAATATTTTTGTTAGTTATAAATCTTTTATTTATCTTTGCGAAAAAAGAAAGCTATGGAAACACCTTTTGTTTTCGGGAAACTTGCTACCGATAAAAATTTTACAGACAGAGAGGAGGAACTGCGCCATTTGAAGCAGAATTTTCTTCCCGGAATAAACTCGCTGTTAATTTCACCGCGAAGGTGGGGAAAATCTTCGCTGGTAAAAAAAGCCGGGGAGGAAATAACGAAGCAAAATAGCCGGATAAAAATTATTTATCTTGACATGTTCAATATTCGTACCGAGGAGGATTTTTATAAAACCCTGTCGGAAAAAATATTCAAAGAAGTTTCGGGGAAAATAGAAGAGCTTATTGCCGATACGAAAAGATTTTTAAAACAATGGTCTCCCAGAATAACGTTTTCACCCGATGCACAACAGGAATTCAGTTTTGGACTTGACTGGTCTGAAATAAAAAAGCAACCGGATGAAATTTTGAATCTTCCCGAAGCTATTGCCAAAGAAAAAGATTACAAAATTATCATCAGTATTGATGAATTTCAAAATATTGGCTTTTTTGATAATCCGGTCGCTTTTCAAAAGAAAGTCCGGTCGTTTTGGCAAACACACCAACGCACTTCCTATTGTTTGTATGGAAGCAAGCGACACATGTTGATGGAGGTATTTGCCTCTCCTTCCATGCCATTTTACAAGTTCGGAGATTTGATGTTTTTAAATAAGATTCCTGAAAAATACTGGAAAGATTTTATCAGAGAAAGATTTACTGACACCGGCAAAACAATTACCAGAAAACAGGCCTCCCGTATTGCTTTACTTGTTGAGAATCATCCCTATTACGTTCAACAGCTGGCACAAAATTGCTGGCTCAGGAGTGGAAAAAAAATAACAGACAAAATAATTGATGAAGCCATTGAATCGTTGGTTTTGCAACTAAGTCTCCTTTTTCAAAATATGACAGAAGCACTCACGACATCCCAGATGAACTTTTTGCTGGCACTGATTGATGGTGTGGAAAAACTGACTTCTAACAATACCGTTAGCAACTACCATTTGAACAGCTCATCCAACGTGATTCGGATAAAAAAAGCACTCATCAATAAAGAAATTATTGATGAACAAACACCCGGAAAACCGGAAATTTTGGACCCTGTTTATAAATTATGGTTGAAAAATCAGTATCGTTCTTTACCATAAACAGAGCGATAAGCATCGCGAAAAAGTTTTTGAGCGTAGAGGCTCAAAGCGATAGGCTAAACTGTTTTAACAACTGTGGCAGGATTGTCTTTAATGTCGTCGTAAAAATGGGCGAAAGTTACGTGCATCCAGGGTGTCAACCACAAAAAGCCAATCCCCAGCGTCAAAATACAAAGTAATGCCCATCCGAAAAATCGCAGGTACAGTCCAAAGAGTTTCCATTTATAACCAACCATCATTTGCTTGCTCTTTTTAAGAGCATCCGCAGTTTTGACAGAGACGTCATCGGTCATAATAAAAAAAGTCATGGAATAAGCAAGGGCTGCAATGATTCCGGGAACAATAAGCAGTAATAACCACAAGAAAACATACAAAACAATCAAAAGATAGGCCCCCAACGTTCTTCCGAATTGTTGAAATCCTTCAAAAACCTGCTCAAATCGGGGTTCCTGATGACGGGAATATGCAAGCGAAAACTTGGCCATGCCAAGTGTAAAAGGTCCGGCAATAATTAAATAAAGAATGCTGCCTCCTCCTTCGTGAATGGATTGAATGGCTCCGCTGATTAAGTAAACAACGAGAAAAGCACCGATGGCGAGGCCCCAGTTTCCTTTGAGAGATTCACGCCCCATTTTCATTAATACTGAATTTTCTTTTGTCATGTATGGTAAAGTGTTAATTTTTGTAAAGATATTAAATTTAGAAAAAACAAATAAGGCAAACATCTCTTATTCGTACTTATAACATGACGAGACTATGTGTTTCTGAGATTATAAACTTCCGAAATACCGTGTCAGTCGGTGGTCATCATTTTTGGAAACGATGGGTGTTAGGTTGTTTATTTTGCAAAAAGCCCATGTTATTTGATTAAAAAGTACGTCGTCCTTTTCCGGAATAATAATGGTACAGGGGCGGCAATCATCAATGACATAAGCTTCGTTGAGGAATTTCTCCGTAAAAAGCTTTTCTCTAAGTTGCCTGAAAGGGTCTATCACGGGGCTGTAAAGTACTTTTTTGTGTGGAAACCGGCAGGCCACCAGTGCACCGGTGGAAGAAGCATGAATCTCATCCACAGGATGTTCCAGAAGCATCTGTCTTGCTACATTAATCCATTGCTGCAAGCCGATGTCGTAATCAGGAAGCAGGGTATAAACTTTCCAGCCTCTTTTTTGGCGCAGTGTTTCGGCTTTGCCGCCGACTGAGTTGTAACCACCAATAAATAAAATTGTTTTCGTCATGTTTTGGTTTACCATAGTTATTGTTACAAATATTCTTTTTTCTGATAAGCTGTCATTCCATATTTCAGGGAATCTCTCTATTTTTACCAAAAATAATAGAAACATTATGGAAAAGCAAATAGTCTGGCAACAAGGTCATATTCACTACCTTACTGAAGGTAAAGGATATTCTGTTGTTTTGTTGCATGGATTTCTGGAAAATATTCATATTTGGGATGGGTTCATCAACTTTCTAAAGTCCGGTTTTAAGGTAATTGTGATAGATTTACCCGGCTTCGGAAAAACATCGGTATTCCATGATAATCACAAGATGTCTTTCATGGCCGATGCTGTAAAAGCGGTGCTGGATACCGAAAACATTTCTCAAACAGTGTTGGTTGGGCACTCAATGGGAGGATATGTTTCGTTGGCTTTTGCCAAAATCTATCCGAAGATGTTGGCTGGTATGGTGCTGTTTCACTCACAGGCTGCCGGCGACAACGAAGAAGGGAAGCGAAACCGTTCCAGAACCATCGAGGTTGTTAAGCGAGATCATAAAGATTTCATTTCAAAATTTATTCCGTTACTTTTTGCAGAAGAAAACGTAAATCGTTTTGCCAAAGAAATAGCCCATCTCAGGGAAATGTCGTTGCAGACACAGGCACAAGGAGTTATAGCTGCCATAGCTGGAATGCGCGACCGTGAGGATGGTCTGAAACTGTTGACGAAACTTACTTTTCCGGTTTTTTTTGTTGCTGGCAAACAGGATTCGCGAATTCCGGTAGAGAAGATAAGTAAACAGATGGCTTTACCTGCACATGCCGAAGCTCTGCTTCTTGATCATACCGGCCACATGGGATTTGTGGAAGCTCCCGGGAAGATATTCCCTGTCCTCGCGGGTTTTCTGAACAGATGTTTTGCAGAAGTGTGATAGGAATTTGGCTTTCGGTATTTGGAAGTTAATTGTTAAACACTTATTTTAGCTTTTTCAAAAAATAAAACCATGGATTACGCCCAGAGTAAAGTGAAAATTTATCGTCAGAAACTTTCCTTTTTGCCCGATGAAAGGCGGGTTATTACAAAACTTTTCGGTCTGGACAAGGTTCGGATATATAAGGTCTTCGATCGTGTTCTGAAACTTTCCGATAAGGAAAGAAATCGTATTCTGAAACAGATAATTGCCAATTTTGAGAATCGCCATAAGAACGTAAAAAGAGTTTTTAAAGATAACTTTGACGACATACTCAAGCATCTTGATATTACAATTTACAACGACCTGCCACTTGAAAACAAGTTGCTCATAGGTGCTTTTTTTACCCTCGAATACTCTATTGAAGCTGCTGCTTTGTTTAATCCATCTATTGTTCCGCATCCTTTTCAAACTCCGGATGATATGCTTAATCATAACCTGAAAGTAATCATTAGTTTTCGGGCGGTGGGCGAAGGGCACATGTCGTCGGTGGTGTTTCGGAGCGGTAAACTCGATACCGATGGGAATATTGAGATGGACGACTTTAGTCATCTTGTTGAGATGGCCAAGATTATTCATTCTGTGGAGTACAGCAAGCAGGATTTTATTATGAAGCTTTCGGATATGGGGCATTTTCAGACGGTGAAAAGTATTTTTGATGAATTGCTGGAAACTTTTACTTCTGAAGAACTCAACGAAAGTGTGAAGCATTTTCGTGAAAAAGGAACTTTAACCCGAAACGAAGAAACAGCTATTGATACACTCTACTGGATACTGCGCTCCAATTATGAGATTGAATTTCACGATGATTCTGACATTTCGGAACGGGTTATCTTCCCGCGATCTACGACCGATGTTCGAGCCATAGAAGATGCTCGTTTTGTGGCTTTTAAAAATGGCAATGGCTCGTACACTTATTATGCGCCGTACACAGCTTATAACGGAATTTCTATTTTGCCTCAGCTGATTGAAACCAAAGATTTTTTCCGTTTTAGAATCAGTACAATGATGGGGCCGGGTTCGCAAAATAAAGGTATGGCCCTTTTTCCCGAACGCATTGATGGGAAATTTGCCATTATCTCGCGAAACGATAACGAGAACCTGTACATTATGTATAGCGATAGCCTGAACTACTGGGAAAATCCAATTCTTATTCGTGAACCTAAATTTTTCTGGGAGTTTATCCAAATAGGGAACAGTGGTTCTCCCATAAAAACGGAAAGAGGATGGCTGCTGCTCACTCATGGTGTAGGTCCTGTTAGGACCTATGCTCTTGGTGCTTTGTTGCTCGATTTGAAAGACCCGACAAAAGTGATTGCCGAGTTGAAAGAACCACTGCTTGTTCCACAGGAAAGCGAGCGAAACGGTTATGTCCCCAATGTGGTTTACGCTTGTGGTGTCATCCATCACAATGGATGGATTGTCTTGCCGTATGCCGCTTCCGACACCCGATCGAGTATTGTAAAATTTAAACTTGATGATTTGTTAGATAAAATGGTTGCGGTTAAAGAGTAGCCTTATTATGAAAGAATCTTTTGATATAGTTTAAGATAGCTTGATGTCATTTTGTCGATACCGAATTTTTCCAGTGCTATCGTTCGACAGCCTTTCCGGCGAATGTTTTCTATTTGTGGCAAAACATTGACGGCTTCTTTCACTGTGTTCACCAGAAATCCGGTTTTTCCGGGGAGAACCAGTTCGGGCATGGAACCCCTGTTGAATGCAACAACCGGGGTTCCGCACATCATAGCTTCGGCTACACTTAGTCCGAAAGGTTCTTCAAAACTAACGGGATGCAGCAGCGCATAGGCGTTGCCAAGTAATTCATCACGGCGCTGCGGACCGGAATTACCCACATAAATAATTTGCTTGTCATCTATCAAAGGCTTCACCTTTTTCTGAAAGTAAGCTTCATCCTGAATTAAACCGGAAATAATGAGTTTCCTACCTGATTTTTTGGCAATTTGAATAGCCTCGAATGTTCCCTTTTCAGGATGAATTCTTCCGAAAAACAAAAGATAATTTCCTGTTTTTTCTTGTAGATGAAATTCTTCAGGATTGATGCCGTTGTAAACTGTGGCCACATAATTTAGTTCCGGACTTCGGTCGGAATTGCTAATGGAGACATAATAGCTGGTGTCGTTATACTTTTTGAAAACCGGCAGAATTTTCGGTGACGAAAATCCATGGATAGTGGTTACCATGGGCGTTTTGATAAGCCGCGAATAAGTCAGCGGAAGAAAGTCGTAGTTGTTGTGTAATATGTCGAAGTTTTCGGCCATTTCCATAAAATGCGAAATGTGCAGGCACTCGCACACTTTGGCATCTATTTCGGGATGTTCGCCATAAGGTCGGTCGCAAACGGCTTCTAATCTCCCTCCGGTGATAGAATAGGCTGTGGCAAATAGTGTTACATCATAACCTCTTGCTACCAGTCCTTCGGCAATGTTGGAAGCTACCTGTTCCCACGGGCCGTATTTCCGCGGCGGTGTCCGCCAGCAGGCAGGGGACAGGATAGCTATTTTTATGTTTTTCATTATAAACTCTGTTTATGATTTTGGATTAGCCTAAACTTCCGGATTACAAATCCGGAAGAGCAAATAATTTTACTGTTCGCCGGGGTTTGCAATCCCGACTTTTGAAAATATATCTTTAAATCAAATTTCTAAACAGCCTTTCTCGATTTTGTCAAACACAATTCCACAAGGTCATCAATACGTGCCGTTCCGGTACACATCACCGTGTCGGCGCCACCCCAATAGATACGCACCATGCCGTTATGTTCGGGGACAGCCGCACAGGTAAACACCACATTGTGCACATATCCTGTAATTTCCCACGGGTCTTCGGGCTGCAGAATCCAGTCATCGCCCACGCCGATTATTTTAGCGGGATTGTGTAGATCGTGTAACGCTACTCCCAACCGGTAAACACTGCCGTCCATAGTGGGGAAAACGCCGTGGTAAATGCTGAGCCAACCTTTTTCGGTTTTGATGGGAGGCGCTCCGGGGCCAATTTTCATTTCGTCCCAATGATAAGGCACAGGGTCCATAATTCGCTGTGATTCACCCCAATAACGCAAATCAGGTGAGTAAGTTATCCAAACAGACCATGGGCTTATTTCGGAGTGTGGACGATCGAGGCGGGCATAAAGGCCGTTGAATTTCTCAGGAAAGATGACCACATTGCGGTAATCGGCTTCGGTAATCATCGAAAAGCGTTCCACAGATTCAAAATCACGGGTTCTGGCCAGCCCGATACGAATGCCATGGGGCGAGTAAGCGCTGTATGTGATGATGTATTCGTTATCAATAAAGGTAATCCGCGGGTCTTCGATACTCCAGGATTCATATTCATGATAAGGGCTTTTATCATCAGGCGTCATAAATGGTTTTTTCCTGACTTTGAAATCGACACCGTTGCTGCTGTCGGCAATACCCAAAATACTACGACCGTTGTGCAGGTGCGACCTGAAAACCATGATGTATTTCTCATTATATTTCACCACAGCGGCGTTATGCACTGTTACCACCGGATAAGGCACGTCGTCTTTGGTAAGAATTGGGTTTCGTGAATAACGGGTGATAAGTTCCATTTCACTCCTTTCATTTAAATATTTTTTCTTTTTCAAATGCTTCCAGAACCGTCAAATGCGATAGTAAGTAAGCCAACATACTTTCAGCGCCCTGATTGCGGTTTACGCCTTCTTTTTCCAGTCCGTCACAACAGCCTTTAGTTTCATAGTCGTACAGTGGTATGTGCAAATCATTTTCGCCGAAAAACCACATGAAGGCAGTAAACATTTTGTGTAGATAATCATTTTTGTTTTCAGTAACAAGATAGGCTTTTTCGTACATAAGCACCATTCCCATAGCATCTACGGGTTGTTGGGCAAACCTGGCGCGTTTCTCTCCCTTCCGGTACCATCCATCGTTTCCTATGAGTGCGAAATGATCGCCTTTGAACGTAACATTTTCCAGAAAGTTCATACTTTCTTCGGCTACTTTCAAATATTTCTCTCGCTCGGTATTTTCATAAGTGCAAAACAAAGCTGCCGGCATCAGACCATTGTCGTAAGTCAGAATCGGTTCAAACCATTGCCAGTCGTGTTCTTTTTCTTTCTCAAAAGCATAGATTAGTTTATCTGCCAAACCGGTCATAATGTTCACCATCCCTTCGTCCCACGGAAAGCGTTTCAAATAATAGTTGATTCCCAAAAGGGTGTTGGCAATTCCCCGCAAGCTCTTCAACTGCTGAAAGATGCCGGATGATAAAGTAAAAAGCTGGTGTGCAATCTGGAAAAAAGCATCGTTAGGCGAATGAGCCAATAGAAACCCTAACGCCCAGATGGTTCTGCCAAAGGCATCTTCCGAGCTTTTTTTGTCGAGAAATGAATGATCATAACCGAGAAAATTCCGGAAAGAGCCATCCGGATTTTGCATGTAGTTTATATAAGAAAGGTAGGTGGACATTAAGTTAATAGCATCCGACTCTTTTTGCCGTTCATAAACCATATTCATCACCAACAATGCCCGCGCATTATCATCGAGGCAGTAACCATGTCTGTAATCAGGGATATTATACCGTGCATGCTGTAAAATTCCGGTGACATCCGTCATCCGTTTTATATGACTCAGGTTCAGAGAGGGCAATAAGGCGAGGTCAATAATTTTTTCTTTGTAAATTTTTGGCACATCGTACTTTTTTATGGCCAGTTCTGCTGCTCTCAGATATTTTTTCCCCTGCAAAGGCCAGTTTATCTTTTGCCCATAGGCAAATGCCCGGTTGCGTATAGCCTTCATTTTTACGGGGTTCCCCAGCAATTCAAGTAATACATTAGACAATTCTTCGTGGTCGTTAAACGGGAAAAGTACACCGCGACCCTTGTCGAGTAATTCGGTAGCATGCCAGTATGGAGTGGAAACCACTGCGGCTCCCGAACCCACCGCATACGAAAGCGTTCCGCTGGTAATTTGTGCTTCGTCAGGGTAGGGAGTTATATAAATATCCGTAGCCGAAAGATAGGCGCATAAATCCGGTTCCTCAAGAAAACTATCAATAAAGACAACATGTTTTTCCAGTTTGTTTTTTTGTACCAGTCTTCTCAGGAAGTGACGATATTTTTCGCCGGAAACTTTAACCACACCGGGATGTGTTTTTCCAACAATCAAGTATATCACATTGGGAAATTTCTCAACTACACGGGGCAGTGCCCGTATTACGGTCTCGATGCCTTTTCCTCTGCTGAGCAGGCCAAAAGTCATTAGCGGAATTTTTTCTTCCAAATGAAATTTTTGCTTGTAGAGGTCGTGGTTTTCGTAATCAAATTCAGGGAAACCATGTTGGATAATGGCTATTTTTTTTCGCGGAATCTGATAAATCTCTTCGAGAAAGGTAACGGCCATCTTGCTCATTACAACAATTTTATCCGCTATCTTACCAATTCCAGAAAGAATAGCTTTTTCGCTGAATGTCGGCTCTTTCAAAACAGTATGGAAAGTAACCAGCAGCGGCACTTTCAACCGGTTGAGCAGTGGGAGGATATAAACGCCATCGTTACCGCCGAAAATCCCGAACTCGTGTTGTAAAATACAGATATCTGCCGAATAGTTAATAAAGTCGGCTGCTTTCAGGTAATCTTTCTGATGGCTTTCACGAATAGTATATTTTACAATGTCGGGATAGGCATAAGCGCCTTCTTTATCGGTCATAGCCACTACAAAAACAGCAGTATTTTCTTTGTTGTTTTGGGTTTGATTCGGAAACGCACGGATAAGGTTTTCGGTAAAAGTGGCAATTCCGCATTATCGCGGCGGAAAAGTTGTGATAATAGCAGCTTTCATAATATCTCAGGATTTTTATATGAACATAGTTCCCAAAAGTACCAAAGTTTTGGCAAGCATCACACTAATCAAACCGAAAGAAATCTTAAAAATTCTAAATTCAGCGGGATACTGTCGGAGAAAATATTCGGTTTTTCAGCTTATCTTTGCTGAACAAAATGCCCTATGCCGGAAATAGCAAATAACAGAAAAATATACAGCCTGCTGGAAATATCCTCAGGCATCAGCCGGGCTGTCAGCCGGGCTTTTCCTGATTATTACTGGGTAAAAGCAGAAATTACAAAACTTAACTTTTATCCCCAAAGCGGCCATTGCTATCCCGATCTTGTGGAAAAACACAATGGCCTGATTAAAGCGCAAATAAGAGCCAATATATGGGCGGGAAACTACAACAAAATCAATCAGAAGTTCAAAACAGTAACCGGCGAACCGTTGAAAGACGGATTGAAAATTTTGTTTCTTGCCAAAGTGGGCTATCATGAACATTACGGCCTCGCATTGAACATTCTCGACATCGAACCGAGCTTTACACTTGGAGAGATGGCACGCGAAAAACAACTCACTGTTGAAAGATTAAAACAGGAAGGTCTCTTTGAAGAAAACAAAAAGAGGAAGCTGCCCCTTCTGCCAAAACGAATTGCCATTATTTCCGTTGAAACGAGCAAAGGGTACAGCGATTTCAAAAATATTTTGGAAAACAATGCCTGGCATTACCGGTTTTCACTTTCGCTGTTTCCGGCTCTGCTACAGGGCGATGGTGCAGTGCGTTCCATTGGCGAACAACTCAATGCCATTGCAGCCCGCCGCAAAGAGTTTGATATGGTTGCCATTATCCGCGGGGGCGGAGGAGATGTGGGATTGAACGCTTACGATAATTACTATCTTGCCAAAGCAGTTGCCACCTGCCCGCTACCGGTGATTACAGGTATCGGACACTCCACCAACCTGACAGTCGTACAAATGGTGGCCTTTGCTAACAAAATTACGCCTACTGAAGCAGGTAATTTTCTTATTCAACAGTTTCACAATTTTGCCGTAAGGCTCGAAAATGCCAAATCAAAAACAATACGAAATACTTTGGAAATACTTACTTTCGGGAAACAACATTTTTCACAACTGACAAAAATGTTTGATGTGCATACCCGGAACCTGTTTAGCCACCATAAAACCCAATGGATTTATCTGATAAAAAGAGTGGAGCAATCGGGTGTCAGGATACTCGGCAAAGCAAACGAACAGTTGATAAATATTGCTTTACACCTGAAATATCAACCGGTTCAAAAAATGCGTCAGGAGAGACAGAAACTAAAAAACATTCAAAACCTAATGGCTATTTATGCGGAACAATCTACTCAAAAAGCAAACAGCCGGCTCAGACTATTAGAAAGTAAAATCAACCTGATGAAACCTGAAAATATCCTAAAAAAGGGATACAGCATATCCACGGTTGACGGAAAAGTATTGAAATCGGTAGTAGATATAAAACAAGGCGATAAAATGATAACAAAGCTGTACAGAGGTGAAATTGAGAGTATTGTTGAGCAAAAAAACAAAAAATAAATACCATGGAAAAACAAAACTATTCTAAAGCAATTGAAGAGCTGGAACAAATTGTTGCAGAAATTGAGAACCAGGATATTTCGGTGGACGAGCTTTCGGCGAAAGTAAAAAGGGCTGCTAAGCTTATTCGCATTTGCCAAACCGTTTTGTACAAAACCGAAGAGGAAGTCAATGCTGTGCTGAAAGATATGCAGGAAGAACAACTGCCGGAAAAATAACTTCCTTTCCGAATGATTTTGACAGCTGCTTTCTAAACAGGAGGTTTTCTTGTTGACACTATTTATCTTTGGAAAGAGATTCTGTGGATTGAAAAGATTGAATAAGTTATTTTTGCCGAATGTTTTTAACGGATACACATTCTCATCTTTATCTTGACGATTTTGATGAAGACCGCGAAGAGGTAATGCTAAATGCAATAAAAAATGGCGTGGAGCGGATTTTGCTCCCCAACATTGACAGCACGACACTACACGATTTGAAAATGATGACTGCCGCTTTTCCGGAACATAGTTTTGCAATGATGGGTCTCCATCCCACTTCCGTGAAAGAAAACTATCAGGACGAACTCACATTGGTTGCACAGGAATTGAAAACGGGAAATTACTGCGGCGTGGGCGAAATCGGTATCGACCTATACTGGGATCGTACATTTGAAGAAGCCCAAAAGCAGGTTTTTCGTACACAATTGCAATTGGCCAAAAAATACCGGTTGGCAGTATCCATTCATACACGCAATGCTTTTGAATATACTTATCAAATTGTAAAAGAGGAGCTTACCGATGACATGAAAGGCGTTTTTCACTGTTTTACCGGAACGGTGGACGAAGCTAAGCAAATCATGGATTTAGGATTTAAAATGGGCATTGGCGGGATTGTTACCTTTAAAAACAGCGGGCTGGCCGAAGTAGTAACTCAGTTGCCTTTGGAAGCACTGGTGCTGGAAACGGATGCCCCTTATCTGACACCGGCGCCCTTTCGGGGAAAACGAAACCAGAGCGCCTATCTGCTTTATGTGGCACAGAAAATAGCTGAAATAAAAAACATTGCGGTGGAAAAGGTGGCCGAAATGACCTCCATGAATGCCGAAAATCTCTTTTTTAAGAAATTATAGAAATATGGAAGATCAAATCAACCTTCTCATTATATATACCGGCGGAACCATTGGGATGATAAAAGACACGAAAACCGGTTCCCTGCGACCTTTTAACTTTGAAGGTATCTATGAGCAGATTCCCGAGCTGAAAAGGTTTCATTATCATTTGGAGTTTCATTGTTTTGATCCGCTCATCGATTCCAGCGAGATGAATCCTGCACGCTGGGTGGAGTTGGCCGAAATTATCGGGAAGAATTATGAAGCATTTGACGGGTTTGTGGTGTTGCACGGTTCCGATACTATGGCTTATACTGCCTCGGCGTTAAGTTTCATGTTGGAGAACCTGAACAAACCGGTTATTTTTACCGGCTCACAATTGCCACTTGGTGTTTTGCGTACCGATGGCCGTGAGAATTTTATCACCGCCATTGAGCTGGCTGCGGCTACCGAAGACAACACGCCGTTGATTCCGGAGGTTTGCATCTATTTTGAGAACTCCCTGACGCGTGCCAACCGTACCATAAAATATAATGCAGAGAACTTCAACGCTTTTGTTTCGCCCAACTATCCCGTGTTGGCCGATGTGGGAGTTTACATTAAATATAATAAGCACCATATTCTAAAACCCAATTTTAAGAAGCTGAAAGTTCATAAAAACATGGACAACCGTGTAACGATATTAAAATTATTTCCGGGCATCTCAAAAGAAGTAGTAGAAGCGACACTTGGTATTTCAGGATTACGGGCTGTAATTTTAGAGACATTTGGCTCAGGAAATGCGCTTACGGAAGAATGGTTTCTCAATTTGCTGGAGAAAGCCATAGGAAACGGAATACACATTATAAATATTTCCCAATGTGCTGCCGGTGCCGTAGAACAGGGAAAATACGACACCTCCTTAAGATTAAAAAAGATGGGAATTATCAGTGGCGGCGACATGACGACGGAGGCTGCACTTACAAAAACAATGTATTTGCTGGGTGAGAATTTATCTTCCGGAAAATTTAGAGTCATTATGAATTTGCCTCTAAGAGGAGAAATTTCTGTACTTTAAGAATAATTTTATACTTTTGGCGACCGAAAAAAGGGGAAGGGAGAGGTGCTCGAGTGGCTTATGAGGCACGCCTGGAAAGCGTGTATACCCCTAAAGGGTATCGCGGGTTCGAATCCCGCCCTCTCCGCTGATGTGAATAATTATTTTAAAAATAGCTCTTAATCAAATTAATTTATATTTTTGTAACCTCTTTATTTCAGAAAATGTAAAATCGTTTTAATCAATTTTTATCAATCATGAAAAAATTAATTGCATTTATTTCAATTGCTGCCCTGTTAACCATAGGGTTATCAAATTTTGTTTATGCCCAGGACGCTGCAGCAAATGACACTACAACAGTAGTAAAACAAGATTCAACCGCTCAGGACAGTACTACGGCTGTAGCTACAACAACTGCTGCTGCGACTCCCGCTGCTACACAGCCAAAGTCGTTTCACCAGGTTTTGAAGGAAAAATTTATAGAAGGTGGCCCGGGATTTATGGGTACTATTCTGTTAACCCTTATCTTTGGTCTGGCCATTGCTATTGAGCGTATTCTTGATTTGAGCCTTGCCTCTATCAATTCAAAGAAACTTTTGAAAAGTGTGGAAGAAGCCTTTGAGAACAATGATGTGGAAGCAGCAAAAGAAGTTTGCCGTAATACTCGTGGCCCTGTTGCCGCTATCTTTGCGGAAGGTCTTAATCGATACGACAACGGATTGGAAGATGTGGAAAAATCAATTGTTGCTTATGGTAGTGTCGTAACCGGAAGATTAGAAAGCGGTGTAAGCTGGATTTCACTTTTTATTGCGCTGGCTCCTATGTTAGGGTTTATGGGAACGGTTATTGGGATGATTAAAGCTTTTGATGACATTGCCGTAGCTGGTGACATTAGCCCTGCAGTTGTTGCTGTTGGTATTAAAATTGCGTTGTTGACAACTGTATTTGGTTTGATTGTCGCTGTTATTTTGCAGGTTTTCTACAACTACATTATTTCAAAAATTGACAGTCTGGTTAGCGATATGGAAGATACTTCCATTGCTTTTATAGACTTGGTGGCTAAACAATACAAAAAATAATCAGCCATGAAAGATAAAGTAGCAAACATAACCAGATGGGTTTTGTACGTACTGCTGATTTTATCAGTCATCCCCGGAGTTCTATTTTATTTCGGAGTTCTGAGTACGGACGCTTTCCTGAATTGGGGAAAATTGATGTTGATTCTTGGTGTGCTCGTCCTTATTCTTGCGCCGGTTTATACCATAATCAGCAACCCTAAAAACCTGATGAAAATGCTTTTGAGCATTGTCCTTCTCGTTATTATACTTGGTGTTTCTTATGGTTTTGCCACAAACCAATTGTCAGCGTTAAAACTGGAAACTTACCATATAACAGCAGAGACATCCAAGCTTGTAGTAATGGGACTCATTGCCACCTACATCACTTTCGGATTGTCTATTATTACCATCCTGTATTCAGGAGTTATGAAATTATTTAAATAAGATAGTTATGGCTAAAAGAGCAGCACCGGAAATAAATGCCGGATCAATGGCGGATATCGCATTTCTTTTGCTGATATTCTTCCTGGTTACAACCACCATGGATGTTGATACCGGTATTACGAGGATTCTGCCACCACCTGTCAAAAATAAAAACGAAAATGTGGATGTGAAAGAGCGCAACGTTCTGAAAGTCCTTATCAACAGCCACGATCTTATGCTTGTTAACGGAAAACCGGCAAACGTGAGTAACCTTACCACTAAGGTTGTTGAGTTTATGTCGTTGCATCCCAACGACAAATCTTATCCCCAAGTGCAAGAAAAATTTATTCCTCTATTAGGGAAAAAAGTTTTGATGTCAAAGGGTATTATTTCGTTAAAAAACGACAGGGGAACCTCTTATAAAATGTACATTAGTGTTCAGGATGCGATAGCAAAAGCTTTTAATGAAATGAAAGACCAGCAATCGCTTAAGTACTATGGCGTGAAATATGACCAACTTGTTGATCCCAATAAGATTAAGGTTATTAATAAGCTGGTTCCAATACGAGTTTCAGAAGCTGAACCTGAAAATGTAGGAGGACAATAGAATGGCAAAATTTAAGACATCCAAAACCAAAGCAGAACCGGCGATTAATACCGCATCGCTTCCTGATATTATTTTTATCTTGCTTTTCTTCTTCATGGTAACTACTACCATGCGCGAGAATACGCTGATGGTGAAAATAAAACTTCCCGAAGCTACACAGGTTCAGAAGCTACAAAAGAAATCGCTGGTTGCCTATATTTATATTGGAGAGCCTGTGAATAAAACACTTGGAACCAAATCCCGTATTCAACTTAATGACAGTTATGCCACTGTGAACGATATTCCGGAATTTGTTACCAAAGAACGTCAGGCACGTAACGAAGCTGAGCGTAACATGATGACTTTTGCCTTAAAAGTAGATGAAAATACAAAGATGGGAATTGTTACCGATGTGAAACAGGAGTTGCGTAAGGCCAATGCCTTGAAGATTAACTATTCCACCAGAAAAGTATTGAAACGATAGTTTTCTGCATTTTTATCGAAAAAGCCAGTCTCCTCGGGAGATTGGCTTTTTTTATATTCTTATCCCCAACAGTTTCCCTATCTTTGTAACTGGTTTTAAAAGCTCTTATGAAAAGACTCCATAAATACATGCTGAAATCGTATCTCGGTCCGTTTTTTATGACCTTTCTCATTGCGCTTTTTATCCTGCTAATGCAATTTCTGTGGAAATATGTAGATGACCTTGTGGGAAAAGGGCTGGGTCTTGAAGTTATCCTGAGGCTTATGTTTTATGCCTCTGCAACATTTGTTCCTCTTGCACTACCCCTCGCAGTTCTTCTTTCCTCACTGATGACTTTCGGCAACCTTGGAGAACATTATGAGTTAGTTTCCATAAAAAGCTCTGGAATTTCCCTGCAAAAAGCCATGCAGCCACTTATTATTCTCGCTGTCATTATCAGTATTAGTGCTTTCCTGTTTTCAAATTATGTCTTTCCTGTTGCTAACCTGAAATTTGGTTCGCTACTTTATGATGTGCGCCAGAAAAAACTTGCTTTTAACCTCAATGAGGGAGTCTTTGACAATGAGTTGAATGGTTATGTTTTAAGAGCCGGAAGAAAAGCCAAAGACAATAAAACCATCTATGATGTCATGATATATGACCATACCAACCGGATGGGAGATACCAAAGTAACGGTTGCCAAAAAAGGCCTTATGGAGCTGTCGCCTAATCAACGACATTTGGTTATCTCTCTCTTTGATGGTTATAACTACATCGAGGTGGTCAACCAACGAGGATACAGGCGGAATCATCCCTTTGAAGAAATAAAATTTAAAAAACAAATACTTTCTTTCGACCTGTCCCAACTCGACCTGAATCATACAAACGAAGCACTTTTTAAAAACAATTATTCAATGCTGAATGTAAAGCAACTTGACCATGCTATCGACTCTTTGTCAATGTTTGTGAAAGAGAGAAAAATTGCTTTTCAGAACAATTCTTTGCGCAGTTTCAATTTGAATAAAACAACGAGGAAATTAATCTTAGGACGTAAAAAAATACCACAAAAAAATAAGGCAAAAATAATTCCTGTTTTGTATCCGTTTCTGAAGAACTTTGAAACAAATATGGATGCACAAAATCAAATATTAGGGTATGCACAGCAGCGGGCACGGAGTGCCAAAGATAATTTGTTGTTCCATGTAAACCGTATTATTAAACCTAAAGAGCAGCTGATTATCCGGCATGAGATTGTTTGGAATCAGAAGTTTAAACTTTCTCTCGCCTGTCTTATCTTTTTCTTCATTGGAGCGCCCCTCGGAGCCATCATCCGGAAAGGAGGGCTGGGACTTCCGGTAGTTATTTCGGTTATTTTCTTTGTCATTTATCATGTCATCTCGGTTACCGGCGAAAAAGCTGCCCGTACCGGTGAGATGAGTGTGGTTTTCGGCGTTTGGCTTTCTACCATCGTCATTCTCCCTCTCGGCTTGTTTTTGACTTACAAAGCAACCAGCGATTCTCCGTTGTTGGACACGGAAAGCTGGCAGAAATATATTGAAAAACACGAAGGATTAAAAAAAATTGTAGATGCTTTGCGCAATGTGAAAATCCCGTTTTTGAAAAAAAAATAGTCCTCTAAACGTTATGAAACCGCTGAAGGTACTCTTTATTTGTAACAAATCGCCCTGGCCGTCAAAGGAAGGTGGCCCCATGGCAATGAACAACCTTATCGAAGGACTGGCAGCCACCGGAATTCTGGTAAAAGTTCTCGCTGTTGATTCGGATAAATATCCTGTTGCTCCGGGAGACATTCCTGCTGCTTATCGCGAAAAAACCGGTATCGAATTTGTTCATCTCAATTTGTCCGTAAAGTCTGTTCCTGCCTTTTTAAATCTGTTCTCAAAGAAATCATATCACGTTGAGCGCTTTATTTCAAAGGATTTTGAGGAAAAACTTGTTGGAATTCTGATAAAAGAAAAATTCGATATTATACAGATGGAAACGCTTTTTATGGCGCCTTATCTTGGTATTATCCGTGAACACAGCAAGGCTAAAATTGTGTTGCGTGCACACAATATCGAACATCTTATCTGGAAACGGATATTCTCTACGTGCCGGAATCCGCTAAAGAAGTTTTACCTGAAACACCTATTTACCACACTCGAAAATTATGAAAAAACCGTACTGAACCGTTTCGATGGCATATTACCTATCACGGAAAAAGACGCCGGATTTTTTAAAAATTATTGCCAAAAGCCGGTGGAGACCATACCGTTTGGTGTAAACCTTGAAGATTATTCATTACAAGACAAACTCCCACAGGAAAATGCTTTGTTTCATATCGGCTCCATGAACTGGATGCCCAACGAAGAAGGTATTCACTGGTTTTTAAACGAGGTATGGCCGAAGACAAGAGATAAATTTCCAAATCTAAAACTTTATCTTGCCGGTCGTGCTATGCCCCGGTGGCTTCTAAATTTGAAAGAAATAAACGTGATTGTTTTGGGTGAAGTCCATGAAGCTCGGGATTTTATTCTGTCGAAAAGTATATCTATCGCGCCGCTTTTTTCCGGGAGTGGTGTCCGAATTAAAATTATCGAGAGCATGTGTCTCGCAAAAGCGGTGATTTCTACAAAAACAGGCGCCGAAGGGATTGATTATGAAGATGGCGAAAATATTCTTATTGCCGAAACTCCTGATGATTTTGTGTCCGCCATTACCCGGCTTTATGAAAATCCGGAGGAAGCCCGCAGACTTGGAAAAAATGCCCGCAGGCTCATAGAAGCAAACCATGACAATCGAAAAATAATCGGGAGGTTAGAGGCATTTTATCAGGAAATTTTATAACCTTTGCCAGAGGTGAACAGACGCAGCTTATGAGAATCTTTGTTTTGCTTTCCAGAATACCGTATCCGCTTGAAAAGGGAGACAAACTCCGGGCTTTTCATCAGATAAAAGTGTTGTCGGAAAAGCATGAGATTATTCTTTGCGCATTAAATCCGTTGCGAAAAGCTGACAAACAAAAAGCTTTTGCACAATTGCAGCCTTATTGTCGCTCCATAAACTTTATAGACCTGCCGGCAGGCGGACGTGTGGTAAACATTCTCAGAGCCTTCTTTTCATATCTCCCGTTACAGTCGGGTTATTTCTACAGCCGGCATGCCGCTGGAAAGATAAAAGCGCTGATTGAGGAATACCACCCCGACCATCTTTTTGCACAACTTTCGCGAACAGCCCGTTATCTTATGGATATTCCCATCAAAAAAACACTGGATTATCAGGATGCTTTTTCCTACGGGTTAAAACGACGTGCCGACAAAGCAAGATGGCCTATGAAACTCATTTTCCGTATGGAGCACAAACGAATGGAAGCTTTTGAAAAAGAAATTTTTGACCGGTTTGACAATAAAATTATTATTTCGGAGCAGGACAGAAATCTAATTCCTCATGCTGAAAGACAGATGATTACAGTGATTCGGAATGGTGTGGATATGAAATTTTTTCATCCATTTTCGCGAAAAAAAAGACAGGAAATCGTTTTTACCGGAAACATGAACTATCCACCGAATATAGATGCAGCGTTGTTTCTTGCCAAAGAAATTATGCCGCTGGTGTGGAAGAAAAAACCGGAAACACATCTGTTACTTGCCGGAGCAAGTCCCCATACGAAGGTTAAGAACCTGAAAAACAGAAGAATAAAAATTAGCGGTTGGTTAGACGACATCAGGGAAGCTTATGCCTGTTCCGAAGTTTTTATTGCTCCCATGCGTATGGGTACCGGCCTGCAAAACAAGCTGTTGGAAGCTATGGCCATGAAGATGCCGTGTATTACCACGCCACTCGCAAATGCTGCACTGAAAGCAAGAGAAAAAGAGGAAATTCTTATGGGAAGTAATGCGCAAGAACTTGCCGATGCATTGCTTTTTTTATTGGAAAATTCTACAGAACGCGAAAAATTAGCGAAAAAAGCCTTTACTTTTGTTAAACAAAATTATCGTTGGAAAGAGGCAACGGCGCCGTTGGAGAAACTAATGCAAAATGTCTCATTGTTAAATCAGGTTCATTAGAACATATTTTTATGAAGGAAAAAGAAATTTTATCCGAATATCTTCCCGAAGCCATGATTGACCAGGTCTTTGCATGGATCGTAAGGCATCAAATTCATTTGAGAATTACCCGGAGCCGGGCTTCAAAACTGGGTGATTATCGTCCGCCCGGCAGAAAACAAGCTTACCACCGCATTACCATAAACTATGATCTGAATCCGTATGCATTTTTTATCACCTTTGTACATGAGTTTGCACATTTGCTGACGCACAAGCAATATGGCAGGACGGTTCATGCACATGGCAAAGAATGGAAAGCCAATTACCGTAAGCTAATGAAGCCTTTTCTGGAAAAAAATGTCTTTCCCGCAGACCTGCAACGAACTGTTTATCATCATTTGCAAAATATCAAAGCCTCAAGCCATGCCGATGAAGAGCTTACCCGGACGCTTATGCTTTTTGATAGAGATAAACAGGAAACCTATGTTGAAGACCTGCAACCGGGCGACAGGTTTCTTTTCAGAAACAAAGAGAAGTATATGGTGATTGAAAAACTACGGAAACGTTATAAATGTGTTGAGTTGGCGAGCAAACGGACATACTTCTTCCAGCCGCTGACCCCGGTAGAGGCGTTAGGGAAAGATGAATGATGAGTGGGGAAGCAGTGTTCAAATTGATTCTCCGAAAAATGAGGATATTTTAACAGAATCCTTTACTTTTGCTCTACCTAAAAAAATTACAATGGACAATTATTATTGTGTGATCATGGCAGGCGGCGTAGGCTCCCGCTTCTGGCCTATGAGCAAAACGGCACATCCCAAACAGTTTATGGACGTACTCGGAACCGGCAAAACCCTCATCCAGCTGACTTTTGACCGGTTTGCTAAAATTCTTCCTGCAAAGAACATATATGTTGTTACTAACGAAATTTACAGGGATCTTGTACTGGAACAACTGCCGGAAATTGGGGGAAAACAGGTGCTTTGCGAGCCATCGCGCCGTAATACCGCTCCCTGTATTGCGTATGCAAACTACAAGATAAAACAGGAAAACGAAAATGCTGTTGTTGTGGTGGCGCCTTCTGACCACATTATTTTGAAAGAGGACGAGTTTGTAAATGATGTAAAAACAGCAATGGCCGCAGCTTCCGAATACGACTGGCTCATTACAATGGGTATCCGTCCAAACCGCCCTGATACGGGATATGGATATATTCAGCTCGAAGGGGAAAATGTTTATCCCAAAGACAGCAGGTTGCATAAGGTGAAAACGTTTACTGAAAAACCCAATCTTGAAATTGCCAAATCATTTGTGGCAAGCGGTGATTTTCTGTGGAATTCGGGTATTTTTATCTGGTCGCTGAAAAGTATTATGGCTGCTTTCGACAGACATTTGAAAGAGGTGGACAGCCTTTTTCAAAAAGGTATTGGTAAATATAATACCACCGAAGAAAATGCTTTTATTAAGGAAACTTATGCCGTTTGCAAAAATATCTCTATTGACTACGGGGTTATGGAAAAATCGGAAAACGTGTATGTCCTTAGTGTAGATTTCGGCTGGTCTGACCTCGGCACATGGGGGTCACTTTATACCATTCGCGAAAAGGATGAGAACCAAAACGCCGTGGTGGGAGACAACGTGATGCTCTACGATTCAAAAAATTGTATTGTCCATATGCCAAAAGATAAACTTGCTGTTTTACAGGGGCTTGATGGCTATATTGTGGTGGAACAAGATGGTATTTTATTGGTTTGCCGTAAGGAAGATGAGCAGAAAATAAGGCAGTTTGTAACGGATGTGAAAATAGAAAAGGGAGAGAAATATGTTTAATCACCTTGCTATCAATGTATTTTGCCACTCTTTTAGTGAGCTGTATTACTTTTTCGCTGATAAATTCTAATCTGTGCATCGTTCTGTCCTGATTTCGGTACGGCGAGATAAAGATATTTCTGTTGTGGTACGTAAAGCGATGTGCGGGCACCTTCCGCCGTTTTAATCCTCTCTTGAAGTTTGTAGGTATCGGGCGTTTCCTGCCGGATAACTTCGAGATAACCGCCGCCGCATGAGATATAAATATTTTTCTTTTGTGCATCGTAGTAGATATCATCTGCATCGCGGTCAATCTTCAATGTCGTCAGGAGTTTCATTGTCTGTGAATCAAAAACCTTTAATCGTGCCGGAATCCTGAATCCGACAAACAGACGGTGATGAACGGAATCCAGTGCCATTGGAAAATTCCCCAAACTGCTGATAAAGGAGAGCTTTTTCTCCACTTTAGCAGTTTTCAGATTTATGGTTGCCAGCTCTCTCGCATCGGGAATGTTTACAAAGACAAGGCTATTTTGATTATCAACAGAGAATGCTTCGGGATGATCGTCAAGGGGGATTTTTTTAATAAGATGGTTGGTTTTCACATTTACCAGTCCGAGGCCACCACTTCCATAGGCAACATAAACAATGTCCGAAACGGAATCATAACGCAGATTGTCGGCATCATCTCCAAAATTTATTATTTTCTCCAACTTGTAATTGCCGGCGTTGTAAACAAACAGTTTTCCATCACCATCTGTCGAAACAAACAGTTTGTTCAGCTTGGGGATGTACAATACTCCCTGAGGATAATCCAGACCTGAAATCTCGTGGATAACTTTCTCGTTTTTTAAGTCCAGTACAATCACTGATTTGTATCCCAGTGCCGAAATAAAAAGGCGATGGTTTTTCAAATCAATGGAAAGATGGTCTATCCTGCCGCTGACATGGGGAAGAGTAATGGTTTTTATTAAACGAAATCCGGAGTTACCCTCATTTTCAGCATGTATGTTTGAAGTGCAGCCACTAACCATTCCCGATAAGACAAAAAGGAATAGCACAGGAAGAATAATTATATAAAATCGTTTCATAATCAGGTAATTATATTCAGGTTGCTTATTGGCATCCGGTATCAGCAAATATGTTTATGGTTTTGTGATTTGTTCTGTTGCCCCGGTTTGATTTTACATTGTTCTCTCAATTCTTTGGCAAAACGTTGCATATCGGTTACAAGCATGTCTGCCATGTCGTGGCTAAAGTTTTCTTTGATAACGACTCTCAGAACTTCTACTTCGGAAGCATCGGCTGGCAGGGAATAGGCCGGAACAATCCACCCTCTTTCGCGAAGTTTATCAGACATTTGGAAAACGGTAAACTCACTTTTTTTCTTCACGGTTAATGCCAGAATAGGCAGCTTGATATCTTCGGTTATCAGCCGGATATTTCTGATTCTCCTGACTTTGGAAGCGAGGTATCTGGCATTTTCAAGACTTTGCTGCATGACAAGCCGGTATCCTTTTTTCCCAAGACGTATCAGGTTGTAATACTGCACAATCATCATGGCGCTTCCGCGTGAAAAGTTAAGTGTATAAGTGGCCTCTTCACTTCCAAGATAGTTTACGTAAAAGATAAGGTCTTCGGGAAGATCCGATTTGTCGCGCATAATGAGCCAGCCCACTCCCGGATATACCAAACCGTATTTGTGTCCGGAAACATTAATGGAGCGTACATGTGAGAGACGGAAGTCCCATTTAAAGGCGGGGTATAAAAAAGGCAGGATGAAACCGCCGCTTGCACCATCTACATGAATAGGAATATTCCAGCCTTTCTCTTTCTCAACCTCTTCGAGCATGGTATTTATATCTTGTACCGGATCAAGCTGTCCTGTAAATGTGGTTCCCATAACAACCCCAACACAAATGGTGTTTTCATCAATACGCTGTTTTACCTCATCTGCTGTTATGGTAAAGCGGTTTTTCTGCATGGGAATAATGCGCATTTCCACATCAAAATAACGGGCAAATTTTTCCCACACCACATGGACATCCGCACCAATGACCATATTCGGATTTTGGGTGGATTTTCCCTGTTTTTTTCTGTTTGCGCGCCATGTCCATTTGTGTGCCAACAGTCCCAGCATGATGGCTTCGGAAGAGCCAATGGTTGCGGTACCGATATATTCCTTGCTTTCAGGAGCATGATACAAGCGCGCCAACATGTTGATAACGCGTTCCTGTATTTTTCCTGTTTGTGGATACTCATCCTGATCTACCAGATTTTTATTCAGCGTTTCCACGATGAGTTTTTCTGCCTGGGGTTCCATCCATGTGGTAACAAAAGTGGCAAGATTTAATGCCGGATTTCCGTCAATATTTAGTTCATCGTGAATCATTTGGTAAACCACATCTGCATCCAAACCATCATTAGGCATTCGGAATCGCGGGATGGGTTTTGTAAAAAAACGGTTTGCATAAGTCGTTGAGACAGCTTCGTTTTCGTTAGCTTTTTTCTTTTTGGACAGCATAATTTTCTATTTTAGATTTGTGTTGAAAGATACTCAGAGCAATGGCAATAGCGGAAAATAAAATACCAAAATACATAATTACGGGATATCCCATCGAAGCGACAACAAAGCCACCGATGGCTCCTCCTAATACATTATCAATACTTTGCAATGAATTGGCAAGTCCCAGTGCTTCACCTCTTTTTTTCTCAGTGGTAAGTTCTACTACCCCAATATTCATCCCTGTTGAAATAAAAGCCCAGGAAAATATCATGAGCATAAAGCCAAGAATACCGAGAATAAAGAGGTGTGTCCAGATACCTGCAAGCATTAAAATAAAACTCAATACATATAATGAGGTGCCGAGGTTCATCGTGAAAAACGGACTTTTCGTTTTCGCTATTTTCCCGGCAGTGATAAACAGCAAAACGCCAAAAGCCGTACTCAGCGCATACACAAGGGACGAACCCGTAGCACTCAAATGAAACGCCTTTTGCATGAGTAACGGATACATGGCATACACCGGTGCCGGTGCCAGCAAAACAAAAAACCACCGTATATTTAACAGCAAAAGGGATTTGTTTTTGAAATTCAGAAAATGTCTCCAGCGAATGTGTTCGTGAAAGTAACCATTAAACAACTCGGCAAAATGCATTTTCGGCTTGAGGATACTCGGATGCAGATGATGATGCATTGCAAGATGTCGGTGATGCTTGTAAAAAGGAAGGTAAGCCAAAATAGCAAAAAACAAAAAGGGAAGACCTACAATAACATTGGCATACAACGCGGTAATCAACAGGCCAACTACCGTTCCGAAAGTCATAAAAGCCTGCATTTGCGCAATATATTTATCCCACAGGTCTTTTGGGTATGTATTGGTTATCATAACGCTGGCAAAGGTGAATATGCTGGCAGTGAAAGTACCGAAGATAAAAGCCAGCGGAATAAGAAACTTTCCGTTAAACAAAACAATGGCGAGCCAGGCAAGAAAAGAAAGTACTGTTCCGGTAAAAATCAGGTTGTTCAGCCGAAATTTGCGGGTAAGCCGTCCCCACACAATGGCACCGGCAGCAATGCCGAGATTTATCATGGCAAAGGTCAGCCCTGCCCGCGCAGTCGTTTTGGCCAGCAACGGTAACGACACAATGCCAATGCCCCACACTACACCATTTACGATGCTGAAAGGCAGCGACAAATAGTAAAAATTCGGCTTTTTCATCAAAAACGGTTTTTCATTCTGCTTTTTAAGCCTGTAAAGTTAACGTTTTCAGAAAAATATTTCTTCGAACAGCGCCGGGGGCTATTTCAATACCGACAGAGCATCTTCATAATCAGGTTCATCCACAATCTCAGGAACCTGTTGTGTGTAAATCACGACTCCTTTTTCGTCAAGGATGACCACAGCCCGTGATTCTAAAGCAGCCAGCGGCCCATCGGTAATTTCCACCTGATAACTTCTGCCAAAATTTCCATCTCTGAAATCAGACAATGTTTCCACGTTGTCCAAACCTTCTGCGCCGCAAAAACGTGCCTGAGCAAAAGGAAGGTCTTTCGAGATGCACAAAACCACCGTGTTTTCCAGGCCGGAAGCTTCTGCATTAAAATGCCGCACCGAAGCAGCACAAGTGGGCGTGTCCAGACTGGGAAAGATGTTTAGCACCACGTTCTTTCCTTTGTAGTCAGCAAGTTTTGCTTCACTCAGGTCATTTCTAACCAGTGTAAATTCAGGTGCTTTGGTACCTTTTGCAGGAAGTGTACCCAACGTGTGGATGGGGTTTCCTTTTAATGTTATTTCAGACATAGTTCTGTTTTTTTAAGTTAATTTGAACAAAGGTAGTACTAAAATTTACAGGCGGGGATTTAATAAAACCTTAATTCCGCAATAAATTAATCTGAAACTAAAATAGGGCAATTTCTGACGGAATTGGATTTTTTTTTGTTCAATTTCATCAAGAAAATCCGATATAGCACATTACGTTCAAATAATTTATGTTTGTCTGCTTTGTT
>JAJRQN010000105.1 GCA_024280235.1 Bacteroidota bacterium | reverse complement strand
TTGTACCTACTTGTTTCTTTTTAATCCGCTGAATCTGGTTTTTACGATATACTTCAATGTGTGTCAATCCTTTTGCCTGTTCTTTGAGTAACTTTTCCTGTGCAGAGAAATCATCTTTCAAGATACTCTCCAGCGTTATTTCCAGGACGGTTTCGATGTGCATGGATAAATGCTTCAGCTCATTAATTTGTTCGGGGATAAGGGGCTTATGATTGTTGTCCACATGCTCCAAAGCAGGGCGGATAAAGAAAGAAACGCTGTGCACCATTTCTCGCATATAATCCATCGCCTGCACTAAAAACGATCCCGAATCGATGGTCATTTCGTCCAACCGCTCGATGACAATATTAATATGGTCTTTAATGTATTTGGTTCGAGTTGACATTTCGTCAATCGCCTTTTTTGTCTTCCTGAGTTTTTTAATATCCTCATTCTGAAGTCCTTCTATAGTGTGTCGGTATTCGCGGATAACCCTTTTCAGGTTGCCGGCTACCAGTGTGAGGAAACGGTCGGAAATATTCTCTCCGGTAATACCATAGACCTCTTCACCCACTTCTTCGCTTTTTTCCACTCTTTTTTTGTGGACAACAGACGAGCGGTAAAGCATATAAAATACCATGGCAATAACAATGAAAATACTGGCTTTCCCTGTGTAGTCAAGAAGATATACCAAAACCAAAGCAATGACAAAGGCTGTAAGAGCTGTCAGAAACCATCCGCCAATGACGGAGAAAACACCGGATATTCTGTAAACAGCACTTTCACGATCCCAGGCTCTGTCGGCCAGTGAAGCTCCCATGGCGACCATAAAGGTAACATAAGTTGTTGATAACGGGAGTTTTAGCGAAGTACCAAAGGCTATCAAAATACTTGCTACAACCAAACTTACGGAGGCACGAATCAGGTCAAAAGCAGGAGGAGTAGATTCATCTTTGGGAATTTCAATGGGGTAAGGCTCAAATTGTTTTTCAATGGTCCGAAGTAAAAATGGCGGAGTAACTTTTCTGATGTTTTTGGACATGTTCAGGGAAGAACGTACCATCACTTTGGAGAGTGTACTGGGCTTGAAACGCTCGTCCCCGGCTTCCTGCCGACTTAGATCGACAGAGGTTTTAATGACAGTCTTTGCTTTTTTTGAAAAATAAAGGGTGAGTACCATGACTAAACCCGAAAGAAGCAGAAAGTAAATAGGCGTGGGGACTTTTCCCATCAGCTCTACCATTCCCAACGTGGCCGGATCGGCTCCCGGATGTTTCAGAAAAATGAGAAAGGCATCGTAACCGGCAATAGGCACCCCGATAAAGTTGACGAGGTCGTTTCCGGCAAAAGCCATAGCCAAAGCAAAAGTTCCTCCCAGTACGATGGTTTTCAATATGTTTAACCGGAAAACCCAATTGAGAACCTGAAGTAAAACCGTCCAGCCCATAAAACTGTAAAGTATGATAAGTCCGGAATGACTTGCAATCCACATTTTGCTCTCATCGGAAATAAAGGTGGCGTTTGTAGCGCCTTTTATCAAAATAAAATAAGTAATGGAACTAAAAGCAATGCCACCCCATATGGCTCCGAACCATTTCACCCGATGTTTGTAATTAAACGAAAAAATAATACGTACAATGTATTGGATGAAAGCTCCAACGGTGAATGCGATGGCTACTGAAACTAAAATACCTGAGATAATGGCAAGTGCTTTTCCGGAGTTGATGAAAGAACCGAGTGAAATATTTTGATGAATGTCGGAGATGATATTGTTTTCAACCAGATACTGCTTGAATGCGAGCATAGATTGGGAATCCATGGAAAGCTTGATTAAAGCCATGGCAACAGCCGCTCCGAGCAACTCAAATACAATGGAAACAGTGGTGGATGTGGGCATCCCAAAAGTGTTGAAAGTATCTAAAAGTATCAATGTGGAAACCATTACTGCCACAAACATGATGATAATATCAGAGAAATAGAACATTTCGGGATGAAAAATCCCTTTTCGTGCTACTTCCATCATGCCACTTGAAAAAACTACCCCTGCCAGAATGCCAAGAGCAGCAATGGCAATGATAACTTTGAAAGAAGCCACCTTGGAACCGATGGCTGAATTTAGAAAGTTGACTGCATCATTGCTGACACCTACGACCAAATCAAAAATTGCCAGCAGAAATAAAACGCCGACCATGATAAAGTAAAAAGTTTCCATTTATTTAAATGTTATTTATTGTTCGGATGCAAAACTAACCGATAACTATTTTCTGCCACCATCACCAATGTTAAGAAATTATTAATTATTGTTTGTGATGTAGTGTAGTCAGCCTATTATCAGATAATTACTTGTTAACCGAATACTTCCGGGGTGAAAAAAATAATTCTAAATTCGCACATCGAGAGCATCGCGCAGGCTGTTGCCGAGTGTCATAAAAGCCAGCACAAGGACAACGATGGCAACTCCGGGTATGATGGCCAGATATGCAGAATTAAGAACAATATAACTGTAATATTCTTTGATCATGTTCCCCCACGAGGGGACAGGCGGCTGAACACCAATTCCCAAAAAGCTGAGGCCTGCCTCAATGAGAATGGCGGCGGCAAAATTGGCTGCCGAGATGACAATCACGGGACTCAGAATGTTGGGCAAAATGTGCCGCATCATAATTCGGAAATTGGAGAATCCCAAAGCAAAGCCGGCTTCCACATACTCTTTTTCACGGACACTCATCATCTGTCCGCGAACCACACGGGCAACCTCTACCCACATGGTAAGACCTACGGCAATAAAAATTTGCCAGAATCCTTTGCCGAGTGCAAAAGTGATGGCAATCACCAGCAGTAGGGTGGGAATGGACCATACCACATTGATAAACCACATAATCAGTTCGTCCACTTTTCCGCGGTAAAACCCGGCCATGGAGCCAAGCAGTATTCCCACAAGAAGCGATATGGTAACAGAGATAAATCCCACCGACAGGCTGATGCGCGTGCCGAGAAGCAGCCGGCTGAGCAGGTCTCTTCCAAACTGGTCGGTTCCTAACCAGAAAGTTCTGACTAACAAATTGTTCTGCAATACCTGCGCTTTCAGTTTGTCAATGGGAATTAAATATCTTTTTCCTTCGAGAGAGGTATATTCCGCATTGTTTCCGATAATTTTTTGTTTTCCTTTTACAGGGAAAAGGACATCCGTCAGCGCAAAAGATTTTGTGAGGCCGCTGTTGTCTTCATCAAATATTTTAACGACAATCTTCCCGTTTTTAAAATGATAAGCGGAAACAGGGACAAAAGTGTACCGGTCTTCTTTACCTTGAAACAATTGTTGGAAAATGCCTGCACGAGGGATGATGTTGTCTTTGCGGACTTCTAACATCCTGACTTTAAAACCGGGTTTTTGTGTGGCTAACTCCAGTATCTGCCGGTTGGCATTGGGAGAGGCATCCGGAATAAGAATGTAGGCAAAGATTCCTATAAGAATGGTGAGACCGATAACCGACAAGGCTGCCATGCCCTGAACATTTTTTTTAAAATTTTGCCAGGCAAGGTGCGAAAGAGAGCCGGATGAATTAGGTATTTTTTTTTCTCGGAACATCGATTCAAAAGTAAAAAACAAAGTGATAGTTCAAACTCTTTTCCATGATTTTTGTGGCAAATCCCTATTTTAATGCGCTACCTTTTAAATTTGATTGGATAACTCGTGATCTATTTAAAAGGTTTTTTTCATTTTTTGAAAATCCCGAAGGGATTAAACAGGATTAACCACGGGCGAAACTCGTGGATGATGAACCCTGTTTTCACAGAATCCTGAAGGGATTCAATA
>JAJRQN010000104.1 GCA_024280235.1 Bacteroidota bacterium | reverse complement strand
TTTTCAGCCGCTCCGAAAAAGTTTTAAAATGCTGCAGCGCCAGAATGGTGGTAGGCACCAGCACAGCCACCTGTTTGCTGTCGGCAACGGCTTTGAAAGCGGCGCGAATGGCGATTTCTGTTTTACCAAAACCCACATCGCCACAGATAAGCCTGTCCATGGGATGCTCCTGTTCCATGTCCTGTTTCACGGCTTGTGTTGCTTTCAGCTGGTCGGGCGTATCTTCGTAAATAAAACTGGCTTCCAGCTCATTTTGCAGATAGCTGTCCGGATCAAAAGCATAACCCTGAACGGCTTTGCGTTGGGCATACAGTTTAATCAGGTCGCGGGCGATGTCTTTTACCTTCGATTTGGTTTTGTTTTTCAGCCGGTTCCAGGTGCCCGAACCCAACCGGTTAAGCTGAGGTGGCGTCCCCTCTTTTCCCACATATTTGGCAATGCGGTGCAGCGAATGGATGTTGACGTAAAGGAGGTCGCCGTTTTTGTAAATCAGGCGGATGGCTTCCTGCTTTTTGCCGTTGTTTTCTATAACCTGAAGACCATCGAAACGGCCCACCCCGTGGTCGATGTGTGTAACGTAGTCGCCCGGACTCAGGTTGTAGAGTTCCTTGATGGAAAGGGCTTCCTTGCGTCCAAACCCTTCGCGCAGATGAAATTTGTGATAACGTTCGAAAAGCTGGTGGTCGGTATAGCACAGAATTTTCATGTCGTGGTCGATAAATCCTGCCGTGAGGCTGACTTCCACCGGTGAAAATTGCACGGGAGCTGTCGTCTCGCTCATCTCCTCAAAAACAGCGTATAACCGTTCTGTCTGTTTTGTGTTGTCGGAAAGGATAAATGGCTGGAAACCTTCTGCCGTTTTCTGACGCAGGTTTTCGCTGAGCAGATCAAACTTTTTGTTGAAAGCCGGCTGAGGTGATTGTTGAAAAAGTACGGTTTTCGCTTCTTCAAAGAAAGAAGAAGTGAATTCCAGTGTGCGCAAGCCGGATATCTTCTCCGTAAAATGCCGTCCATCGATAAAAAGCTGTTCCGGCGGCAACATTTGTTCGTCATCAATTTTCCCAAAAGTGTTCAGCGCTTTTTCATATTCGCTGACAATCCGGTTATGGATAAGTTCCACATCGGTCAGCCACCAGAGAGCTTTTGCCGGCAGATAATCCAAAAAGCTAACGCGTTCTTCTTTCAATTGCCTGTTCTGCACATTGGGGAGCAGTGTGATGCGGTTGAGGTTTTGCACCGAAAGCTGGCTTGACGGATCGAAAGAACGGATAGATTCCACCTTGTCGCCAAAAAACTCGATGCGGTAAGGGTGGTCGTTGGAATAGGAAAAAACGTCCACGATGCCGCCCCGCAAAGCAAACTGTCCCGGCTCGGCCACAAAATCGACCATTTCAAAATCAAATTCTATGAGCAGGTCGGTGAGAAAATCCAAAGAAATCTCCTCCCCCTGCCGCAGTTTCATCATGTTTTTGTTGAGATATATTTTGGTGATGACTTTCTCAGCAAGTGCTTCCGGATAGGTTACTACAATGGTTTTGCGGTCTTCGTTCAAGAAACGTTTCAGTACCTCTGTCCGCGAAAGCTCATACGCCTTGTCTAACTTCTCAGGTTCATAAGGCCTTTTGTAGGTGGTGGGATAAAAAAGTACCCGTTTTTTGTTGTGGTCCAGGTTGCTGTCATTCAGCAGCGCTTCCAGGTCGTTATAAAAATAAGCGGCTTCTTCTTTTTCAGGCAACACAACGAGATGTTGTTGTTTTCCACTTTTGTCGAAAAGAGCCGCAAGGGTTATGGCTGTTGCCGATCCCATCAGTCCTTTCAGGTGCAGGTGTTTCTCATCCTGACGTAACGCTTCCTCCAAAATATTTATTTGGGGATGGTGCTGAAAAAGATGCAGAAAAGCCGTCGCGTTCACCGGTTAGCTATTTTAGGCGGCAAAGATATTGATTTTGGGACGGATGGAGAAATACTTTGTGAGATAATGCGGGGAACAGATTCAACTGACAAATATAACCCTGTGGATTCCATTTAACTACAAAGATATTTCGTTAATTTTTTCAAATACATTTTGTAATTTTTTCCAAAACACCAAGTGCCTATTCGCTCCTTTTTCACCACGAAGGACTCAAAGAATTTTCACAAAGGTGCACGAAGGAAAGTTTTTTGCAAACCAAGGTGTATTGTATTCAAATTACAACCGAATACAATTTTTCCGTACATTCGCTTTTTAATTTTCCCCCACATGAATAAGATAGATTTGAAAAAGAGGCTGATAGAGGAGTGTATTGCCCGCCAGCAAAAGACGGCAGCGGAATTGCAACACGAAGTGGACGAAACTCTCAGGCTTTCCAACGAATATGGTGCGCCCAAAGACCGCTATGATCCGTACCGGACAAAACTGATGAACCAAAATAATCTTTTTGCACAACAACTGAAACAAGCCAACACCCTTCTCGTTACTTTGCAGAAAATTCCCACCGATAAAGAAATCAACATCGTGGAATTTGGTGCCATTGTTACTACCAACAAACAAAATATTTTTGTTTCCGTGGGAATGGGGAAAACAGAACTCGATGGGAAAACGTATTATGCCATTTCACCAAAAGTCCCCATTTTTGACGCCATGCGAGGTAAAAAGGCAGGCGATAGCTTTACTTTCAACGGACAGACATTTGAGATTATAGATATTTTTTAATACCTTAAATCTGCAAGTAAGTTATTAACAAAAAGGTCAAATGGCTGTGCAAAAGTTATTTACACAGCATTTGACCGTGTTATTTTATCACCTATTTTAGTGTTGCAAAACAAAAAAGTTAAAATAACATGGCAATAA
>JAJRQN010000103.1 GCA_024280235.1 Bacteroidota bacterium | reverse complement strand
CCGGACAAAAAAATGGGATGCCAAATATATGTTTCCAGGCGCATCGGCCGAACATGGGGACAGGCCAAAAGGCTTGTTATTCACGGTGTAGATACTACACAAACAGTCGGTCAGCCGACTCTGAGCAGCGATGGGCTAACGCTCTGTTTTTCTTCCAATCGCAAAGGTGGAGCAGGCGGAAAAGACCTGTGGGTATCTACACGTACTTCCAGGAGTGCTCCTTTCGGCCATCCCGTAAATTTGGGACCACTTATCAACACCAAAGGCGATGAAATGTTTCCTTTTTTGCGAGGAGACACAGCACTTTATTTTTCTGCTAATGGTCATGGAGGTATGGGCGGGCTGGATATCTTTGAAAGCAAAATTGATTCTTCCGGTCACTGGGGAAAACCTGTCAACCTGAAATATCCCATCAATTCCACATACGATGATTTCGGTATCATCTTTCATCCTACCGAATCATGGGGATATTTTAGCTCTAACCGAAAAGGAGGCCGCGGGAAAGAAGATATCTATTATTTTATTCAACCACCGCTTGAATTTACCCTTTCGGGAACCGTTACCGATAATCGTACCTTGTTTGGCGTATCTAATGCCATAGTGCAACTCGTTGGTTCCAACGGGCTTACAGTTAAAACCATCACCAACAATAAAGGCTTCTACTCTTTTGGCAAAAGCCAGATAAAACCCAGGACGACCTACGATGTGAAAGTGAGTAAGGAAAATTACTTCAATAATATCGGACGATTTACTACGGCAGGTGTGGAATTCAGTAAAGATTTTAAAAAAGACATTGTGCTGAAGCCTATTTCAAAAAAAGCGATTGTTCTACCTGATATTCTTTACGACCTTAATAAATGGAACCTGAAACCGCAATATCAGGATTCGTTGCAGGGACTCATTCAAACTTTACGTGATAACCCCAACCTCGTGATTGAGTTAGGTTCACACACCGACTCGCGCGACACCAAAGAATATAACGACATCCTGTCTCAAAAACGTGCCCGCTCGGTAGTTGACTACCTCATTATGCGCGGTATAAATCCCCGGCGACTTGTGGCCAAAGGTTACGGCGAAAGAGTACCCCGTACACTGCAAAAGGATATTGTAAAAGACGGCTTCCTGTTTAAAAAGGGAACCATGCTAAATGATGCCTACATTAATGCGCTTGTAGGAAAAGCCGAAAAAGAAGCCGCTTATGCGCTGAACAGGCGCACGGAATTCAGGGTGCTGCGAAAGGATTTTGTACCTAAGTCATCAAATGTAACACTTGACACAACTACCGTTCATATCGCCATCAATCCCCACGAAAACAGCGCTACATACATTGCAGACAAGAAAACGGGGTTGTTCATCACCAACTGCCTGATAAATGGATATGCCGAGTCTTTTGTTTATGATCGAAACAGCAGCGGTATGGTCTCGTTGAAGAAAGCGCTCGAATTACTTAGTGATGGTGTTATCAGCAAAGAAAATTTTGAAGGGAATGCCGCAGAAGTTCTTAAAAACAATACCATTGCCGACCATGCCATCATCCATTTTGATGTGGTCAGGATTGCTAACAAAACAGTAAAAGATGTAACAGTTATCGTCAGCTACCGCCTGAACTTCGGTATTGTCTTTGGCGATTTTATTCTCAGGAAATTCGGAAAATATCATTTCGACACCAAAAAACATCAGCTCATTTTTGATGAAAAAGAAAAATAAAGAATCTTCGCGTTATGAGGACAGAGGTGTTTCTGCTTCTAAAGAAGATGTACATAATGCCATAAAAAATTTGGATAAAGGATTGTATCCCAATGCTTTCTGTAAGGTTATACCAGATATCCTTGGTGGCGATGATGCTTTTTGCAATATTATGCATGCCGATGGTGCGGGTACTAAATCGGCACTGGCATATATGTACTGGAAAGAAACCGGCGATTTGACCGTTTGGGAAGGCATTGCACAGGATGCCGTAGTAATGAATACGGATGACCTGCTTTGTGTGGGCGTTACAGACAATATTCTGCTCTCATCAACCATCGGACGCAACAAAAACCTGATTCCCGGTGAGGTTATCGCAGCGCTTATCAACGGAACGGAAGCATTTCTGGAAAAAATGCGTCAGTGGGATGTGGAAATTCATCTGACAGGAGGTGAAACTGCCGATGTGGGCGACCTGGTACGCACGGTAATTGTGGATTCCACCGTTACCGCTCGTGTGAAGCGTTCTGAAATTATTGAAAACCATATTTATCCCGGCGATGTGATTGTGGGGCTGGCCTCCTTCGGACAGGCTGTTTATGAAGAACATTACAACGGCGGCATGGGCAGTAACGGTCTGACTTCGGCACGCCATGATGTTTTTGAACATGCGCTGGCCAAAACGTTCCCCGAAAGTTACGATCCGTATGTGCCCGACAGTCTTGTTTATTCCGGCCATCTAAAACTTACCGGGCCTTCGCCGGTAACGGGTATCGATGTAGGCAAACTGGTACTATCGCCCACACGAACTTATGCTCCGGTGATAAAATCCATGTTTAAAGAATATATAAACGAAATCCACGGCATAATCCATTGCAGTGGCGGCGCTCAGACAAAAGTGTTGCATTTTATTGATAAACTGCATGTTATCAAAGATAATCTTTTCCAGACGCCTCCACTTTTCGAGATGATTCATCATCAATCCGGTACTTCGTGGAGAGAGATGTATCAGGTATTTAATATGGGGCATCGCATGGAATTGTATGTACCGGAAAAGGTTGCCAAAACACTCATTGAAATTTCAGAAAGTTTTAATGTGAAGGCACAAGTTGTAGGACATGTAGAGGCTGCCAATGCCAAAAAGCTGACCATTCGTTCGGAGTATGGGACGTTTGAGTACTGAGAAAAAAGAGTAGGTAAATTGAAAGAGTAAGACTATCCTCTCAAAATAGACCCAAAGCATCTCCTCTATCTGCCTCAAGACAGATGTTTTAGAAACTATACTTCATTTTCAACATAATCATGTTATAACCTTTAAGCCTGGCGAAAATACTCTCCCCTTTGCCACCGAAAATTGCAGCCGAAAGAGTGATTTCAGTATTGTCGGTAGCTTGGCAGGATAGTTGTGGAACATAAACCAGCGCATAATTATGGCGGATGTCTTTCCAATTGGAAACAACAAATCCCCCACTCAGTGGAGAAAGCCGGAGTTTGCCATAAAAGAATCCTTTTTCAACTCTTACAAAGAAATAGTCATTCAAGTTGCCTTTGCCTGCCTCATTCATAAATCCATGCAGGAACTGCACATTTACATAGGCGCCATTTGCAAAATTGTAATCTGCGCCGAGCACATATTTCACGTAAATTTTCTTAGCCAACAACCTTGTTTTTTGAGTTACGGGTACAGGAAATTCGGGATAGAAAGCCGATAAATCATTGGTCATTACCACCTCATGAGCGGGTAGAAAAGCAGCAGCCTCAGCCCAAACGCCGACCCCTTCAATACTGCCTGCCATATCTGCTCCGAAAATATGTCTGCGATAAAATGATAATTGGGATGTAACGGATACTCCACCTAAAGTATCAACCGGAACAATTGTATTGTAAGTGCTGACCGGTAAACCATTCCTGCCCCAAACATAACTTAGCGAAAAATTAAAACCTGCTGCAAATCCTCTCAATTTTATGCCTACTGTTGAGCTTTTTGCGAAGTTGTATCTTGGTAAATTGACATGATCTTTATATCCTTTTAGTATCATTCCCGGGGGTAGCTTTATTCCCTGATTTAATATATTGGCAAACACACCCACGGGCAAATTGTCAGGTTGAAAAAATGGAATAAAAACGCCTTGTAAAGAAAAATCTGAATTCAAATAATATATCATGTTAAGTGCATCCGACCCGCGATGACGTCCAAAATCCAATACATCTTCGAGGTCGTAAGGGTTTAAATTATCGGTAGGGTTAAATTTGTCTGCAGTACCCCATGCAATTCGTTGGCGACCGATTTTAACATCAAGATTTTTAGTGAGAAAGCCAAATAACTGAACATACGCTTCTCTGATTTCCAGATTCCACGGATCAATAATGCCTTTATTGAACAAATCAGTTGATGAACTAATGTTGGGAATGCCCATGTTACGCAACCAGACTTCACTATGGAATTTTGCACGTCCGGCAAATTTTTTGTTCAATTGCAAGCTCAACCGGTTTTCGTTCCATGCCCAATCATTAGGCGATTGAAGCAACAAGCGTTGGTCGGTTTGTAAATAACCCGAAAGTTTGAGGTTACTATTATTCTGTGCCATTGTTGTTTTGGCACTGAAGAGAAATAGAGCAACCAATGTTAATATTAAATTTACTCGTTTCATATTAAATGATTTTGACAATGATTTCTTTAATAAGCTTGATGTTAAATCGAAATTTAAACTAATACGTGTAATAAATTTTGGGTTACGAGATAGAAAAAATACACTATTGTGGCAGAATATAACGGAATGGATATGTATTTCAGAATTTCTCTTTTTACACCGGTTTTCGCTGCTTTTTTTACCAATAATATGGCCACGTATTGGCAGGTTAAGGTTCCGGCAGCAAAGAAAAAGCTGAAAAGTGTAAAGTGCAGTAAATCGTGATGAACAATGAATTTCTGATTAATCAGAACGGAGAAACTAAGCCAGAATGCGAGATATGTCGGATTGGAAACGTAATAACTTATTACAGTAATTATGTTTTTCAGCATCGTTTTTTCATCAAACCTGAGTTTTTCCGTTGCCTTCTTTGTGTTTTCCATAGCTTTATGCTTTTTGGCTTTTACCAAAGGCATAATAAGTTCCTTCACTCCGATATAGGCGAGAAAGAGCAGACCTGCTATCTGAAGGACTATTTTAATCCATGGGTTTAGTGAGCCTATGGAGACTGTGCCCACAAGGAAAAACTCACAGACGATAAAATCGGCTATTGCGGATAGAATGGCAATAGAGAATCCATGCCAGAAGCCTCTGTCAACAGCTCTGTTTAGCATCATCTGCCCTAAGGGTCCCAAGGGAACTGAAATTATTAATCCTAAACCGAAAGCAATAAAAATCATAATACAATTTTACATTTTGAGGTTTGTAAAAATATTTTTGGCTATCATAAAAACAAGAAAATAATTTACAAATACGGTCCGTACGATTTGAGATGTGGCTTTTGCATAATTTATTACTGCTCTATACTTGCTGTATTTTTTGTATTTTCTGATATGAACAAGTCCTTTTAGGTCAACAATCATCGTGCGTTTTTTCGTATCGTTTTTACTCTTAAAATAAAGATTGAGCAAGGTTTCCACCCCGAATTTCGTTTCCCTCATTTTGTCTAAAACAGGCAAAATATCTTTTTTGAAAACGGCTCTTTCTCCTCCAAGCCAGTCATCCATGTGGCCGGTCATGTCCGTTTTCGGATTTTTTGCCAAACGCCGTCCGATGACCATATTTGCCTGGCCGGTTACCAAAGGATTTACCAACTTTTCAATATGTTCACAGCTCAATCCGATAAGATCAGCATCAATAAACACAACAATATCTCCTGTGGCCTTTTCTACTCCTGTGGTCATTGCATACGATTTCCCTTTGTTTTTTTCAAATTCAACAGAGTGAAAAGGGTGTAATACAAGACATTGGTTAATAATTTTTGATGTGTCATCTGTGGAGCCATCGTTCACCACAATAAGCTCATCAATTAATTGGCAGTTTACCAGACTGTCAATAACACCTTTTACGGTTTTTTCTTCATTATAAACCGAAACAATGGAAGTTATTTTTTTGTCTTTAATCATTTTTTATTCTTTCAATTTCCTCACCGTAAAATCCTCATCCGAAAGTCCCTGATCGTATTTCACGTCCGACATTATCATTATGGTGGTGTGATTTCTTTTGACATCCTTCATCACAATTTTTGAAGTATTCCAGTATTTCCCGATTTTAGTAAAGGTATAATCAGCTACTTTGATTTTCCGGTTTCCTTTGTCATAATATTCCATTTTTACCGGATAATAGTTTTGTTTGTCAATGGAGCATATAATTTTTGAATACGCTGATCTTTTCGATAAGGGTTTTAGCTCCAATATAAAAACCTTGTCAGTGGTTTTAAGCATTTTGGCCGAATATTTTTTGGTATAAAGTTTCGACTCCATATCATCGTAAGAAAAATCGGTACCTGCAAATTTCTGGTTTTTTACACTGGACGAAATGCGTCTCACTTTATCAAAAGCAGGCATGTACAAATACATAACATCGTTGGGTAACGACAGTACGGAAATACCTGCTTGTGAAGCGGGCTTTGTAAAGCGGAAAAGTCGTTTATCGGTTCCTTTTTGGGAGATGGTAGCATCTCTCACATTTTCTTTTCCGTTTTTGTCAATAAGGACAATTTTGTTATTTCCTGTCATATCTTTGAATGAGTACATTACATCATCCATTTTTTTTAAAATTGCATTGGCATCTTGTGCTTTTGCAGTTGCTATGCTGCCCAACAGGATGAAGACACTGAGCATAAGAAATTGAAATTTTACTTTTTTCATCTTTTCTAAATTTAATAATTATTTTAACTCAAATTTATTTTTTTGTTTTCTGCTATTCAGTATCAGCATCACGGGTAGGATGGTAAGCGCTCCAAATCCGGATCCCACCATGCTTAGCGCAACCAGCAATCCGAAGTTTTGAATAGGTACGATGTGTGACAGCAACAATACCATAAAACCTGCTGCTACTGATACCACGTTGATAAAAATTGCTTTCCCGCTAACCATTATGGTTTCGTTCATTGCCTGATTTATGTCGTTTGTCAATTTCATATCGCTGTAAAAGTGAGTGATAATGTGGATTGAATAGTCGATGCCCATTCCCAGGGCAATACTGGCGACCAAAACAGTGGCCACATCAAGCGCAATACCGGTGTATCCCATAAAACCAAACAATAAGATAATAGTAACAATGATAGGAATTGCTGCAAAAAGCCCTTTTTTAAAAGATTTTAAAATGAGGGCAACGATAAGAATGACAAGAATAATTGCCAGCCCCAGACTTATAAACTGGCTTCTAAGTAAACTATCGTTGAGCTTTACATATACCGATGGCATGCCGGTGAGGCCGATTTTGCATTTATTGGTGGAATGTGTCTTAATGTATTTGCTCATATAGGATACAAAGTCCTGCATATTTTTACTGTCGGAAGATGCAAAACGCGATTGTATAATGCCTTCTTTTTTATTACCGGAAACAAGTTGAGACATTATATCTTGTCCATCGAGTAAGAACCATAATTGTTGAATTTTAATCTTACTATCCGGAATTTTTTTGCCTTCTCCCATTACCTTGCTCATCTGCTGAATTAAATCGGCTACCGATTGGGTAGTTTTGATATACGGAAATTTTTTCATGTACTTTTCAGTGGCTATCATTGTTTTCAGGACAGTGGGATCTTGCATATCTCCTTTAAAATCTACAAAAACAGGTAAAGACCCGCCGAATTTGGCTTGCATAAGATCTTCGGTAACCCGTGTGGAGTTGCTTTTTTCAAAATAATTAGCCATATTTACACTGGTTTTTATCCGTGTAATTCCTGCTGCACTAATTAATACCAGGATTAACGAGCCTGTCAAAATGTATTTGGGATGTCCATTTATCAGGTTGGCAGATGGTTTTAGCATCCACTTCTCCAAAAAAGAATTCCTCGATTTGGTTTTCTTTTGTGAGATATTTCTTTTGCTATATACTGAAAACAGCGAAATAAATGCCGGAACAAATACCAAAGAAATTATCAGGGCAAAAAGTACTCCGAGCGATGTAAACATTCCGAATTGTTTAATCATGGTGAGGTAAGCACCAAAAATGAAAGAGGAAAAACCAAAAACTGTTGTAATTCCGGAAAGAAATACCGGTATGGCAATATAGCTAACTGCCTTAATCAGTGCTTTCTTCCTGTTTTTCCCTTTTTCCTCGTTGTAACGGTTGATGACGTGTATAGTGTAAGCACTCCCTACCGCCAGCAACACGATGGGCAGTTCATTGGTGATTAAGTTAAGGTTATAACCTAATAGTTGCATAATACCCAATACCCAAACAATGGATATTCCTGCCGAAAGCAATGGCATAATTACTCCCCGGAACGACCTGAAACTTAAAAACAAGATGAGCATGATAATTAAAAAGGTAAGCGGCAATAGGTGACCCATATCGCTTTTCATTAAATGTCCCACATCATCCATCATCATTGGCATACCCCCGAAATAAATAGTCTCGGGAAGATGCATGGCCTTCACCTTTGCTTTTATGCGTTGCGCAACAGCCTGTTTGTTCACATGATCAAGCAGCGTAAACATGACGATGGTGGAAGTGCTATCTGCCGAGACAATATTTCCTTTGTACATCTCTTTCGACATGACCCTGTGTTTCAGGCTGTCCAATTGAGCTTGCGTTTTTGGCAGATTATATTCATCTATTAAATGTCCTATGTCAATTCCCATGTTCCCTCCTTTTATATCAATCACATTGGTCAGGCTGGTAACTGTCGAAATGCCTGGCATGACTGACAAAGAATCGGTAACTTGTTTGACATCTTCCAAAACGGATGTTTTAAAAATATTGGTTGTTTTTAAAATCACCATCCCCATGGTATTCCCGCCGAATTTATTTCCAATATTTATGTACATTTCTGCAGTAGGGTCATTAGTGGGTAGTGAATTGAGAATATCTGAATCCAGTTTCAAATCCTGAATTTGGTAGCCCAGCCAGACAGTAAGTCCGAATGTAATTGTCACAATCAGTAAGCGGTACCTAACAATCCATTGTGCGAATTTTTTCATACTATTTATTTTATTTTATTTTATTT
>JAJRQN010000102.1 GCA_024280235.1 Bacteroidota bacterium | reverse complement strand
TTAAAGCTGAATCAGGTTAGGAACAGACCGGTCTGCTTTTACCACCTTGTACAACTTATCTCCACGGCGCAACAGGGTTTTTGTTGCAAAAGAACAAACATCTCCCTTTTTTACACTTTTTACAGGTTTCAGGTCAAGACGAATTTCGGTAAGAATATCTTCATAAACACCTGTTGTGCTGCCAATTACCATGATCCTGTCTTCGAGCTGCAATGTATGAGATTCCATTTTAAGCTCAGCCACACCTATTTTGCCATAATAATTCGTAATCTTGCCAATGTAAATTTTTCTGTCTGTAGCCTGGTTACCATACTCTTCAGTCCACTCACCGGTTTTACGGCCAAGATAATAGCCTTCCCAAAAGCCACGATTATATACGCGCGCCAATTCCGTGTTCCACCGATCAATGTTTTCCGGCGTATAATTACCTTCAAACCATGCATTCACCGCTTTACGGTAAGTACGCGAAACAATTTTTACATACTCCGGTGAACGGCCACGGCCTTCCAGCTTTAACACCCTTACACCGGCATCCAAAATTTTATCAAGAAAAGAAACCGTATTCAAATCTTTGGGCGACAAGATATATTTGCCATCTATTTCCAGCTCCAAATCCGATTCCGTATCTCTTACTGTATATTTCCGGCGGCAGGGCTGCAAACAGGCACCACGGTTGGCAGAAGAATTGAGGTTGTCAAGACTAAGATAACATTTACCGGAAACAGCCATACACAAAGCACCGTGGGCAAAAATTTCAATCTGTATCAACTCGCCTTTGGGGCCACGGACATCCTGCTGGCGAATGGCTTCGATAATGGCTTTCACCTGGTCAATACGCAACTCGCGGGCCGTAACCATTACGTCCGAAAACTGAGCATAAAATTTTACCGCTTCGATGTTACAAATGTTGGACTGAGTGGAAATGTGTACCTCCACCCCTCGTTGAAAGGCATACTGAATGGCTGCCTGGTCGGAAGCAATAATTGCTGTTATTCCGTTTTTTTTGGAAGCATCCACAATTTTTCGCATGAACGAAAGATCTTCATCATACACCTCGGTATTCAAGGTAATATAAGACCGGATGTGGTTTTCTTTACAAATGGCCGAAATACGAACCAAATCATCCAGTGTAAAGTTTTTTGATGATCGGGAACGCATATTCAGATTCCCAATCCCGAAATAAACCGAATCTGCACCGCCCTGAATAGCAGCTTTAAGCGACTCATACGAGCCTGCCGGAGCCATTATTTCCACATCTTTAGCTGTCATTATCAGAATTTTGGGCTGCAAAAGTAGTGAAAACTGTACAGCGACAAAAATGTGGTTCTGCGGAACACAGGGCAAACTTCACTTCACAAAATCTAAATCTGACGCACATCTGGGTTTTTCAGCAAACCTTAGGGCTTATTACGAAATAAGTTCTCTGAATCAGGCGAAATTATTTTGTTCGATAACGAGGCAAAAAATGCAGGCATAGCAAAGCTACGGCGAGGCTTTTTAACAAAGTTAACGGGCAAAAGAATGAGTATAAACGGAGTAGTTATTTCGTAACAAGCCCTTAGTTACGCAACATACGTACAAAGTAACGACAACTTTTCACGACAACACCCCTGCTCCTGTCCGAAGCAGTTTCTGGCTTTTACAAAAAACAAGCATCCCTTGCAAGGAATCGCCTCCACATTCAAATATTTTCGGGAAGAGCCTCAGCAGCTTCCCCAAACGATTGAAACAGCCATTTTGCTTGCTTACCGGATAAAAAAGGTTGTATGTTTATTCGTTACAAAACAAAAACATTTTTAATCCTTTGTTTTATTGAAAATAATAATAGTTTTGTTTCGACAAAACAAAGGGAAAAACAGGGGGAAGAATTATGTGCTCAATATTAGGAATTCTGGACATAAAAACCGGGACAGAAACTTTGCGTGAACAAGCACTGGAGATGTCAAAAACCATGCGGCACCGCGGACCTGACTGGTCGGGAATTTATGTAAACGATGAAGCCATTCTCGTTCACGAACGTTTGTCTATCGTCGATGTGGAAAACGGTGCCCAGCCACTGATGAGTGCCGATGGCCGCCTTGCCCTTGCTGTAAATGGGGAAATTTATAACCATCGTGAACTGGAGAAAAGTCTTTCTCTCCCCTATGAATTTCAAACCAAATCGGACTGCGAAGTCATCAATGCCCTTTATCTCGAAGAAGGAACTGATTTTCTGGATAAGTTAAATGGAATTTTTGCCTTTATCCTTTACGACAACCGTGACCATTCCTATTTTATCGGTCGGGACCACATCGGAATTGTTCCTTTGTATTACGGTTATGATGAACTGGGAGAGTTTTATGTGGCTTCCGAAATGAAAGCCCTTATTGGTCATTGCACCAAGATTAAGGAATTTCCTCCGGGCCATTTTTACAACAGCAAAGAAAGAAAATTTGTCCGCTACTACAAACGCGACTGGGAATCGTATGAGTCGGTGAAAGATTCACATACAGATAAAAAACAATTAAAACAGGCTCTGGAAAGTGCCGTACATCGCCAATTAATGTCGGATGTACCTTACGGTGTTTTGTTGTCCGGCGGCCTCGACTCTTCCATTATTGCCGCCATCGTGCGAAAATATTCGCAACGACGTATCGAAACATCCGACCTGAAAGAAGCCTGGTGGCCACGGGTTCATTCTTTCTCCATCGGGCTGGAAGGCTCACCCGACCTTAAAGCGGCGAAAAAAGTTGCCGATTACATTGGCTCTGTTCATCACACTTTGGTCTATACCATTCAGGAAGGACTTGATGCTGTACGCGATGTGATTTACCATTTGGAAACTTATGATGTAACTACCATTCGTGCGGCTACGCCCATGTACCTGATGGCTCGGAAAATTCGCTCCATGGGAATAAAAATGGTTCTCTCAGGAGAAGGTGCTGATGAAATATTTGGCGGATATCTCTATTTCCATAAAGCTCCAAATGCCCGGGCACTACACGAAGAAACCGTACGAAAGCTCTCTCAACTGCACATGTTTGACTGTCTGAGAGCCAACAAATCGATGGCTGCCTGGGGCGTGGAAGCCCGTGTGCCATTTCTCGACAAAGAATTTCTGGATGTGGCCATGCGTATCAATCCTGAAGATAAGCTGGTGAAAAAAGGAAAAATGGAAAAATATATCCTGCGTGAAATATTTAGCGATTATCTTCCTGATGAAGTGCTTTGGCGACAAAAAGAACAATTTTCCGATGGCGTGGGATACAACTGGATAGACACCTTAAAAGAGGTGGCTCAAAAACAAGTATCAGATTTGGAACTGGAAAAAGCATCTTACCGGTTTCCTGTCAACACACCCATGACCAAAGAAGCTTACTTTTACAGGACTGCTTTTCAGTATTTCTTTCCGGGTGAAGAAGCAGCTAAATGTATTCCCGGAGGGAAATCAGT
>JAJRQN010000101.1 GCA_024280235.1 Bacteroidota bacterium | reverse complement strand
TCTGCAAAATCAGCTATCTCCGTGAAAGACTCACAACCGGATACCACTGCGGAGAGCGTGATAAAAATCAAACTTTTTAACTCGTATTTAATCAAATACTGTTTTCTTGGGTCTGTAACCTTTTCAAAAATGTCTAATGTAGTCATAATAAATTGTATTTTAACGCATAAGATTACAATAAAATTCCTGTTACAATCCCTCAAAACAGAATAACTTTTCAAACAACTATTGTGAATTACTTTTTAGTAAGCGATAGCCCTGGCAAAATGGGTGTAAAACTTGAATAACGATTTAAAATAGATTACTTTTGCTATATGTCGGGATATTATTATGAAACATATTCAACAGCACTGCCATGTATTCGGCATGCAGTTACATTCCATTATCCTGAGGTCAGATAAAATAACTTACACTTCGTTTTTTTGCTTATGAAACATTTATATTCAAGAGTTTTTTTGTTACTTATTTTTGTGTGGGTAGGTAGTTTTTCCCTTCAGGCACAAATATATGCTCCTGAAGGACTTAATATGCCGGGAGACTGGGATAGCTGGATAAATCCGCCCGATAATCCTGTATTTGCAGGTTCTTCCCAATCTGCCGGAGGAAAAGTTAAACTGGTTTCTCTAGGTCATCCTATTTACCAAACTATTTTCCATGTGGAACAATCTGGCAGCGATGTGGCAGGTGGAAATTACTCTTTTAAATTTACCAGTGGCCCCGTTTCCAACATCTGGCAAAATCAATGGGGCGATGTAAAAGTGCTGTTAGATTCCATCCAACAATATACTTACGGAACGTCGGGAAATAACGAACCTTCTCCAAATACAATCTCCCTCGAAAATGGGAAGTGGTATGTAGCTAATTGGGACAACGCTGGCTACGCCAATGCGGAAGCTGTTTTTATGACACTATCTAAAAAGCCTGTTGATATTTTGTCGGTGAAGCAAAAACCTCTACTCCCTTCAGACACAGATTCTGTTTTCGTTTCAATCCATACCTCAGTTGCTCCTGCATCCGAAGAGAAAATTTATTTACATTATTCTACAGATAATTGGAAAACGTCAGAAATGATTCCGTTTACTTTTTCTGACAATACTGGTTATGCTATAATTCCTCCACTTGGTAATCAAACACAAGTAAGTTATTATGTTTTTTCCACGGTCTTCAGCCTCCCGATATCACGTCCTGATTTGGTAACCATCCGATTTGATAATAACAATGGAGATAATTACCGATATAAAGTGGGAAGTTCTGTTAACTGCCAAAGTGGAAATATTTTAATCGTTACTTGTCCGGTTTTACCGTTGGATACTTCTGCTGTCAGGATAACTTTTAATGCTGCCATGGGCAATGGCGGCCTCGCCGGCTATAACGATACGGTTTATGCCCATACCGGTGTGATAACTACTAAAAGTGTGGATAGCCATGATTGGAAACATGTAAAAACTAAATGGGGTGAAAACACTCCGGAAACTATGATGACCCGTAAGGGAACAGATTTATATCAAATGTATATTCCCAATATTAGTACTTATTACGGTCTGAAACCAGGAGAAAGAGTGTTGAAACTGGCTTTTGTTTTTCGTAGCAAGAAACCGATAAGCGGCAAGACCTATCACCAGGGAAAAACGATTGATGAAGGAGATATTTTTACACCTGTATATACCAATATATTAAATGTAAAAATCACCTATCCCACACAAGGTATGATTGTTGCCCCCAACGTTATAATTCCGGTGTGTGTTTCTGCCCTAAAAGCTGATTCTCTTTATCTTTTCATAGATGATACATTGATGCTCAAAGCCTCCCCGGGAAACAGCCTTTCTTATGCTTTGAATTCTACCAGTTACAGCATTGGCTATCACTGGCTTGTTGCAAAAGCCACCGACAGCACAAAAATTGCTGTTGATTCGGTAAGGATTTTTTTCAGGGAAACTCCACCCGTTGCCGACCTGCCCGACGGTGTTGTCAACGGTATCAATTATATCAACGACAGTACGGTAACTCTTGTATTGGACAATCCGCCGAAACTCAAAAAATTTGTTTTTGTCATTGGTGATTTTAATGATTGGAAGCTCTCCCAAAAAGATTTTATGAACCGTACACCCGATGGTGAATATTTTTGGATTACACTAACCCATTTAAAACCCCGGAAAGAATACACCTATCAGTATTTTATTGATGGAAAACTAAAACTGGCTGATCCTTATTGCGATAAAATTTTGGATCCTTACAACGACAAATGGATTCCCAAAACAACCTATCCGAATCTGAAACCCTATCCTTTCGGTAAAACACTCGGTATTGTCAGTGTATTGCAAACGGCTCAAAAACCATACAACTGGAAGGTGAAAAAATTTACACCGGTCGCTGATGGTAAAACGCAATCCAACCTGATTATTTACGAATTACTGATTCGCGATTTTGTAAAAGACCGTCACATTTCGACCATTATCGATTCGTTAAACTATTTGAAATCGCTTGGTGTGAATGCCATCGAACTCATGCCTTTCAACGAGTTTGAAGGTAACGACAGCTGGGGCTACAACCCCGATTTTTATTTTGCCCCCGACAAGGCCTATGGTACCCAAAACGATTACAAAGCTTTTATTGATGCCTGTCACGAAAAGGGCATTGCTGTCATTATGGATATTGCGTTAAACCATTCGTTCGGCCAGTCGCCTATGGTGCAAATGTATTGGAACAACCAACTCAAACGACCTTCGGCCGACAACCCATGGTACAATCCTGTGGCACCGCACCCGCTTAGTCCGGGATACTATTTTAATCACGAAAGTCTTTATACGAAAGCTTTCTGTAAAAGGGTCTTTGCTTACTGGATGACTCAATACAAAATAGATGGTTTCAGGCTTGATCTCTCTAAAGGTTTTACACAAACTTATTCGGGAAATGATATTGCCAAATGGAATCAATATGATCAGTCGCGGATAAATATTCTCACTGATTATTATCATTCGGTTAAAAAAATCAATCCCAATGCATATTTTATTTTGGAGCATTTTTCAGACAATGATGAAGAAGTGGTTTTGGCCAATACCGGAATGTTATTATGGGGTAAAATGGTCAAAGAGTTTGATCAGACTTCCATGGGGTATTCTTCAAATTCCGATTTCTCGTGGGCATGGTATTCTGATCGCGGCTATCAGTATCCCAACCTGATTCCTTACATGGAAAGTCATGATGAAGAACGAATGATGTATCAGAACCTTACTTATGGCAATGCTGCCGGAGATTATGACATTAAAGACACTTTAACAGCTTTAGAACGCATAGAGGCAGTGGCAGCCCTTTATTTTGCCGTACCCGGCCCTAAAATGTTGTGGCAATTTGAAGAACTGGGCTATGATTACAGCATAAACTATTGCCCGAACGGCACCCTTAATGAAGATTGCCGTACTTCGGACAAACCGGTGCGTTGGGATTACTGGCAGGACAGTACAAGACAAAAACTTTACGAAGTTTTTGCCGTCCTCGCAAAATTAAAAACCCATCAACCGGCTTTTTTGAACGGAAAAGTTACCAAAGATCTGAGCGGAACCGGCAAAAGAGTATGGATAACCGATGCCTCGCTTAATGTTAGCATCGGCTCCAACCTCGATGTAAAAACAATTACCTTGAAACCCGGCTTTCAACATGCCGGTATCTGGTACAACTATTTTACCGGAGATTCCATTCAGGTAAACAATGCCGCAGGTTACAGTATGACTATGAAATCCGGCGCTTTCTATGTTTTTACAGATAAAAAACTGACAAGGCCTTTTGTGGAACTCACTTTTAAAGTTCTATCTTCAGGTAGTAATACACCGGTTCCTCATGTGGAAATTTCTCTTGGGAAATATGGAAAACACACCACCGGCGCCGCCGGACTGGCTCATTTTACTCCGGTTTCCAATTCCGATTACCCTTTTAATGTACACTTTTCTTCTTCACTTGATACTTCGGGTACTGTACATGTAAATGAAAAAAATAAAACGGTTATTGTGAAAGTGGTGGCTACCGGTTTGGAGACCAATAATGCCATAAGGCGTTCTTTAAAAGTGTATCCCAATCCGGCTTCTCGTAAAGTGATTGTGAATACACAGAACTCCGGTATATTGATACTGAGTAGTATAAACGGACGGATTTTGATGCATTACAGGGTAGAGCAGGGAAAAACGGTTGTCGATGTGTCTGTGCTGATACCGGGAATGTATTTTTTAAAATATATTGGTGAAAAACAAATACAGTTACAAAAACTGATTGTCCGTTAATTTTTTCAGATTTATAAAATGAATAAAAAACTTTTTTTCTTTTTTCTGCTTTTCATGCCGACTCTGATGTGTCGGGCGCAAAAGGTTTATACTACCTACTTGTGGCATCTCCAACAGCCTATCTATTGGCCTGATAAAAGCCTGTCCAATCCCTTTCATTATCAGAATGTGAAGCAGTCGCAGGACATTAAAAACAGTGGCGGAAACCAATATGGTACAGGGCAAAGTCATCCGTTGAATAATCTGCAGGCTATTTTTGGTAAAGACGATCGTGTTAATGCTTATCAATATTCACCCAAAGACGCGGTACAATCTGTTTTATCCTATCCGGATGCAGGTGCACAAGTCAACTACAGCGGTTGTCTGATAGAAAACGTGAACAGTCTCGCCAATGCCGGCCAATGGGGATATGCTAAAGGATGGCGAAACAATTTTATCACGGCCCGGAAATGGAAAACTTCCGGAGGCAAACCCAGAATGGATATCATGGGATTTACTTACGACCATGCTTTGTCGCCATTGGTTAGTACCAGAGCGCTGGCCAAAGAGATAGAAGCACACCGGTATATTTACGGGAAAACTTTCGGTACATCGCCCGACTATTCAAAAGGGTACTGGCCGGCGGAGGATGCCTTTTCGGAACGAATTATTGAAGTGTTGGTAAAGGAAGGTTTTCAATGGACAGTTGTTACTAACAGTCATTTGTCCAGGACACTAAGCGATTTTCCCGTCCGTTACGGAACTTCAGGAACCAACATTAATCCACCCAACAAAGCCGATAAAGTTCCCGCCAAAGGTGTGCATTACTGGAGCGGCCAGATAGATGGTAGGGGAGGAACTTTCGCCGTGCCTTACAGCTATCAGGCCCATAAAGCAAAATATGTGGACCCTAATACCGGAGAAGAGTATAAAATTACCGTGGTGCCCATGGCCGATTTGTTAAGCTATCAGGACGGTTATGCTCCCATGTCAACCCACGATATTACTCAACATATTTTGCCCTACAGTAATGCCTCTCATCCCTCTCTTGTTTTGCTTGCTCACGACGGCGATAATGCTTTTGCCGGCGGCTATAGTTATTATCATGAATCTGTTCCCGATTTTGTGGCAGCTGTTAGCAACAACAAAGAGATGAAAGCCACCACCATTCAACAATTTCTGGCCGATCATCCCGTACCCGACACTGATGTGGTTCACGTGGAGGATGGCTCGTGGGTAAATGCCGCCAACGATTGGGGGTCTCCACAGTTTATCAACTGGTTGTGGCCTTTGTATAATAAAAGCACGTACACTTTTAATCCCAATGGATGGACGGAAGATGCCCGGAACTGGGCAGTCATTACTGCCATTGATAATTATGTTTGCATGGCTGAAGACCTCGAAGATAACCGCCTGCGCATTGGAAAAATTGTGGATGCCGACAGCCTGTCAACGCCGGCCGAACTTGCCTGGCAGTTTTACCTGCCTGCACTTACAAGCGGATACATGTACTATGGAAAAGCCCTCGATATGGAGGTAAAACAAACCATTGCCGGTAATAACGCCATTTATTATGCATTAAAAGATATAAACGCCCATTCGGGAACAGATCACACACCGCCTTCCGTCTTTATCCCTCAACGCTTCCCCTACAACCCGGGTTCGGCAGGCTTTGGACCGCTATACGGATATAAAGAATTTATCAATTCAAGAAACTTCACCGTTTGGACGTATGCTTTTGATGTGTCGGGAATTTCAACCGCTATATTAAAATACCGGTTGGATAAAGATGGTGCAAATCCCATAAACAACAACGATAATGAAACTTATCAGGGCGGCCCGGGAGTTAGTGGCTGGAAATCTGTTCCCATGTCAGAAAAAGTGTTAAGTCCGGAAAATGTTACCCATGACCCCGAAATCGACTTTTTCGTCTTACCCTATCGCATAGCTAACCTCTATTATGCCGAAATAAAAGGACTTTCCGACACGCTGGTGGATTATTATGTCTCGGTAACCGACACCAAAGGAAATACTTTTAACACTCCCATTCAACATGTTTATGTGGGCAACGAGACAGCCGGGTCAAACTCCAATAACCATTCCATTATCTGGACACCGGAAAATCCGAATAGAAATGATATTATTACCATTACCGATTCCGCTGCAACGAGTCACTCTTTTTTGCACTGGGGAGTAACGGTGGACGGTGCCGACTGGATTGCCCCCGTTTCCGAATATCAGCCCGCCGGTACCATTCCTTTCAGTTCACAGGCTGTTGAAACCCCTTTCACCGATGTCGATAAAAACGGGGTTTATTCCGTAAAACTGGGGCCTTTTAACAACCCGAAACAAGTGGTGCAAAAAATTGATTTTGTTGTTAAAACCGGAAATACCTGGGATAACAACAACGGGAAAGATTATTATATCACAATATCTTCTTCCACTTCAAATAATCCGATGGGGAAAAGTTTTACGGTAACCGTTGCGGAAAACGGAACTTATCATTTTTCCGATACCGATTTTTATTTTGTTGCGAATGACTCGGCTTCCTTTGCAGGAATTGTTGTCGTTTCCACCGTCGATAAAGGTTTGCTGAGCTATGATGGGACACAAATCTCTGATTCTGCTTATTGTGCCAATGTACAATTGTTATCTTATTCGCCTCCGGATAATCAATCCGGAAGTCCGTTGACCTCTTTCCGGTTTAAAGTAAAAGACAGCAAAAACAGAATAAGCGACAATGTCTATACGGCAACCATTAATGTTACGGATAACCATCCGACCGGGGCCGATTCGCTGATTATGCTTTCGGAAAACAGCATTTACCGTTTTTACAAAACGGATATTCCTTTTCACGGCACGGCAAACGCCCTCTTGTCCGGGATACAGGTTGTCCGGACGACGGATAAAGGCTCGCTGATGGTTTCCGGGGCACCTGTACGCAACGGTTCGGTTATTTCCAATATCGGGGCACTGACTTTTACGACTGCTAAGGATGAAACGGGCGTTCCTTACACCTCTTTTTCTTATAAGCTAATGGCTTCGGATGGCACTGAAAGCGATTCGGCTTACCGGATGGAGTTCAATGTCATTCCTGACTTTACCGCAGGAGTGCATTGGTTCCCGCAACATCCCACGGCGAGCGAAAAAATCATAATTGCCGTTAAGGACGATAAGCAGATGACCGGAGAATCGCTGCTGCACTGGGGTGTAAATGGTGTGGACGGAAATTGGCAGGAACCCGATGCAGCTTACCGGCCCAAAGGTTCCGCGCTTTTCAATGGCAGCGGTTCTGCAGTGGAAACAAAATTTATACCCATGGACAGTACGTTGTATTTTGTGGAACTGGGGCCTTTCGATAATCCTGCTCAGCCAATACAATCTGTTAATTTTGTGATTCGTTACAATACGGATAGCTGGAATAATAACAATGGCCAAAACTGGAATATTCCGGTTTCGCCGGTAACCGGCATAAAAAAACAACAAACGCAAAAGCCCCTGCTTTACCCCAATCCTGTCCGACAGTATGCACAAATAGACCTCACCGGATTTGAAGGTCAATATGTGGTTTCCGTTTATGCTGTTTCCGGACGGCTCATTAGCCGGACCGAGGTGATGGCGCCGGTGAAATTTTATTTCCGTCGCCAAAACCTTTCTTCCGGCAACTATCTGCTGCTGGTAAAGGAAAAGAAAACAAAGAAAGTACTCATCAGTAAATTTATTATAAAATGATGTTGTTTTCTGTTTTCATAAAACTGTTTTAAAAACGGTTGCATGATGTGTAAAACTTCTTCGGGCGTGGATGCTTGAAGTGGGGGAGTCTTCGGCCTTCCGTCTTCCCACTTCCGGCTTCGGAACCCCATTTTCATCCCTATTTCAATCGTTTGCAAAAGACCTCACCACCCTCTTTTTCATATTACCTGTTTAAGTAGAAAAATGTTAAAATGCACGAAAATGTTTGCTTCCTATTATTTTATATATTATTTTTGACCGGATACACAATTAAGTTTTGAAAACTATTCAGAAAATGAAATAACCATTAAAAATTTAGAATTATGAAAAAATTTCTTACACTACTATTAATTGTAACTTTTACAATTTCTACAATTAATCTTTTCGCGCAGGCGCAGACAAACATGTATTTTAGCGGAGACATGAATTCATGGGGTGGTACAGCTATGTCGTACCGTTCACTTGGTACTCCAAATTGGATTGTTACTATTCAAAGTTCTACTAACAGATCTTCATCAGGCTTTAAGTTTCGAAATTCCAGTACAGATTGGGACAATTTATGGGGAAGAGGTGATGCAGTAAGTAAAAATACTAACACCACTTGGTATTCTGGAGGCGGAAATGGAACCTTTAATGAAATCTCAGGGAAATATTATTCATTCACATGGAAAGATGTTACCAATGGCACTAATTCTTATGGTTATGTCATGGAGACCAGTGCAGCCCCGGTTACAATTTCTTCTGTTACCCAGTCGCCGGCAGCCGATGATGTTTCAGATAATGATGCGGTAACAGTTACCGTTACTACAAGCGCTGCCCCCTGTGCCGAAGAACATATTTATGTTCGGTATTCAAGTGATAATTGGAGTAGTTCTTCTTTTGCTGAAGTGAGTTTTTCCGGCTCCGCCACCGGAACAGCAACAATACCGGCACTTAGTGCAGGAACTTCTGTAAGCTATTATGTTTTTTCTACTACCGTTGCCAATCCTACAGCAGATTACGACCTGCTAACTCTTAACTATAATAATAATTCAGGTCCAAACTATTCATATACAACGAAATACGGAACTACGGCTGACGGAGCATGGAGTAGTACTTCTACATGGAAATCAAGTACCGTTCCCACATCTACTCAAAATGTTATTATAAACCATGTGGTTACGGTTTCCGCCAACAGCCCTACCAATCCTGCCACTGCTAATAATTTAACTATTAATAATGGTGGAAGTGTTACTGTAAACTCAGGTCAAGCCTTAACGGTCTCAGGTAATCTTACCAATAACGGTTTATTAACTATTACTTCCGATGCCAACGGCAACGGCTCTTTAATTGTCAACGGGACGGTTACCGGCAGTGCAACGGTGCAGCGGTATATAGCTGGCTACACTTCTAATGCGGGCTCTGGCAACGGTTGGCATCTCATAAGTTCTCCCGTTGACAATATGGCCATTTCGGGTTCCGATTTTGTTCCAGGAACGTCTTCTCCCAATCTGGATGATTTCTATGCCTGGGACGAAGCCACCAACACATGGAAAAACTATAAAGTCTCTGCTAATAACATTACTAATTTCACTAACGGAGAGGGCTATCTTGTGGCCTACCAAAGCACCGCCACTAAAAACTTCACCGGAACGCCGAATAATTCGAACATTACTTTCTCTAATCTCAGCTATAATACAACCGAGGGAGACGGTTGGCATTTGTTGGGTAATCCTTATCCTTCGGCACTCACCTGGGGGGATGCTAACTGGGCTCTCAGCGGAGTGGATGGTACAGCCAAAGTATGGGACGAAAGCGCCGGAAATTACATCGATGTTGCCTCCGGAGGAATTATTCCATCCACCAACGGGTTTTTTGTTCAGGTTACCTCCGGTACTAATTCACTTACCATTCCGGCATCCGATCGGGTACATGATGCAACGAATAATTTCAAAAAGGCTTCGTCCACTAACAAAAAAGAGACTTTAACATTTAAAGTAACCAACGATGCCAACGGCTATTACGATGTAGCTACCCTTGGCTTTAAAAACGATGCCACCGAAGGCTTTGACCATGCTTTTGATTCGCACAAACTGTTTAGCATGGTTAAAACGGCACCTTCTTTGTGGACGGTCAGCAAATCAGAACAACTTTCTACTAACTACCTGCCCGAAACAACAAAAGCTTACAACCTGCCGCTGGATTTCAAACCCGGAGTCAGTACGGTTTATCATTTGTCGGTTTCAGGTGTCAGCAGTTTTGCTAACCCGCACTTTGTTCTCGAAGACACCCAAACGGGCACCATGATCGACCTGTCGCAACAAACCAATTACGATTTCTCGGCCACCAAAGGCGATGATGTCAACCGGTTTGTGCTGCACATTAACGGGGTAACCGCCGTACCGAATCTCAGCCAAAAAGAGACTGTTCAGGTCTTTGCCTACGGTAAAACCATATACCTGAGTGGCAACGAAAGTCTCAACGGCAAGGTTTCGGTATTCAACACGCTGGGGCAGCAGGTTTACGAAGGCACGCTCAACGGCATGTACAAACAGACCCTCCGGCTGAACCAACAGTCCGGCATTTACTTCGTTCGTGTAGCTTCTGCGCACGGCGTAGCCACCAAAAAAGTCTTCATAAAATAAAAACTGTTCACCGTTAATTTTAAAAGAGATAAAATGAAAAGAACTATTGTTATTCTCACCGTTTTGTTTTCCATGATGTTTTGGGCAGATTTTGTAAATGCGCAAACACAAACGGCACCACCACCTCCCGGTTCGCACGGTCAAACCACCGATCAGGCAGCCGGCGGTGGTGCACCCATAGGCGGCGGATTGTTTATCCTGCTGGGGTTGGGCGCAGCTTACGGCGGGCGCAAGTTGTATCAAATGAAAACAGAAAAACCGGAAGCATGATGAAATTACTGCCGGACACATTTTTTTAAAGAAGAGTGTGTCCGGTTTAAAATTTTCCCAAAAAAAAGAAAAAACAAAGACTATGAAAAAATATTTAAAACTCTTGCTGTTGACACTCGTTATTTCCCTTTTCAGCGTATCTGTTCATGCAGGTACCAATCCTCCCGATCCTCCCGGCCACGGGGAGACCGGTGACCAACAAGCCGGCGGTGGTGCACCCATAGGCGGCGGATTGTTTATCCTGCTGGGGTTGGGGGCTGCTTATGGCGGCCGCAAGTTGTATCAAATGAAAACAGAAAAGCTGGAAGAAGAGGAGTAATAGTAAGTGCCGGAAGAGACAACAAAACCGGAACATTTTAAGGGATTGTTCAGATTAAAAATTTTGTTTAAAAATGAAGAAGTTATTTCGTATGGCACGATGGGCCGTATTGTTGGTTATGGTTTTTACCTGGTCATGTCAGACTCATCGGAACGGAAAAGTAAGTTCAGTTGAAAAAAATACCAAACTCCGTGTTGGTGTTTTCAATGGCAATGGTGCCAGCCCGGTTTGCGTTATTGAAACCATGGAGGCTTTGAAAGTAGATACGGGTGTTTTGCCGCGGCAAGTGTCGGCGGTGGACATTATGAACGGTGTTTTGGATAGTTTGGATGTTATGGTTTTTCCCGGG
>JAJRQN010000100.1 GCA_024280235.1 Bacteroidota bacterium | reverse complement strand
TATAAAGCAAAAAAATCCGATTCACCAATGAACCGGATTTTTGCGCCTCCACCAGGACTTGAACCTAGGACCCTCTGATTAACAGTCAGATGCTCTAACCAACTGAGCTATGGAGGCGTGTTTTTCTCTTAAATGAGGGCGCAAAGATAGAGAATAATTCTTATTTGCAAATAATTTTGGAATTTTTTTTCTCATTTTAAACAATTCTGTGCCTTTTGATAAGTTGTTTAAAAAAAAAATTCCAAAGTGCTTGTTATAACAGGAATTCTAATACTTTTATAAGTTCATTATATTTAAACCAGATTGTTGAAAAACAGGCGATTAAAATATCGGATATTTCTCTTTCCTTTATTCTTGATGTCGGGAATACTATCTTCTTCGCAGGCACTTGCGCAGGAACAGACATTGAATAATGTGAAAATTAACATTACTTTTTTGGCAGCTCCTTCCACCGTCAGTTCCAAAATTACTTATCTGAAATACAACAAAGCTTTTGTACTCGTTTTACAAGCTGATGATGCCACCGGTGATGTTTATAATAAAGTTTATCCGTTTTTTGCCGGTAAAAATGGTAATGCCGGTCTTTTTATGACCGATGGTACCGGCAATGATGTGCCTTTTTCTATGCAATTAAACCATTTTACCATGAAGTCGGGGAAAGATGTTCATGAAACAGATACTACCAATTACCTAAGCTGGAAAAAAATAAATGACCTTTGGCAGAGGGGCTACAGTGTTGATAATCGCGGATTTGTTGACCCGCCTTACGGCTCTGAACAGAGTTATCAGGTGCAGCGAAACATTAGTTACACTATAAAAAAAACAGCACCATTCACCAAAGGAGGAATCACCATGGATACATATGTGCTCCCTCCAAATGGTGGCGACCAGCTGGTTCCTGCCCGCGATAATTTCGGGTATATTGCATTTTTTAGCAGCTATTTTAACGATTTGAATAGCAATCCCGTTGAATTAGGTTCGGTAACATTGCCTTATTCTTCCCACACTTTTAAGCGCGGCAGGATAGATAACACTTTGTTTAACGATGTGCAACTAATGGCTTTGCAGAGTGTAAACAATCATCATTGGATGGGTGTCTATCACTTTCTTAAGTTTGGTGTTTCACCGGATATCTCTTTCGATTCTTTCAAAAGCGAGATGAATCAGATTGCTGCGGCCTATGGAAAAAACGGTAGTGATAACATATGGGTGGCCGGCGACCAGGAAGTATTTGAGTATTTATTACTGAAAGATAAGACCACTGTTCTTAGCTCTACCCTTGACAACACAACACAAATCAGTTTCGTGGGTAACCAGATTCCAAAAAACATGCATTGGTATTCGCTTACGTTGCTTGTTGTGGGAGATCAGCCCATCACAGATGTTCAGGTACAGGGGGCAACTGCAACACATGTGATTCATGGAGATACTGCCATGATAAATTTTTCATGGAATGGCCGTATCATATTGCCGGAAGGCGAGGTTGCAGCAAAATATATTCAGATTGCCAATAATGATACCAGTGCGGCTAATTGTTTGATAGCTTCTGACTACGTGGATGCAATTCAAAATCCGGATACTTTACAAAAATATCACGATGAGCTTTGTGCTATGAATACTTCTTCGCTGGCAGTATATTGCAGCTATCATTTTACAGTTCCTGCTGATACAATTTGTCTTGGTGATACGGCGCAGCTGAAAGCTCCTGATGATATGAAACATTATCTCTGGAGTAATGGTGATACAGTGCAAACGATTCGTATTTCTCCTTCGCAAAATACAATGTACTGGGTAGAAGTTGTCAATCAAAATGATAAAAGCGGACGAGATACGACAGAGATTTTTGTAAAATCTGTACCTGTTTTTGATCATATTTCCGATACAGTGGTTACACAGCCGGGAGCTGATACCCTGCTTTGGGTTTCGAGTGGCTTCCCTTCTTATTTGTGGAATACGGGTGCTGCCGATAGCTCAATTAAGGTAAACCCGATACGCAACACTCCTTACTCAGTGATAGTTACGGGTGCAAATGGTTGCAGTACAACACAGCATTTTCTTGTTGCTCCCGATTATGATTACCATATTGATTTTAAGTATGATACGGCTTGTTTAGGAGATAGTACAACATTAATAAACATTTCCACGGGCAAGGATACCTTGCAGCAGGTTTCGTGGGATTTAAATATGGATGGGAAGTTCGATGATGCCACCGGCGATACAGTTGTTCATGCTTTTCCCAAACCTCAATTTTGGCTGGTAGCCATGCGCCTGACTTATAAATCAGGAAATATTATCACAAAAGTTCATCAGGTTCCTGTGGGAGACAAGCCTGTTGTAAAATTCACTTATTCCGGTCTTTGCTCTTCGGAGGGGAATACCCTTTTCACTGATAGTACAAAGTCGGTTTTTGGTGATATTACTACGCGATATTGGGATTATGGCGATGGCCGTTCCGAATATAGACCGAATATTTATGCATATCACCAATATTATCCGGGAGATTATACTGCCAAACTTATTGTAACAACTTCTTTCGGATGTGTTGATTCACTGTCAAAATCAATTACTATTTATGGTTCATCCGACATTGTGGTGCAACAACAAGATGGGACGCAGGTGTTTTTTAACGATACCGTAACTTTTTCGCAGGGAGATAGTGTTTATCTTAAAATTAAAAATCCTTCGGATTATGACTCCATTATTTGGCCTCCACACATTTTATCCCCCGGTTTTTATGTGAAAGAACCGGGAGAATATACGGTGAAAGCCTATGTAAATATCTGTCCGGGCACTTCGGTATTTTATGGTGTGTATGCTAACGGGGGTGTGAACCCCCCGATTACTTCGGCACATGCCATGCCTTTTTTTACGCCCAATGGCGATGGTTTTAATGATGAGTGGAAGGTAAATAATAAGGCTGTTGTAAGCCCTTTCAGATTACGGATATACAATCGTGCCGGAAGCCTTGTCTATTCCTCCGAAAATTACAACAATGACTGGAAAGGCGAATACAATGGAAATCCGTTACCACAGGGCACTTATTATTATGTGATTGTTGACCATACGGGTAAGAAATATTCAGGAACATTAAGTATTCTCCGCTGATGAAAAAATGGTTGCAACATATCCTTTTTTTGCTTCTGCTTTTCGGAGGTAGCCTCTCTGCACAGCAGTCACCGCTGACTACACAATATCTTTTCAACCCGTATGCTTTAAATCAGGCTGTGGCAGGCTATTTTAACTATGCTGAAATGTATCTAAACTATCGTCGTGAATGGACAAATATTCAAAAAGGCCCCCGCACGGTAAGGTTGAATGGGTTCGGGAATATTTACAAAGACAAAATGTGGCTTGGTGGCGAAATGTACATGGACAAAACAGGAGCTATTTCGCAGTTTAAAGTTTCTGTCAGCTACTCTTATATTTTGGAAACAGGTCCTGACCAACGTATTTTCTTTGGCGTATGGGGGAGCTTTTTCCAAAATTCCGTAAGTCTGGCTGACATGACCGGCATTGATCCAAATGACCCGTTGCTGAATGGTGGAAGTAAAGTGAACGGTAGTACTTTCAATGCAGGATTTGGTATCGATTATAACTGGCGAGGGCTGAATGTGGGTTTTGCCATGCCCAATGCCTTGCCGGACAACAAATATTACAGCAATTATAAAAAGCTGGACTTCAATATGCAACGTGAGTTGCTCCTCCATGCTTCTTACCTTTTTTATTTTGCCGAAAAGTGGCAGCTTCAGCCTTTTGCCGTTTACAGGAAAACAAAAAATATGCCTGGCTTTTTTGAAATTTCAGCGTTGACCATTTACCGAAAACAGGTTTGGGCAGGATTACTATATCGTAATACGGGAGCTGTGGCAGTGAATATTGGCGGATATATCAGCTATGGTTTGGCCCTGAATTATTCTTTTGAATTTGGAACGGGCGGTATCAACAAAGGAGGTGGAACTACACACGAAATAACTATTTCATTCAGATTCGGGCAGCAGGGACGCAGATATTTTGAAAATAAAAACGGTGAAAGCTTTAGCAGAAATATCATACGCCGTAATTATCGGCAGCATGTTCCACATGTCTTTGATTACAAGTAAAAAAGATATGGATGAATAATTTCCGGAATAGTGTACTCATAGTCTTCAGCTTGTTTGTAAGTGTGGCTTCTTCGGTATGTGCTCAGCAAACAAATCCACCCGACATCGACTCCGTTGTGGTTGTATTTAAAAGCCCCCCCCTTGTTGTTACGGTACAAAAATCCTCTTTGAAATACAACAAAGCTTTTGCCATGAGCTTTCAAATGGATGATGCTCTCAGCGATATTTTCAAGAAAGTTTATCCGGTTTTTGAAGGAGCCGGGAATACGCAGGGGTTTACCTATACCGATGGCTGTGGGAATCCCGTTACTTTCAAGATGTCTTCGGCTGTTTTCATTTTTAGCAGCTATAATAACTTGGATATCCTGAATCCTGATGACCCTTATCATGATAAGAGTAAACTAACATGGCCGGAACTCGACACACTTTTCAGGAAGCATTGGGGTATTGAAAACCATGGTCTTTTCGATAATCCTGATCTGAGTTCCCCCGAAAAAATCGAATATGCTTTCCAACGAACCAAAAGTTATGCCCGGCGTAAAATTTCGGATTCCATTACTTTCAAAAGTTTTGTTATTCCAAACGGTGATGACACTTATGTTTCTTATCTTTCACGAAATCATTATCATTCAGCTATTAACCAGGGAAATGACAATACATGGATTGGCTTTCATGGTTTAGGATTTGATGTGGCGAGTGATACCATCGACTGGCTAAAGCCAACCAAACTGAACCGCCTGTTTATGTACAGCGGTTTTAAAGATATTGCAGATTCGTTGTATCACGAAAGCAAAAGAGGCATTCACAAATGGTTTCTTTCGGGAATGCATACCCTTCCGGGAAATTTTCTTTCGGATATGGAAGAGATTTACGATACCTATGGCAAACCCGGTCTCGATGATATCTTACTTGCTCCGGATGATGAAATTCTGGATTATCTCGCCGTAAAACAAGCCACAAAATTGCATCAAACAAAAAAAGGCAACCGGCTGACCATTACCTTTTCAGGGAATATCCCTACCGACCGAATGTATTATGCGCTTTCGCTGAATGTGTATGCCCACCAGTTGATAGACAGTATTCAGGTCTATGGCGCTAAGAAATACAGTTTCAATGGCGTTGGTAAAGATACGGCGCTCATTAACCTGTCGTGGGATGGGCGTTATTATTATCCGACCGAAATGCTGGCCGATTCGTTCACAAATCTTGCCATGACCACGGGTTCGGAATGGAAAGCTTTGGTGGCCATGGATTACGTGGAAAAATTAGCTTCCGGCAAAATTAAAATCCGGCTACAGGATTCCCTGTGTTCGCTGGAACAGTCGGGATGGGCAGTAAAATATGATGCTGGTTTTTGTAATTTGGTTCATCTCGGGCCGGATACAACTCTTTGTGCCGGCGACAGCCTGACTTTGCGGGGACCGGACAATATGGCTTCTTACAACTGGTATAAAAATGGCAAAACTTTCAGCACTTCTCCTTCGGTAACTGTTTTTCCCGATTCAGCCACTGCTTATTCACTATTAGTAAAAGACAAAGCGGGTGATGAGATGGGTGACACCATAAATGTTACGGTTTTTTCTGTTCCGAAAATTGCTCTCGGTGCGGATACTAACCTATGTGCCGGAAGTTGTCTCACATTTTCCGGCCCTCAGGGTGATTACGTCTATCGCTGGAGCGGAGGTGATACTACTTCTTCCATTATGGTTTGTCCGGTTTCCGATACGATGATTTCTTTGACGGTGCTCTCTACCGATGGCTGTAAAATTTCCGATTCCATTCAGATCAGGTATAATCTTCCACCTGAAATTTCTATTCCGCAAGACAGTTCATCGCATTGCTTTGGCGACAGTATTTTGCTCGCCGTTTCAGGCACTGACCCGGGACTTTCTTACCAATGGAATAACGGAGACACGACATCTTCCGTGGTTTTTTTACCAGCCACAGCGGACACAACTTACCGGTTTTCGGTTTTGGCGACATCTTCTGCCGGCTGCGTAACCGAAGATACAGCACATGTTTTTGTTCTTCCGGAGATTCCGGCTTTTCATATTGGCGCTGACACCGGTCTGTGTGCCGGAAGTTATCTCACATTTTCCGGCCCTCAGGGTGATTACGTCTATCGCTGGAGCGGAGGAGATACAACTTCTTCCATTACGGTTTGTCCGGTTTCCGATACAATGATTTCTCTCACTGTTTTCACGCCACAGTCCTGTTCCGCTTCCGATTCGGTAAAAATAATATATCATCTTCAGCCTGAAATTTCTATTCCGCAGGACAGCTCTTCGCATTGCTTTGGCTACAGTGTTTTGCTCACCGTTTCAGGCGCTGACCCGGGACTTTCTTACCAATGGAATAACGGAGATACAACTTCCTCCATAGTTTTTTTACCTGCCACAGCGGATACAACTTACCGGGTTTCGGTTTTGGCGACATCTTCTGCCGGCTGCGTAACCAGAGACACAGCACATGTTTTTGTTTATCCTGTATTGTCTGTTTTTACAGATTATGATACACTGAAAACATGTGAAGATTTTTCTGCTGTGGTTTCCTGTACTCCTGTGCAAGGGAGTTTCAACTCTTTTATCTGGAGCTACAACGGTGATACGATTACCACAAAAATTAACAGGTTCACGGTTGAAAATCCTGTTTCATCGGAATGGATACAGCTTACGGCTGTAGATAAAACAGGATGTTCTGCTCATGACAGTACCTTTTTATTTGTAGTCAATTATCCCGAAATTATTCTGCCGAATGATACAAGTGTTTGTCGTGGAGATAGTTTGCATCTTTCCGCTACCGGAGGAAAATTGTTTTATTGGGTTGAGGGAACAGATACGTTGTCCGACAACAGTCAGCTTGTAGTTCGTCCTTTGCAGTCAACTACCTATCATGCTGTTTCGGGAAATGATGAACTTTGTATGGTTAGCGACAGGCTCACGGTTTCTGTAAATCCGTTGCCTGAAACGAAAATTGTACGGAACAGTTCTCCGGTTTGTGTAAATACGCCGCTGACGCTGACAGCTTCCGGTGCAGACCATTATTTTTGGTTGCCGGGAAATGTGGAAAGTGACACTTTATCCATAAAACCGCAGGATACGCTTACCGTTTTCCTGACCGGAATAAGCGCGGAAGGATGTATTGCAAAGGACAGCCTGACACTTACTCCTGCACCGTTGCCATTGACCCGGTTTTCCGGTTTAATGCTCTCGTATTGTGAAAACGATCCGGTGGTAACTTTGCATGGCGATCCGGAAGGCGGTCTTTTTTCAGGAAACGGTATGGATGGAAATAGTTTTTCTCCGGCTGTGGCCGGCCCCGGAAACCATACTATTTATTATTCTTACGTATCTCCGGCAGGTTGCGTTGGGAAATCCGGGAAAGATGTTTTTGTATATGGGCCTGTCCCCGCTATTCATCTATATCCAAAAGATGATACCCTGCAACCGGACGGCTTTGTTCGCTATGATGCTGGTCCTGGATTTGAATATTATTACTGGACAACAGGCGATATGACACAAAAAATCAGGATAGATTACAATCAGTTTCCCGTGGGAACCGATACTATTCGCGTTGTTGGCGTTACGGGAGGTTGCTCCAGTATGGGAAGTGCCGTGATTACTTTTGCAAATCCAACAGGTATCCCGAATTTACATATTAAACCTTTGGGGATTTATCCCAATCCTTCACACGCCGGGGTTACTCTTTCTTTCCGCGGAAACGGCAAACCTCTTCTTCTTGAAATCTTTGATATGGCAGGAAACAGAATTTTTGTGAAACAGCAGGCGGGATGCCTCGGCAACTGTCAGATTAAAATAGATATAACATCCATGAAATCAGGATTCTATTATGCGTGGTTGCATAATGGAACCAAATCGTTTTTCTCGAAATTAATAGTTCAATAAAAATTTTAACCTTTGCAAAAATTTTAACAAATGAAAATAATTGGAATAGGAAATGCCCTCGTTGACGTACTGACGCAACTCGAAGATGATACTTTGCTGAACGATCTGGAGCTTCCACGTGGAAGTATGCAACTTGTAGATGCAGAACGTGCAGCGCAAATACAGGAAAAAAGTAAAAACCTGAAAAAACAAACAGCCTCGGGAGGTTCGGCAGCCAATACCATTCATGGTCTGGCCAAACTGGGCATGGAAACTGCTTTTATCGGTTCTGTAGGAAAAGATGGAACCGGACGCTTTTACGAAGAAGACCTGAAAAACAGTGGAATTAAACCGGTATTGTTTTATTCCAACTCCCCTTCGGGTATTGCCAATGGCATGATTTCGCCCGATGGTGAACGAACTTTCGGGACTTTTCTCGGCGCAGCACTGGAACTTTCAGCCGACATGCTCTCCAAAAGTAATTTTGAAGGTTATGATATCCTCCATGTGGAAGGCTATCTCGTGCAAAACCATAAGTTGCTCGAAACCATTTTGAAACTGGCTAAAGAAGCCGGGTTAAGAGTTTCCCTCGACCTGGCAAGCTATAATGTGGTGGAAGAAAATCTGGATTTTCTGCATGATATGGTGAAAAATTATGTAGATATAGTTTTTGCCAACGAAGAAGAAGCTAAAGCCTTTAGCGGAAAAGAACCCGGGGAAGCCCTTGATGACATTGCTTCTGTGACAGATATTGCCGTGGTAAAAGTGGGCAGTAAAGGCTCTATGGTAAAACAGGGCGAAACAAAGACAGTTATTTCACCTGTCAAAGCGCACGCTGTGGATACAACCGGTGCCGGCGATTTGTATGCTTCAGGATTTCTTTATGGCCTGGCCAATAACCTTGGATTTAGTAAAGCCGGTGCCATCGGCTCATTACTTGCCGGTACAGTCATTGAAGTGGTCGGCGCCAAATTCGGTGAGAAGAAATGGGAGGAAATCCGGAAGAAAGTGGAAGAAATGTAGCGTTGGCTGATGACGTTTTATGGCGTCTCATTATTCTTTACGCATACAACAATTTTTATATTTCTTTCCACTTCCGCACGGACAGGGATCGTTTTAACCATTCTTTTTTCATGGTGTATTTTTTTTCAAAGATATTAAGATTTCATAATTAGGGAAGTTGATTTGCCTGATTTTGTACGGGGCTGTTAGTATCGGGTTTAGGTAATAAAAAGGAAGAAGTTTTTGGGGAAATACCAGCACTCTTATTTTTAGGGCAGTGGCCGGGTTATCCGCTTTAGCTGTGTCGTCTCCGGCTGGTTTTGCAAGGCGGTACGGGGTCTTCGTGCCTCAGCCTCCGCCCGCCGGCAAAAACCTCGCCGGCGCCTTCCACAGGCTGCCGCTGCTACCCCTACTGCAACCGGATAAACAAAAGCATCTTTCTCCACACACTCCCGAATACATGAAAGAAGTAGAAAATATCATGGAATTGGTTATTGTTTTGCTATTTTATTTCCCAAACAGTTATACTATTTGGATTTTTAAATGCCATTTCGTATTTTTGTAAAAAAATTATCCAATGAAGTATCGCAATATTATCAAAGAAATAGAGCCTTTCATAGATTCAAAACAGATTATTGCTGTTTGTGGACTTAGAAGAACCGGTAAAACTACACTTATAAAACATTTGCTGGAAAAATCACCGGGTGAAAATAAAAAATATTTTGACCTTGAAAGAGCTGAGTTTCGTTTCCTTTTCTCCAGTTCAAACTATGAGAATATTGCCAAATCACTTGAGTTTGAGGGGCTGGATTTAAGTGTGAAAGCTTTTGTAGCAATTGATGAAATACAATTGGTTCCCGGTATTACGAGCATTATGAAATACTTATATGATACTTATGACATAAAATTTTTTGTTACCGGTTCAAGTTCGTTTTATATGAAAAATCAGTTCTCGGAAAGTCTTGCCGGGCGAAAGTTTTTGTTTGAACTTCATACACTCTCTTTTGATGAGTTCCTTAACTTTAAAAGTGCGACAGTAAAACCGGAAGCCTTTAATTTTCAAAGTGCGAACCCTTATATCATTGATAGATTGGGAGTATATTATGAAGAATATATACAATATGGCGGGTTCCCCGAAATTGCCCTCACATCTGATGTAGCAGTAAAAAAGAAATATCTTAGTGATATTATTAATTCATATCTGAATTTGGATATTAAATACCTTTCTGACTTTACTACTACAGATGAGATTTACAAATTGCTACGGTTGCTGTCGGCCAGGACGGGCAGTAAAACCGATTTTTCCAAATTATCAGGAATTTCAGGAATCAACAGGAAAAAGATTAAAGATTACCTTTCGTTTCTGGAAAATACTTTTTTCATCAAGCAAATATCACCTTTTGTTATCAATACTGACAGGGAGATTGCATTACAGAAAAAAATATATTTTTCTGATAACGGTTTACTTAATATTCTTGGGAAAGTCAGTTCGGGTGCTTTGTTTGAAAATATGGTTGCAAACCAGCTATCACGCCTTGGTAAGCTTAATTATTATGCACGAAGATCCGGTCAGGAAATAGATTTTATTTTAGACAACAAATATGCATTTGAGGTAAAAGAAACGCCTACTGTAAACGATTTGAGAATTCTGACAAGAAGGGCAGCAAGTCTTAAATTGAAGGAAATTTATTTGACAGGTAAAAATTATCCCCCGACGGGGTTTACGGATTTTATTTGGGGGGGTAGCATTTTTTAAGGAAAATGCTACTTCTCTTGCAATTATACACCTATTAATAAATTAGGTACTACTGCATATTTAGTGGGAGACTACTATATTGAGTAATTTTTAAATTGCCTGAAGCCGGGAGTCGGAAGAAAAAGAGTGTTGATGCCTGAATATAGTATCTCAACATGCAATGTTCAGTATATATAATAGAATTCCCAGCAATTGTGACAATGAAAAAACTTCCGCCTTCGGTTTCCTGACTTCTCCCAAATTGATTCCTTTAGCGCTACAATAACAATTTATCCACTAAAATGGTAGTAGAACCCTTTTATGAACAATATAAAAGAGGTAAACAAAGTAATTCTAATGTTTCTCAGTCATGCCAAAGGAGTAGTAAATGCATTAATCAGTAATCTTAATAACGCAATGGCAGAAAGGTTAAATGGTAAAATACAAGAGGTGAAATTGGTGGGCACAGAGGCTATAGAACTTTCAAAAACTTTAGAAGTGCAATCCTGTTTTTTCATGGGGGACTTGACCTATACCCACTAAAATGGTAGTAGAACCAAATTTTCAATAGCTTTTTCCGGTTAACAATCAGTGGTTTCTATGAAATATCCATATTAATTTAATTCTCATAACTTAATTGTTTTTGTACTAAACAACTGATGTTCGCCATATTTAACATATCCCAACTGATTGGTCAGCAAGTGCGTTTTGCCGATTTTAAAATCAGGTGGATTGCTGTGGTTATGTCCGTATATCCAATAGTCCGGACCGGATGTTTTAATCAAATCAAACAGCTCCACGGCAAAAGCATCGCTTAAAACATCTGCTCTGTACTCTTCAGGATAATTTAGAAAAGTAGGAACGTGATGGGTAACCACAACTGATTTGACAGATGTTTGGCTATTTAATTCGTTTTGCACAAAGTTCAGGCATTCCTCATGCAGTAGGTTGAATTTATCTGTCGAAAAACGGTATCCGTTATATTTTATGACGTGAAAATCGCTCATTCCGCGTTCGACCTCCCACTGATATGCCGTCCTTATTTTTGACCAAAGAGTGGAAAAGATGAATTTTACATCATTGTGGATTATCGAAATGTTGTTGACGAGAAAAACATTATTCCGGATTTTTTCGTTCAGGATTCCGCTTTTGGTTGCTATATCGTAATAGTAATATTCATGGTTTCCGGGAACCCAGTAGGTATATTCAAAGTGGTCGGAAACATAACGAAAGAAATCTTTTTGCTTGTTCAGAACGGCAAAAGGGACAATATCTCCGGCCAATAGCAGAACATCTCCTATGGGCTTCAACGGGTTTGCTGTAAGAAACTCCTTGTTCTCAGGAAATTCCAAATGTAAGTCAGAAGCATATTGTATAATCATATTAACCTCCTTCGCTCCTTTTCGTGCAGAGAGCTTATACCCGCAAAATTACCATATTTTACCTTGTATTATTTTTGTAGGTTCAAATTAAGGTTAAACCATTTTCAAATTCCTCGTACCACTATTTTTTTTAATTTTGGCCTTTCATCCGGGGCATAAAGCTGTGGGTAAATATTGTTATTAATACAACAAAAACGTGAATGCTGAACCAAATTATCTGAATGCCAATCTGAAATTTTCCCCGAATGCCATCCCTTCCGGAAAACTGGCATGGCGCAGTCCTTCCAATATTGCTTTGGTGAAATACTGGGGAAAAAAGTCTGTTCAGATTCCGCAAAATCCTTCCATCAGTTTTACGCTGAGTAAATCTTTTTCGGAAACGGAAGTGAGTTATTCTCCTGCTGTTTCAGGCAAATCAGAGGTGGAATTTTATTTTGATGGAAAGCGGAATCTGTTGTTTGAAGAGAAAACAGCCGGATTTTTTGATGGTCTTTCGTCGATATTTCCGTTTGTGAACCAACTGAAATTCGAGATTCATTCTAAGAATACATTTCCTCATTCTGCCGGTATTGCCTCTTCGGCTTCAGGGATGAGTGTGTTGGCCATGGTTTTGTGCGACATGGAACGCCAGCTTTTCGGAACATTACAGGAGGAAGCCGATTTTCGCCGCAAGGCCTCCTACATTGCCAGGTTAGGCTCGGGAAGTGCCAGCCGGTCAGTGTTTGGCGGACTGGTTATCTGGGGAGAGGCCGAAGATGTCTCCGGAACTTCAGATTATTACGGTTTCCCCGTGAATGAAGGTGTACATGAAATGTTTGCTGATTATCAGGATACTATCCTGTTGGTGGATGCCGGCGAAAAGAAAGTATCCAGCAGCCTTGGTCACGGGCTTATGAATGGCAATCCGTTTGCTGCGGATCGCTTTCATCAGGCACATGGTAATCTGACCGCACTTTTGCAGGCAATGCGTTCCGGCGATACGGAGGCTTTTATCCGCATCTCTGAGTCTGAGGCACTTACCCTTCATGCCATGATGATGACCTCGCAGCCTTATTTTCTTTTGATGAAACCCAACACGTTGCAAATCATTGAGAGAATTTTTGCTTTCAGGGAAAAAACCGGATTGCCGGTGAGCTTCACGTTGGATGCCGGTCCAAATGTTCATATGCTTTTTCCGACAACCATCAAAGAGGATGTGAAACGCTTTATTGATAATGACTTGCTCTCTTTCCTGAGTCCCAAAGGGTATATTGAAGATGAGGTAGGCAAAGGCCCGGAGAAAATTTTGTAAACATGCCGGAACGCGAGAAATTTTATTCTAAAATATTGTTGTTTGGTGAATATGCCCTTATGGTTGGTTCGCAGGCGTTGAGTATTCCCTATAACAGCCTGTATGGTTCGCTGGTTTTCAGACAGCAGCCTGTACAATCCGGATTTGATTCCAATAGCCACTTGAAAAAATATACCGGTTATCTTAAAAAGCTTTGCGATGAGAAAAAGCTTCCTAACCTGAGTATTTCTGAATTTAAGCAAGACATCGAAAACGGTCTTATATTTGAAAGCAACATCCCGTTGGGCTACGGGCTGGGAAGCTCAGGTGCGCTGGTGGCGGCTGTTTACGAAAAATATGGTCAGGATAAAATTCCTGTGGACAGCACGCTTTCCAACAAAGAGTTGGTTGCACTAAAACACACATTTGCCACCATGGAATCATGGTTTCACGGAAAAAGCTCCGGCCTTGACCCTTTGATTTGTTATTTGCAAAAAGCAGTATTGGTGGAAGGCAGCGAGACGCTGAAAACCGTTGAGTTGCCCCGGCTTGAGATGCAATCAGGCAGTGCAATGTTTCTGTTAGATACGGGTACGACAGGTGAAACACAGCCGTTGGTAAATTATTTCGTGGAGCAATGTGAAAAGCCTGATTTTCTTCAGAAAGTCAATACGGAACTTGTCCCGCTGAATGAACAATGCATCAATGGTTACCTTTCTGGAAATAGGGAAACTTTGTTTTCCTGTCTGGAAAAGCTGTCAGATTTTACTCTGCAATATCTTCTTCCGATGATTCCGGAAAATATTATCCCTGTCTGGAAAAACGGATTGGATAACAGACAATATTTCCTGAAGCTTTGCGGTTCGGGCGGTGGTGGCATGATGCTTGGCTTTGCCCGTGATTTTAAAGCAGTAAAAAAAATTCAGGAACTTTTTCCTTTAAAGATGGTTCAACAATTCTAAAGACAAAACAATGACGACAATCCATAAAAAGCATTCTGCTGAAGCTTTAAAAGCTATATTTGAAGATTATCTTTTTTTCAAAGGTTATGAAAATTTTCCGGATGTGTTGTACAAGGCAGCGCTCCAAATTATGAAAATGAAAGCCAAACGTATTCGCCCGGTACTACTGCTGACAGCTTGCGAAGCCTTTGGAGGGAACATTGAGGAAGCCTTGGATACAGCATGTGCCATAGAAACTTATCACAATTTCACTTTGGTACATGATGACATTATCGATGAGGCCGATATTCGCCGTAACGAAGCTACGGTACACAAAATGTTTGGTATCAATAAAGCGATACTTACCGGTGATGCCATGTTGCTGCATGCCATTCATTTGCTGAACAAGGCACCCCGCGACAAGCATTTTGCATTACTCACCGCTTTTGAAAAAGTAGCGGCTGAAGTTATCGAAGGTGAACAATATGATGTGGATTTTGAAGATATTCCTGAAGTTCCGTTGGACGAATATATTAACATGATCCGGCTGAAAACTTCCGTTTTGCTCGCTGCATCGCTGCACATGGGGGCTATCTTGGGAAATGCCTCTGCGGAAGACAGGAAAAATATTTATAATTTTGGTGAAAAGCTGGGGCTGGCTTTCCAGATTAAAGATGATTATCTCGACACTTTCGGCGACCAGAAAACTTTTGGCAAACGTATTGGTGGCGACATCTTACAGAATAAGAAAACCTATCTGCTTTGTCTTTCACTTACCAAGGCCAATGAGGTCCAACGTCAGGAAATTTTCAGAATATTTGATGAGAAAGAAGAAGAAAAGAAAATTCGTAACATGAAATCAATTTACGAGCAATTAGACGTGCACAAAGATACTTTTGCCATTATGGAAAAATTCTATGATGAGGCGCTTGAATCGCTCGATGCTCTTTCCATTGGCCGTGAGCAAAGCCAACGTCTTTATGAGCTGGCGGAATCGATTTATAAGAGGAGTTTCTAAAATAAGAATGGTTTAACAGCAGGCACTGAAACCGGTTCTCTATCGCTGGTTATGATTTGTAATAGTGATCTTGCCATTTATCAGCCTTGCTGGTCGTGATTTGCAATCGCGGCCATGTTTTAGCAATATATATGATTGTAAATCACCTGGTTCCATAACGTTCGGATTCATCGCCTGAAGCGAGACACGGTGCAAATCCGAATGAGCGTAAGGGTTACACACAATTCTTCGTTCAGATTCCCAGTCGTTCTTTCAGGTTTTTAATCCGGCTTTTGCTGGCCAGTGCTTTTGCGCCATCTTTCAGGATGACCATGTAGCTCTCTTTACCGTATTTTTACAGCTTTTCCATTTGGTCTATCCGGATGATGTGAGACCGATGAATGCGGATAAACTTATCGGGTGGTAATTGCAGTTCTAACTGTGCCATGGTCTCCTTTTTTAGAAACCGGCCTTTGATTGTGTGAAACTCCACGTAGTCGTCCTGTGCTTCCACATGGATAATCTCTTCCACCGGAATAACATCGATTCGGTTGCCCGTTTTCACAAAAAAACGTTCCTGTGGCCCCGCACTTTCACGCACTTGTTCTTTTAGGTTTTTAATGGTAACGGGGGCGGACGTTTTATTTTTCAATCGTGTTGAAACTTTATCCAATGCCTTGTCAAAGCGTTCTTTGGAGAAGGGTTTCATAAGGTAGTCAACGGCATTTAGCTCAAAAGCTTTCAGGGCAAATTCATCGTAAGCTGTCGTGAAAATGATTTCAGGATAGTCGTCTAACAGCTCCAGCATCTCGAAACCGGTGAGTTTGGGCATTTGGATATCGAGAAAGATTAAATCGGGGCGATATTCGCCAATGGCTTTTATGCCGGCAAAACCGTTCTCACATTCTGCCATCAACTCTATTTCGTCATGCGACTGAAGGTAAGCTTTCAGCAAGTCGCGGGCAGGCTGTTCGTCCTCTATAATTATAGCAAGTATTTTATTGTTCATGGCTTATTTCTTTAGGTAACCGTAAGATGGCTCTGAAAACCATTTTTTCTGCAATGGTCTCCAGCAGATCGCTTCTGAGGTAAATCAGCTGTAACCTTTTTTTGATGTTTTTTAATCCGATACCTTCTCCTTTGGAGTTTTTTACCTCCGGGTCATAGTCATTGTTAATTTCAATCACAAGATAATTTTTTTCTTCTTTACAGGAAATCTCAACCTGCACTTCGTCCGAACTGTTGTAAACGCCGTGTTTTATGGAATTTTCGATGAGCGGCTGAAGGATCATGTTAGGAATCATTTGGTTATAGCAATTTTCCGGGATGTTGTAAACAAAATTCAGCCGTTTGCCAAAGCGTGTTTTTTCAATGTCAAGATAGCGTTTCAGGTTTTCAAACTCTTTTTGCAGGCTGGTTTTTTCATTTTTGTCATGGCTCAGCGAGTAGCGCAGGAAGTCGGAAAGCTTGATAACCATCTCCTGAGCTTTCTGAGGATTCGTGATGGTAAGTGAGCTAATGGAATTGAGGCTGTTGAACAGGAAATGAGGATTAATTTGTGATTTTAATGTTTCCAGCTCGGCTTCCGTAACCATATTTTGTAGTTTGCTTTCTATTTTAAGCTTGTCCTGCAAGTCATCGTAATATAGAATCAGGTAGTAAAACATGACAAAAAGCAGATAATAAAACATGCCCATTACGGCTCTCCAGGCAAGTGAATTTTTTAAAAATGTCATGTAAAAAGTATTGGTTCCGTAAAAGCTTTGCATGGTGAAATAACCTGCAAGCAACCAAAGAATTATTACCACAATTGCAATAAGCAAATGGGTAAAAATCAGGTCGAGGAAGGATGGCTTTTCTTTGAGATTGAACCTGATGACGTACCACAGGCTATATCCGATAAGCAAAAAGATAAGGTTAAAAACAAGAGAATCGGTCAGGCTTACCATGCCATTTATCCCGTAAAAAAAATTGAGAATCAACGTGTGGACAGCAATGATAAATCCCCAGATGGCAAGGTAACTGACAAAATAACTCTTATTTTTTGAAACGGGATTGAGCATCATGCTTTCTACTTTGTTATTTTAGACATAAATGGTTTCTATTTTGCTTACCCGAGTCTCGAGGTTGTGGCGTTCCACCATGCCATTAATCAGAAAGAGGTCGATGATCCAGCCAATGCCAAAAAGTTGTCCGGTAAGCAGATAGAGAATACCGCTACCGATTTTCCCAAGATAAAAACGATGGGCGGAAAAGAATCCGAAAAAGAACCACAAAAAATAGGTTGCTGTTTTTGATTTCATTGTTTGCTGCTTTTACGATTAGTAACTTTTTACTTCGATACCTCCCAGCATGACAATGCCTTTTATGACCAGGATGTTGCTTTCGGTGGCGGTCGGACTTACTGCCCGTTTGTCGGAAAATCCTCCCAAAATGGAGATGGCATCCGACTGAACCGACCAGTTCTCCGGAACGATAAATTTCGTACCTCCAAATAGTGTAAATACGTCTATAACAGCTACTTTTGAATCGAATTCAACATGTCGTAAGTCAAATTCGGAACCTCCCATAAAGGCTGTAACGTTTCCTCCTTTAAAATTCTTTGACTGGATAATCTTTATCCCGCCGCCAAATACGGAAACATCGTTCAGAAAACCATTGTTGCCTTCCACGGGATTTCCGTTTTCATCGTATTGAACATGCTGGTGCTGGCCTTGCCGGTAAATAAGCAGCAATCCCAATCCAATTAATATCAGAGGCCAAAACACATCTTTAAACCTTACCGAATAGCCAAAGATATCAGGTAACCAGAAAAAAACGCCGATACCGATTAAAATATAGGCCGACTTTCTGTCGGGATGATTGGCCAGCATAACTATGCCGACATAAATGAGAATACTTCTCCATGAGAAAAGGTAATGTGCCATGTTGACATTAAAAAAATCGAAGTTCGAGAACATTAAAATGGCCCCAATAATTATCAGTAGTCCGCCGATAACCAGTTTACCGTTTCGTGTGTTATGTTGAGTGCGGGGATTATTTTCCATCACTTTGTATTTTTAAATTTGATGCAAATATAGGCTGCCTGAGCTGATTTAAAAAAGAAAAATCGGTGAATGTCAGAAATTTGTCGGTAAACGGCGATTTTTATGTAAACAGGTTTTTGCCGGCAAGAGATGAATATGCCGTTTAATCCTTGTGGGTGTAAGAACCTTCAGTGTCAGGATTTATCTTTTTTCCGCCATTTCCCTGCCAGATGTAGCTTGCCAAAACATTGTTTACGGCATCTTCGTATGCATCAAAAGAGGTGCATTTTTTTATTTTGCCAAAAACCCGTTCCGGACGGTCAAAAGAAAGCGAAAGATAGCTCCACAGCTCTTTCAATAAACTAATGGTGTGCAGGCTGTCATTGAGGTCTTTCCGGTAAGCATAGTAAAGATCATCCACATATTTCCGAATGATTTTCAAAGGCTCTGCCGGCATTTCTATTCCATTTATGTGCAGAAGCAAAAACGGGTCGCACAGCAAACCACGTCCCAGCATCCAGTGATTTACATGTGGAAATTGTTGCTTTAAAGTGTCAAATTCTTCCGGTGAAAAGATGTCTCCGTTGTAAACCGTTTGATGGGTGGATGCTTCCAAAATTTTATTAAAGCCAGAAGTGTCAACAGCTCCTTTGTACATCTGTTTGCCAAGGCGGGCGTGCACAATGATTTCCGAAAGCTGAAATTTGTTGAATATCGGCAAAAGCTCCATAATTTCATCAGCAGCATGATAGCCAAGCCGGCATTTTACAGACAGTTTTACCGGCAGTGTAGGCATGACATCATTCAGAATTTTCTCAACTTTTTCGGGGTAAGGTAGAAGCCCGGAACCTCTCATTTTACGGGCAACACGTGGGAAAGGACAGCCCATATTCCAGTTTATTTCGCTAAAGCCCATGTTGTGGCAGAGCTTCCCGAAAAGCAGGATTTCAGCTCCATCTTTGCTTAAAATCTGCGGGATTACCGGTACTCCGTTATGTTTTGTTTTCTCCAGCTCTTTTTTTCTAAAACGAAAACTTTTTTCATTATGAATTCCGGTAAAAAAAGCGGTAAAGAGTTTATCGGTACCCGGAAAATGGCGGGTAAAAACTTCCCGGAAGATCCAAGTGGTTACTCCCTGAAAAGGGGCAAAATAAATATTTTGTCCGGTTTGCTGATTCATCTATTCCATGCCGATTGCTACGAAAGGATTGTTCTCTTTCTCAACACCAATGCCGGTATCGGGGCCGTGGCCGGGATATACAATGGTCTCGTCAGGAAGTACGAATAACTTCTCCCAGATACTTTTCTGCAAAACATCATAATCGCCTGTGGGCAGATCCGTGCGTCCAATACTTTGATAGAAAAGCACGTCTCCGGTAATGACAAAACCCTCCGGTTCGGCATAAAAACAAAGGCTTCCATCGGCATGACCGGGAGTGTAAAAAACATGCATAACGTGGTTTCCCAAAGTTAGCGTGTCGCCTTCATTCAATGGCATGTCTATTTCCTTAACACCATCGAAAGGCAGCCCAAAGCGGGCAGCGCTGTCGGCAGCATGGTCAATAAATCTTTGGCCGGCCAGGTGTGCTGCAAGCTTCAAATGATAGCGTTCGGCCACTTTGCGGTTACCTATTATATGATCAATATGGCTGTGTGTGTTGACTAAAAGTTTGGGTATCAGATTGTTTTCTGAAATAAAACTTTCTAACTGTTGCATCTCCACATCCGTAGAGACAGCAGTGTCGAAAAGCAGACAGTCTCCGTTTTCGTCGTACACAACGTATGCATTCAGCTGGAAAGGATTGAAAGTAAACTTTTTTATCTTGAGCATTTTTTTATTTTTTGGAAAGACAAAAGTACAATTTCAAAATGAAATGGTATTCGGGAATAGGAAAATGGCTAAATATTGAAATACTATCGGAGACCTTTTACTTTTGGGATACCGGCCACAAAATCTTTCAGATAAAAAGGCTCAAAGTAAGCTGTATCTTCAAATTCGCCGGATTTGAATTTCTCTTCTGCCAGCGGCACCATAAAAGCTGCGGATGCCAGAAATTTTTCTCTGAAAATGGCATTAGGGGAAGCTTTGGTCAAAATCTCTTTGCATTTTGCTGCTCCATCACCAAAAAAAATCAGCGATTTGTCCTGCCGGAAAAAATCTTTAAAAGAGTTTTCGTCAATTATCTCTGCTTTAACTTCTCGTACTTCGTTCGCCCGGCTGTCGTAGATGGCCGAATAGACTTCCATTCGTCGGGCATCGATCATTGGGCAGAAGATAAAATCGTCAGCAGTCTTACCTTCGTCTGCAAGCGAAAGTATCATTCCTTTGGCCAGCGATTGGAGTGTGCTTATTGAGATGAGCGGTTTGTCAAGCGAGTAGCAGAAGCCTTTGGCTGTAGAGACGCCAATGCGTAAGCCCGTGTACGAACCGGGACCTTTACTGACAGCTATGGCATCCAAATCCTGAAAGTTGAGGCCTGTCTTGTACATAAGTTGTTCGGCAAAAATGGTAATCTGCCGT
>JAJRQN010000099.1 GCA_024280235.1 Bacteroidota bacterium | reverse complement strand
TAAATCTAAACTTATTGCCTCAATGTACCATGGTGACTGGATACCTATTGCCGCTGAAAATAACTCCTCTTGTGTCATGATTTTTTCAGCTAAACTAATTTATTAATGTGTTCTACCCACTCACTTTTATAAAGAACCAAAGTTAAATGGGATTTTCGAGAGAAACAGGTTGGCTTTAGGGCTTTTAACAATTGAAGCCACTTTCCGGTCTTCACTTTTCAAAACAAAAACTCCCCGGAATAATCCCCGCTTGCAGACTATCGAGCAAAACGGCCCTTTCCGAAAAAATATATACCTCACCACGGCTCATAAAATCATGCGCATCCGAAACGTAGATATGGCTGGTATACGGGTCAATACCCAAAGCATAAAACAGATGATTCTGCTGCGGAATAAGCGGACGAATGGGAAGCGCTGAGGCTGAAACTGACAGGTTATAAACACCTGGAAAGGCAACCTGCCCGCCGGCCCAACTGTTGTATAGAAAAAACAGGCTGTCGCCGGCAGTATTAATACAAAGTCCCGATGGTGAAGCCCCCAAATCGGGAAAGTGAAAGACCTTTTCCACTTTGCGGCTCACCGGATTAATACGCATAAGTGCCGCCGTATCCTGCCCGTAGGCACTCCCGTAAAATGCGCCATCCGAAAGTACCCACAGTTTGTTGTTCTTATCCAGAACCATACTGTTGGGTTGTTTGACAACAGTGATAGAATCCACAAGTTTATCCGTTATTATATTGATAACAAGTATTTTATCATCATTTGACCAGCTGTTTACAAAAGCATATTTTCCCAAAAAGACCATTTGCTCGGATGAATGCTGATAGAACCTCGGATTGTGGTTATCGATGGAAATATGCCCGATAATCTGCCGTGTGGCAGGGTCAACAATGGTAATGGCTTTGGCATACAAATCAGTTACGTACGCTTTGTTACTGTTTATCAGATAAATATTCCGTGGCGAAGTAAGTCCGGTAATCTTCCCCACATATTTGAATGTGTTGGTGTTGAGGATATAAATTTTTCCCGAATTGTTGACCACCACATAACCCGTCGAATCGGAGATGGTCATGGAGTTGGCCACATCGCCCAGCGGGAGGCCGTTGGTATTGTAAAAAATATCGTTCAGCACTTCTCCCGTTTTAGGATTGTAGTAGCTCAGCGAGGCATTGCCGTACATGAAATTGCCTTCGTTCACAATGAAAACAGCGCTGCCTTTCCTGTTGACTTCCTGTTTTTGAAAATCGTACAGGCTGTCATCGTGCATGCATCCTGAAAAGAGCAGAGGCAACAGAAAAATCAAAGAGATAAGTTTTTTCATTTTCATAATTTAAACGTCAGCATAAGCAGGTAATTTCGCGTGGGCATGGAACGCCCCAAAACCGACCGATAGGTTTCATTAAACAAATTATAAATTTTCAGTTGCACGCCGAGGCTGGATTTTTTCAAAGCAAACCGTTTCCCGGCATACAAATCATTCATAAAATAAGGGTAAAGCCGGTCGCGTCGGTTCATCTCGTTGGAAGATGTAGTAAAGCGCTCTGAATAAGAGGTGTTGACCCATGTCAGGAAAAAACCTTTCCACCGTATCTCACCCATGAAATTTCCGGAATGTACCGGCACATAGGGAATTTGTTTTCCAATAGTTTCATTACCCCATTTTCCGCCATCACTTTCGTTGGTACTTTTTGTAAATGCATAACCGGTCTTCAGGAAAACATGAAACTGACCAAGGGAAAAATCCAAATTCACCTTCAGCTCAATACCGCGTGCTACCACATGCCGAATATTTTCGGGCGACCAGTATCCCAGCGGATTCGGCATCCAGAGTATCCAGTTGGTGATGTCGTTGTAAAAACCATTCAGTGAAACTGTTAACACCATGGCTTTCCATTTCGGCTGAAGCCGGATGCCCAGTTCCGATGAAATTCCCTCTTCCGGTTTCAAATCCGGGTTGCCGCCGGGTTGCCAGTACAAATCGTTGAGAGAGGGAAAGCGGTAGTTGCGGGCAATGTTGCCATGCAACGTTAAAGCGGTTTTTTCCTCCAGCAGCCAGTCAAATCCGAAATAGGGAATCACAGGTTGTGAAAAGTGGTTGATCCACTCTTTTCGCAACATGACCATAGTAGATATCCGGCTGCCGAAATATTGTTGCCACGAAACCAGTAACACATGCCGGCGCCGGTATTGATTGTAACCGGTGCGATTAACACTATCGTAAGTATCCACATGCTCAAAATTAAACCGGTAAGCGGCCTTCAGTAGAGTTTTCTCGTCCCATTTGTACCTGTACTCAAGCTTATTATAGCTGCCGAGTGTCTTTGAATGGGCATAAACAGCGTTGTAATATCCGCGTCCGCCAATACGGTTTTGTACCCGGAAATTCATAATACCAGCTTGCAAGCCGAGGTTCATCTGAACACGGCTGTGCCTGCCAAACCGTGTAAGCTGCAACGTTGACCGGTGGGTTAACTGATTCTGCCGGCTGATGTTGGCATGGTCATCTCCTTCGTAGGTATTCAACCGCGGTAACGAACGATCGGAATGCTGAAACCAGTAATTAAGCTGAAGCAGATAATTTTTCCGGAAACGGAAAGCGAATTCCTGCAACAGTCCATCCAGCAGATAATTGGCATGACTGTTTCGCTGTAGAGGATAGATGTATTTACCGGTTTCCGGGTCGATGTCGGCTATGTTTTTGTTATAAAACGGAAAATCGTTCTTTGAGCGGTTATAATAAAGCCGTGTAGCGTTCTGAAAATGTTTGTTCCCGGCTTTAACACCCATAAAATTATTGAAGGTCAGGTAACTTCCGAAGCCTAACATTGTCTTAACCCGCAGCTTTTGTGTCCAGTTGGGACGGCTGATTAAATCCACGCTGCCGCCCAATCCGCCACTACCATCTACCACCGAGGCAGCGCCGGGGTGCAGTACAATTTTGTCCATCAGAAAAACGGGAATCTGCGAAAAGTCCACCTGCCCCAACATGGGCGACTGGATGCTCATCCCATTCCAGTAAACCTGTGTGTGCGAAGCATCCGTACCGCGAAAAGAAGCTGTGGCCAGTGCTCCGCGTCCTTCGCTTTTAATGAAAATGGAAGTATGTGCCGATAGCAAATCCGACAAAGAAGTTTCCGCCTCACGCATCATCACCAGCGAGTCCACCGGATGATTTTCCAATCCGGCTTGCGAAATATTCATTTTAGTATGTACCTCGACCTCCGGAATAGTTACCGTATCGGGAAGTATCTGCGCCTGCAAATCCAACGCCAGTAATAATACCACAAGAAAGGTAATAGTTTTCAATTATTTATAATTTTCGATACATTCTAAAACGATACAGCCCGATTCACGAAAGACTGCTAAACCAATGACGTAAAAAGCGTAAAACAAAATCGACATCCTACATTAATTCTTCCCAATTCATCTGTTTACTATCATATAACACGTTGATTATCTATATTTTAGTTCTGTCATGATTTTCGGCTTCGCCATCGAAAATCCCGCCAAAACGGTTCAACCTTATTTTGTTAGCCACGGGTTAAAACCCGTGGCTAACAAAATGACGCTCCTAACGGAGCTTATAATCATCCCCTTGTGTGTCTTTTTGCTGCCATGGATATTTCATCTGTTTATAATCTTGTAATTAACTGTCATTTAACATTATATATTTATCATCCCCGCTTGCTGTTGTACCAACAGGCGGGACAGGCGGATTAAGCAGATTAAGCGGATTTTAGTTTTTCGCAAGCGAAAAACATTCGTTAAATTCGTGTAATCCGTGGATTATTTTTTGGGGATAATCATTCCCGTGTGTGTTTTAAACCAATCATGTATGTTTTATCTGTTCACATAACATTGTACTCCTTACGGAGAAATCCACTTAGGGATTGTTATGAAATAGCCTATCCGTTTTGACTCGTCCTTTTGCCCTTTTGCATCGTTGCAAAAGTTTTAAATTCACCCTGTTAAATATTAGCTTTGCTATTTCACGGGGTAAACTGTGGCTATTCGCAACTTTAGCATCTTGAAAAAGCACAAAATTACTTCGCCTGTTCCAAATACGTTATTTCGTAATAAGCCCTTATTCCGATCATAGCCTTTCCCGAATATTTAATGTATTATCATCAATTTCTGTATGAATAAATGTGCTCCCGATTGAATTTTTAAAATATACAACCCATTGGGCCAACCGGAAGTGTTAAGCTGGATAATTTTGTGCAAATCGTTTTTCAATACCATCCTTTTCCCGCCAATGGAATAAACAGTTAGTCGAAATAAACCTGGTTTTTCAGTGTGTACAGTCATTTGATTATCAGCAGGATTGGGGTAAACATTGAAACCGGACAGATTTTCAGACAACGACTTCACATCTGCAGGCTCTCCTTTTTGGTGTATCACTCCTATTCCGTTCAGGTCGAATCCGTCCGACCAGAAAGGAGATGGCCAAGGGTCGTTGATGATGTGTCCTTTGCTGTCGTAACGCGCATAGGCCGAGTCGATATCGCCCACCACATCCACTATGCGTACATAATTGATGCTGTCGATATTGATGCCGGCGCTGTCGGCCAGCACTTCCAAGTCGAAAGGTGTTCCGTAATTTAGCACATATTTTCCGGCAAGATTATGGATTTTTGTTGGATCCAGCTGGCCGAAATTTCCAATCTGTACTGTATCCTGCGTAAGCGAAACCGCCGGAAACCGTACAAAATGTCGGCCATTGGTGCTCACCTCCACAAAAGCCAGTTCAAGATAATATTGAAAAGGAGCGGTTTGCGCCTGAAACCCGTTCTCAAAGACAGCAAAATCGGAGCCAGCGCCGTTTGTTATCGGATGCTCAAAGGTAAGAACGGCAGCACCGCCATCACCGAGACTTACTACATCCGCATTACTGCCGGGTTTTCCCACGGCGTTTTCCGGTATTCCGAAAAAAGCGCGGTTCGAGGTGCTGTCGCCCTGTGTATAGGTTTCCGTAGTATCCTCAATATTGATAAATCCCCGTTCTACCTTGCAAGAGACTGCCCAACTCACAAAAGCCGTACTGTCTTTATAAATGGCCGTGGTTCCTGCCTGTCCCGCTGCGGGAGCATATTGTGCCCATGCCGAAGCAGGCAGGACAAGCAGAAATAAGAAAAACATTTTACGGCGCATGACTGTCTATTTTTTGATCAGTTTTCTAATAACCAGCGCATTCTTTTTGCTGATGCGAACCATGTAAATTCCGGAAGGATAAGACGAAATGTTTACTGAAACCATTTTGGTGGTGGCATTACTTTCAAATACCCTGCGTCCGTTGGCATCATAAATATCAATGCGGGCATCCTTTACACCACGCATCCACACCGTGTTTGCTGCCGGATTAGGATAGACGTTAACTTCCAGCCGGTTGTTTGCCCGCCGCAACAGTTCAATACCGTTGGTAATGTCATTGAGGTTATCAAGGCAGAAATAAGCTGGTGTGTTCATGCCGTAAGTTCCCGTATCGCTGGAGTGCAGTTCAAAAGTGAGGCTGTCCACATCTCCCAACGGTTGCAGATTGACCCATGCCCAGCTTTTTAGAATATAATCATCTGCTGTATTATCGGAACGGAAATCTGCAAGATAGAAATTTACCGAATCTGCATAAGTACCTTTCTCATAGCCTTTTATTGTCAAAAGGAACCAGTCAGGATCGGTTCCATCAGCCCCGCCGAATTTTTTTGCGTAAGCATCACCGTTTTCCATAGAAAGGGCTGCATAGGTAGAATTGGTAACGAAAACACCTTTCAAAACTTTTCCGGCCAAAGTACTGTCGAGTTTCACACTCACGGGTGTGCCGGCATAAGCTACGCCGTAATTAGCTGAGCCGTTAACACCACCGGCGGTAATAGCGCTGTACTGATTGGAATAGCCGGCAGTCGTGTCATTTTTCATATTCGAGTAAGCAAAACCGCTCCAACTTCCCCACGATTGATTGTAGTTGTTGTAAAAATAAGCGCTTCCACTTTGAAAGCCACCGGATGTGTCGGAACCGTTCCAGTAGGCATTGGTCGAATCCAGCTTCAAATCGTCGAAGGTGGAAATTTGCGCCCGTAAAAAAACAGGCATCAACAGTCCTACAGCGAGTAGGACTGTCAAAAAGTAATTCTTTTTCATTTGAAAATCATTTAGTTAAACATTACAAAAATTATTTACTAATTTTCGTAAGCTAACCGGAAATAAAAAGGGGAAGAAGATGAGAGTTCCTCCTGCTTTTCCGCCGAAAGCTTCGAAAAAATGATAAAGGCAGGTCTTCCGGCTTGTCGTATTTTTGGCGGCCTTCCCATCTCGTCTGAGACGAAACAGTGGCACAGGTAGCCAAAAACTGTTGCTACGACTTACGGCTGCGGGGACAGCTCCTGATTTTCACAGGATTCCCTTCACCATTATCGTTGACAAAGGTAGGTTTTTTTTGAAAATGATTCAAGTTTTTCAATGAGAAACAATTCACGCTAAAATTATCCTGTGTTTTCCAATATCAGTTTCCATAGTTTAATAAATTTGCCACACACAATTTCAGTTTAAAGACATGTCGAAAATACGTATTGCCATAAATGGTTTCGGACGCATCGGGCGCATTACTTTCCGGAACATTCAGAAAAAAAACAACATGGAAGTCGTTGCCATCAACGATCTTACCGATGCTGCTAACCTTGCACATTTGTTAAAATACGATTCCGTTCAACGGCAGTTTGATGGAACCGTGGAACACAATGGAGGCCATATTTATGTCAACGGGGGAAAAATTATAGTTTTGAATGAGCCTGATCCTGCGAAACTTCCGTGGGAAAGACTGAAGATAGATGTCGTTATAGAATCAACCGGACAATTTGTGAACAGGGATGAAGCCATAAAACATGTGGAGAAATCGGGTGCCCGCAAAGTGATTATTTCCGCTCCGGCGGAAGGCGAACGTGATGATGTGAAATATGTTGTTTTGGGAGTAAATGACGAAATTATTGACAAAAAAGATGTGATTATCTCCAATGCTTCATGCACCACTAACAACGTAGCGCCACTCATCATGATTCTCGACGAGCTTTGGGGAATCGAAAAAGGGTTTATTACTACGGTACATTCCTACACCAAAGACCAGAACATTGTGGACGGCCCGCACAAAGACTGGCGCCGCGGACGGGCAGCCGCATATTCCATAGTACCGACAACCACGGGAGCCGCCAAAGCAGCGACTAAGATATTTCCTCACTTAAAAAATAATCTGGGAGGTGCCGGCATTCGGGTTCCCGTCCCGGATGGCTCACTCACCGACCTCACCTGTACTTTGCGAAAATCGACCAGCGCGGAAGAAATCAATGCCGCTTTTAAAGAGGCTGCCAACGGACGTCTGAAAGGTATTCTGCAATATACGGAAGACCCCATTGTCTCGGCTGACATTATAGGAAACCCCTATTCGGCAGTCTTTGACGCTAACCTCACCGCCGTATTGGGCGACAAAAATAAGCTGATAAAAGTAGTGGCATGGTACGACAACGAAATGGGTTATTCGAGCCGGCTGGTAGAACTTATTGAGAAATTTGCATAACAAAGTATCTGAAGTACTTCTCCGCTCTTTCGGATTTATAATCCGAAAACATTGAAAATAAGGATTTTAAATCCGGCTACTAATGTAGCCATCTTCAGGCACTTAGTCAATCTGAATAATATTGTTCTTAATAGCGAATTTGACAAGGTCAACGGTAGTTTTTATCTCAATCTTCTTCATAATATTATTTTTGTGCGTTTCTACCGTGCGCACGCTGATAAATAGTTTCTCGGCAATGTGCCGGTTCGACATGCCCCCGGCAAACAATTTAAACACTTCCAGTTCTCTAGGCGACAAATGTTTCAGCTTGTTTTCCTTTTCCACCGTACCGATTTTCTGATCGGAAAGATAACTGTGAAGTAAAATATCGGTAATACTTTTAGCATAATATTCATGCCCGTTGCGCAAGGTATATATGGCCTCCAGAATCTCCGAGCGATTGGCGTCACTACCGAGATGCCCTTTAGCGCCCGCTTTAATTGTGCGCAAAATAAACTTCTCATCATTAAACATAGAGAGCACAAGCATCTTGGCTTTAGGAAAATACTGTAAAAACAGCTTAATGTCATCGATAAACTTTTCAGAAACAGCGTACGCCACTGTCAAAGCCACATGTACCGGCTTCTCCTGTGAATTTTCGACTAAGTCTTCCAACGTTTCGTAAACACCAATAATATTAATCTCATCTGAATCTTTAAGCAGCACCTCAAGGGCATCAGAAATAACCGGAAACGGATTTACAAGGGCAACGTTAATCATGAAACCATCATTTTTCTGCCTGCGAAGGTAAAAAAAGTATTTGATTTTGCTTCTTCCAAAATTTACCGGTTTGCAGAGATTAGTTTTAGGGGGACTTCTAAAAATTACTTCGCATCAATATCTTAAGAGTTTTTTATAGACGATGAAAATTTTTGATGCACTATCGGGATAATACAGTAAAATTTGAAGAAGTATATGAAAGGCTCCGGAAACCTTATGGGAACAAATGAAACAAACAACCTGACAGCGTTAATATTTTACTCATTAGCTACGGCTATTCAGAAAAATTTATGTCTTGCATCTTGTTCATCTCATTTGTTTCCTGAAAGGAAGGAATTATTAGAAGTCCCCTTTATTTATACCTTACCTGATTCATTCCGCAAAGTTATTACATAGCGAAAGTCTGAGATGTGTACCCGTATTGGTAAGCACAGTCTCGACTCAGGCGAAAAGAAGATTCAGGCAAGCATTATGTGCTGTATGGCTCATTGCAGCATAAGGAGTTTTGCTTATCGAAAGCCGGACTGTTTCAAGTGAATACCTGTTGGCCATTTTCTCTTAATTCCGGAAGCCAAAGTCTGTAAGGAACAATAAAATTATATATCAAAACATTATGACACTGCATATTACCTTAAATCCGCAGGTATGTTTGTTGCGAAAAGCCAAAATGTACGTTGATATTGGTGTAGCACAGCAAAAAGCAACGCAAACGTAGCACTGCATACGGTGAGTAGGTTTTTGTGAGCATTCCCAATAGTGGCGTGCAGTTTGGCTTTGTAGTAGAAGATACTTGCGGATTTAAGGTATTATGCAATATTCTGATTTTTTTGTAACATCCATCCATTTTCTTTGATTTTTAAATAATGTTTTCTCTATTTTTGCATTTTGCAAAAAAATTCAAACATATAGCGGAGGAACTCGCTTAATAGTTGTTTTACACAACCAATGGCTCCTACTTAAATAATGATTGCTGTTTATCTATTTTAAGTATATGCCATGTCATATTTATATAGTCTTGTTGAAATAGTATATGTACTCATCGCGGCTCCGTTGATTGTAGGGATACAGTTATCTCTTGAAGAGCGATTAGAATCTAAGCAGGGGCCTTCTGTTTTCCAGCCCTATTTCGACCTTGTCAAACTTTTTCATAAAGAAAGTATCGTACCGAGGGTCTCCTCACCCGTTTTTCGGTTGGGGCCCTATATTATCGTAATGTTTTATGCGTTTCTGGCAATGATTTTGCCGATAATTACAGCTTTTCCTTTGCCTTTTGCACCGAGTGCCGATTTTATTGGCGGAGGTCTCTTTTTTGGAGCGGCGGCAGCCATCAAAAAATTCTCTGCCATAGACAGCCGCAGCAATTATGCCCATTTAGGTACCTCACGTTCAGCAAGTCTGGCAGTATTCACAGAACCCATTATCATGCTTATATTCATTATGTTAGGCGTCATATCCAACACCAATAATCCATTTGTTATTAATAATGTACTCAGGAGTTCTCCCCAATGGTATTATTCTCTCGTTCATGGGTTTGTAACTGTAGCATTTTTTATGGTACTCATCATCGAAACAGGCCAACTACCCATAGAATCGCATACGAATGGTGAGCTGGGGATGATTGATCAGGCTATGCCTTTTGAATATACCGGAACAGACCTGGCAATGTATAAGCTGGCATTTTACATGAAGACTTTTATTTTGCTGAGTGTGTTTCTCAACGTTTATGTTATTCCTTTTGGCGTTCCCATGGCAAATAGTGGTATTATGACCATAATTATATACATGGGCATTCATCTTCTGAAACTATCGGGGCTGATTGCAATATTTGCACTTTTGAATACAACAGTTTCCAAATTTCGGCTGTACAAGAATTTTGATTTTCTCGCTGTGGCTTTTGCATTGGCTTTTCTTGCAAGCCTGGCCTATTATATCATTAAATAGTGTTTTCTATGAATCAGACATTTGAGGTATTGGGTTTTCTGCTTATTGTATTTACATTGCTCATGCAATGGGAAATACATGTACAGAGAATCATCTTTTTATTTGCCGCCTCTTCTTTCGTTATCGCCATTTTTTTAGTCTTGCTGGGGTTGAGACATCCACAGGAAGAATATATGCTGTTTGTCCTGGCCGGGCTTACCATTGTCGTTCGCGGGATAACCATTCCCGTGGTTATGAATAAGGCTTTGCATCGCCTGTATGAAAAGCCCTGGCGGGTGCGGGAAGATAAGCCTTTGTTGGGAGTGGGAGGCTCTATCCTGCTTTCTCTTGTCCTGATTGCCATAGGCTATTTTATTTATCAGAACAGTCTATACTCAGTATTGAAGGTACGATCGGGTTCTGTACCTTTTGCACTATTTCTGCAAGCTTCCCTGCTTATCATTTCACACAAACATGCCTACATACAAATGATTGGGTTTTTAGTTATGGAAAATGCTGTCGTCATGCTTTCCGGATGGGTATTTGGAGGATTACCATTTATCGTTGAAGCGGGTGTCATACTAGACCTTTTGGGACTGGTTGTCGTGTCCAGCCTTATTATACGAGTTAGAGAAAGTGCTATTCTCCAAGAAGGAGATACCGCAGAATCAGAATTACGAGGATAAATAAATAAGCAGGTTATGAGTCAACACATCATATATTTACTACCAATATTTTTCAGCCTTCTCGGGGCTATACTATCCATTTTGCCAATTCGCTATATAGACAGAACCATGTCGGTCGTCGCTTCGGCACTCGCTCTGGTCTCGGCCATATATCTTCTCTTTCAACCAGTATGTATTGATGGTTATTTCTATATTGACGGATTATCCAAGCTGTTGATATTGACAATCGCCATGGTATATATCAGCACTGTTCTCTATTCATTACCATATATCAAACACCTTGGGAATCTTTTGTTTCAACACAGGCTGTATTATTTTTTATTAAACGTTTTTGTTGCCACAATGTTTTTTTCAGTGAGCGTGGATAATTTGGGATTAATATGGGTTGGTATAGAAGCTACAACTGTAAGCAGTGCTTTGTTGATTGCTACAAAGAACAACCAGATTACAGTGGAATCAGCATGGCGATATGTAATTATTGTTTCTACCGGGCTGGTAATTTCTCTTATTGCCATAACTTTTATCTACGGTTCAGCAGGTACGCTGAGCCTTCATGAGTTGCTGCAGCATCATCCGGATAACAGGGTATTTCTGATTGGAATCTTACTGGGAGTTGTAGGTTTCGGCACCAAAGCAGGCATCTTTCCCATGCACACCTGGCTGCCGGATGTTCATGGGAAAGCTCCCGCACCGGTGAGTGCCATATTTTCAGGAGTTTTGCTTCCAGTAGCTTTGTACGCCATTGCAAGGCTCATACAGATATATCCGGCCCATACCATAAAATTATTTGCCTTAACACTAGGTATTCTTACTGTAATTGCAGCCTCATTGATGATGACTGTACAAACTAATTACAAAAGAATGTTTGCTTATTCAAGCATGGAAAATATGGGAATGATTTTAATCGGCTTTTCATTGGGTGGCTATGGATTGTTAGGAGCGGTTATAATTATCATTTCTCACGGCTTAGCCAAATCCTCAGTGTTTTTTCTTACCGGAGATGTGTTGTCGCGCTACCACACAACTGATATACAAGCTGTTAACGGCCTATTCCAACGGTTACCACGTGCAGCCTCCACTCTTTTTCTTGCAGCCATGGCCGTTACGGGTGCTCCGCCGTTTGCGCTCTTCGTAGGGGAATTGTTTATCTTTTCGGCACTTATTACACAATTTGGATGGCTAATAGCCTTAGTTGTGATATTATTCCTGGCCATTGCCTTTATTGCTGTCAATTTCAGGACAGGCAAAATGATTTTTACCGGAGATGAGAATATCAAAAAAGAACGGCCACATATTGAAACCTGGATTGCCATTGTGAACCTTATTTTATCCTTCCTTGCAATACTGTTTATTCCATATTTTGAATTATTGTTAAAAAATCTGTTGTAACCATGAAGATATTGATAGGCATTATAACAGCCAAAGAAGACGAGCAGCTTTTTATTCTAGACAACGGACTGCCCTCCCTGATAAGCACTGACGGATATGATCCCGAAAAAATGTATGGCAATTACTCCATGTTGAAACAGCATTCGCTTTTAATAAATGATAAACTGATGAGCGGCCCGGGGGTATTCAAATTTCGTTATGGTCCGGTTACATCCGGGGTAAGGGAAGCAGGAAGTTTTCATTTATATACTTACGGAGAAAAAATTTTGCGGGCGACAATTGATATGAGGTGGAAGCACAGAGAAATGAGAAAAGCAATGCAGAACAAGCCGCCTGAAGCCGCACTGTTGATGGCAGAAAGAATATGCAGCAACTTTGCCATATCCCATTCGGTCGCACTGAGCAAAGCCGTTGAAATGGCTTTAGGGATTAATCCTTCTCTCCGCACTAAAAACTGGCGTACGCTTTTGATAGAAGCAGAACGTATTTACAATAACCTGCATCTCATTTATAAACTTACGTCATCTGCTGCACAAAAAGTGTTGGCTGCTCATATAGGTGCTCTTTTTGAAAAAGCTCTACGACTAAACGAAAAGCTAGCCGAATCCCGTTTTCTAATGAATATCAACAATATTGGCAAATTAAACCACATACCGGAAATATCAGATATTCAGAAAGTTGCCAATGGCTATCGGGAGTTAGCGGAACGATTTACAAAATTATACAAACACAGCCTGGCCAATTATAACTATTTAGACCGTTTGCATTCGGCAGGCATTATAACTCCCGATCAAGCCGGAAAGCTGGGTCTGACAGGCCCTTCCCTACGTGCCTGCGGAATAAAAGACAACCTGAATAATACCACAGAGCATCTGATAAGCCTCCCTGTAATCACTAAAAACCAAGGAGATGCCCTGGCAAGAATGGAAGTCAGAGCTGAAGAAATTGTGAATTCCTGTCAGTACCTCGTCAATCATATACGTGCAAGTGATTCATGGGCCAACATCGAAGAAAAAGATGCCGAACCTACAAAAACCTCGGGAACAGGCTATGCCGTAGTCAATTCACCAAGCGGCGCGCTGGGATATTATTTGGATGTTACTGAAGGAAAAGTACAAAACGTGGAAATATTTACACCGTCCTATCCGGGGATGTATGCTGTTTCAGGTGTACTTGAAGGGCAAATTTTTACAGATTTCCCTTTTGTTTTCGACTCTTTTGGAGTTCATTTTGCGGATGCCGCGTGCTAAATAAAAAATAATTACATAGAAAAACTTACGAAATATAATACTTGATAATATGATACAATGGTGGCCTTTATACGGATTGAAAAGAAAACTGACAGAAAGAAAAGAATACGTTTCTTCTGTAAAATTACGTTTCTCCACAGCGGGTATTTTTAACCGTTCCTTATTTGTTTATGTCATCGATACAGGAAGCAGCAACGCATTGAATTTTGAGATTAGCGCACTGGAAACCCCTCAATACAACATTCATCGGTATGGCATTTATTTGACAGATTCGCCACGGCACGCAGACGTGTTGCTGGTATTAGGTCATCCTGTAAAAATTATGACAGCCCCCTTAAAAGAAACAATATCACAGCTTCCAAAGCCATTTTATATAGTTACCATTGATGACAACCCCAATCAGCCCGACGCCGGCGAATATCCTGTATTACCAAATCATATTGCTGCACTGACAGGGGTTCCTTCACCATCACAAATTTTAGGAATATTGCTGGATATAGCTAAAATCAAAAGAAAACAGCCATGAAATTCTTATTTAGTTTCACATTGCTTTTATATGCCACAGGTGCCATATTTTCCTCAAAAACCAGGTTGAGTTACATTCTCAGCTTTTTAGGTTCGGCAGGTGCCTTTCTGACAGGATGCTACGCACTTACCCGTACACAGGTTCTTTGGCGTTTTCCTTTGTTGCATAATGTGTATCTTACTTTGTCCATCGATCATTTGTCCGGCATTTTCATCATCATTGCCGCTTTATCCTGGATAGCCATAGCACTATATTCCATCGATTATTCGAGACTCTATCCTAAAAAAAGGCTTTCGTTAGGGTTTAACATATCCGTGATTGGAATGTTACTGATATTAACCGCGCACGACGGGATTACCTTATTGGCGGGTTGGGAAATCATGACCATCTTTGCATTTTTGATGATGCAGGGAGCAGGAAAACATTTTGAACGCTCATATCGCTTTCTAGCCTTTAGTGAATTGTCAACGGTATGCCTGGTGATTGGGTTTGCTGCATTATACTCTTCTACCGGAAGCCTGTCGTTCGATGCCTTGCACAGCAGTAGTTACTTTGTATTGATATTAATCTCACTGGGTTTCATCATTAAAATGGATATAGTTCCCTTTCATGGTTGGATGCGGGGCATCTATGGAGACATTCCGGATAATACGGCTGCTTTGCTCAGTGCCCCGGTAACATTAATGGGCGTATATGGCCTTGAGAGAATCATTCCACTGGTACCCAACAATCAAATATGGAATATTATTATAATTCTGCTGGGAGCTTTTTCCGCATTCTGGGGCGGCTTACAGGCTGCGGCAGCAAACAGAATCAGGGTTCTTCCAGCCTATTCAACTGTTGAAAACAATGGGATGATATTGACATCCATTGGGTTTTATGCTCTGGCAGAAGGTTTTGGTATTGGAAGCTTACGTTATCTGGCAACCTTTGCTCTGGCAGCTTCTATCATTCTCGCAATATCTCACACATTATCAAAAACATTGCTATTTATGTCGGTTGGCCATGCAAAAGAAGCTTACAATGTACATACAATTGATGAAGCAAGAGGAGTGTGGAGCGGAGTCGGCAGAATTCCGGCTTTAGGAATTGTTATTTCAGCTCTTTCCTTTAGTGCTTTTCCTCCGTTGATTGGTTACGCCGGTGAATGGATGATACTGGAGACATTGTTTCAGTCTTACCGGTTTCCAAGTATTGCTACTGCATTTTTTACTGCACTGGCCGGAATACTTATTGCACTGGCAATAGGGTTAATCAGTTTTGCCATGATAAAACTCATTGGATACACAGCACTGGGATTTGACCACGGCCGTAAAAGCCGGCCTATCCCTAACCGGCTGATGCATACTGCGGAAATAGGTCTGGAATCAATTATTGTACTGGGTGGAATAGGACTTCCGCTTATAATTATACTCATCGGTTTTCCACAACTGTTAACAGGTCTCTTAGGAATTGCTTCACCATTGGTACTTGCTTCAGGCATGCCTGTTTTTGGTGTAATATCCCCTACTTTTATTGGCATTATTATGCTCGTACTAATGATTCTTCCCATGCTGCTTTTTATAAAAAATAAGAAAAAAGTACGCAAAGTGGAATCATGGAACGGAGGTGTTAAACTGGAAGAAGGCGAATTTTTCAGCGCTCCTGCTTATTCGCAAATCTTGAAACATATCCTGCGTGGATTTTACCATACCCGTGAAACAAGGTCAGCGACACAAAGCAGTATAAAAGTGGAAGATATTCTAATACATCCCTCTGAGATGATTACCCGCCAAATCAGAAAGGTTGGAGAAAAAGTAGCTCCGGTACTGATGAATGGAAAGATTAGTGCATATGTAGCTTATATTCTAATCTTATTCATAACAGTTTTTATCATTGGAATGATAGTGAAATAACTTCAATATAATAATTTATATATCAATAATTTAAGCACTTTTAACCCACATTGCAGCTAAAAATCTGCAATTCTTTGATTTCAAGATGAGTCATTTTTTAAAATTTCCTCAGGTAGGACTACGGATTTTTTCCTATGGAAGGGAACATATTTAAATTTTAAAAGGT